>DBWJ01000061.1:13487-13960 GCA_002308955.1 Lachnoclostridium sp. UBA1241 | reverse complement strand
TTCCTCGGCGGACGCAGCATGAGCGGCCCCGTGGCGGCACTTTCTGCCGGCGCATCCGATATGAGTGCATGGGTACTGATGGGACTTCCCGGAGCAATTTACGCATCCGGTCTCAGTCAGATCTGGATTAGTATCGGACTGTTCATCGGAACATTTCTTGCATGGCTGTTTGTTGCTCCGAGACTTCGCACGTTTTCCATCGCGGCGAAGGACTCGATTACGATTCCGCAGTATCTGAATAACCGATTCCTGAGCGGGAACATTGCGCTTCAGGCGATTTGCGCAGTCGTATTTATTGTTGTTTACTGTATTTATTCCGCATCGAGCATATCCGCGTGCGGCGATTTGTTCCAGACCGTATTCAATCTGAATGACGGCGGAAGGAAGACGGCAATGGCGGCTGCAGCAATCATTATTGTCGCATATACCTTCCTCGGCGGTTTCAATGCGGTGTGCTGGACGGACTTTTTCCA
>DBWJ01000061.1:0-13454 GCA_002308955.1 Lachnoclostridium sp. UBA1241 | reverse complement strand
TTGTAGCCGTTATCGTGATGAGCGGTTCCGGATTTGTTGCCCCTGACAAGGTTCTCGGCGCGCATTATTATAATCTGCTCAGTACCGGTTCCCTTGACGGGGCGGCAATCGTAACGGTGCTTTCCGGTCTCGGATGGGGGCTTGGATATTTCGGAATGCCGCACATTCTTGTCCGTTATATGTCCATTCGCTCGAAGAAGGAGATGAAACGTTCCCAGAAAATCGGAATTGCATGGACGTTTATGATCCTCCTGATGGCCACGATAGTCGGTATTGTGGCAAGAGGATATCTCGGTGACGAGCTGATTCTTACCGGAAAGACCAGTACTGCATTCATTCATCTTGTCCGCGGCGTTTTCCCGGCAGTTCTGGCGGGAATTCTCCTTTCCGCGATTCTTGCCGCATCGATGAGTACCGCCGATTCGCAGCTCCTTGCTTCCTCGTCCGCTTTTTCGAGTGATATTTATAAGCCCATTCGAAAGAAAGCAAGCGATAAGGAAATCATGTGGGCAGGACGTTTCGTTGTTGCATTTATCTGTGTTGTCGCATTTCTGATAGCATGGCTCGGAAATAAGAGCATTATGGATCTTGTCGGAAATGCATGGGGAGCGTTCGGTGCCGCATTCGGACCGACCATCCTCCTGTCGCTTTATTGGAAGCGGTTTAATTATGCAGGAGCCATCTGCGGTATTGTCAGCGGATTTCTTGTGGATATCGGCTGGGCGATGGCCTGCGGCACTATGATCATTAATCCGGACAAAGCCGTTCTTACCGGCACCTTATCCGGTTTATATGAGATAATTCCCGGCTTTTTTGTAAGCCTTCTGGTTTGCGTTGTCGTGACATTGTGCACGGCGAAGCCGGACAAAGAAGTGGAGGAAATGTTTGACCGTGCAGTCCGCATGACCGAAGAAGAGGATGCGGAGTAAACGGATGTGTTATTTCGGTCTCAGAACCGAAAAGGACACGCAGTACGTAGATTTATGAAGAAGAAAAAAGGTTTTAAACTGAAAAAGAAGAGTTTCTGGAGAGCCATACGGATTACGGGCATAGTTGCTTTACTGTTTCAAATGATCATGTCCGGTATTCTGATGATTGAGTTTGTGCGTTTTCCGATTCTTCCGACCAAGTACATGCTTTTGCTTGCGCTTGTTCTCATTATCGGATTGGTTCCGAGCCTCCTGTTGTTACTCCTCAGGGACGGAAGGAAGGGGCTGATTCCCGGTATTCTCTGGGCCATCCTCTGGGCTGCCGCATGTTTCCTGGCGATTATTACCTACATTGAGCCCGCCAGAAAAACAGTAGAGAATATCACCGGTGTGGAAGCTAGTGAAACCTATCATATTGAAGGGGTTTCCGTTATCGTACGAATCGATAATCCTGCGAAGCGTTTGAAGGATACGGACGGATACACGTACGGAATTCAGACTGCGGAAGAGTATGCGCCCATGCTTGCAGCCTATGAGCATATTGCAAGTTCCGAGAAGATTTCTTTGAGCCTTAAGGAATATGATTATTATACCCAGGTGGCTGCAGCACTGATGTCCGGAGAAATCCAGGCAATGCTAGCCGATACCTCTTATGTGGATATGCTTGCGGAGTATGCGGAGGGCTTCGACGGTAATTACCGTATTCTCGAAGAGCTTTCCTTTGATGCGGAAATTCCGAAGGGTGCAGCTGAGCTTAACATGAGTATTACGCCGACTCCGGTTACGGGACCGATTGAGGACCCGGATGTTACTCCTGACCCGAGCAAACCGACAGATGCGGTTACACCGACTCCGGTTGGTTATGACGGAATACCGACGCCTGTTATTCCGATGACGGCAATGCCGGCTCGTTCCAGCGCGGAGAACATAACAGGAGATTATTATACCGTATACTTCAGCGGAATTGACTGCTACGGCGGAATTACCGCGAAGAGCCGAAGCGATGTTAACATCATTATGGTAGTGAACCCGAAGACGCATAAGATTCTTCTGGTGAATACGCCCCGTGATGCGTATGTATTGATTCCGGATATCAGCGGAAACAGTTTTGATAAGCTGACGCACGCGGGTGTCTATGGAGTTAAAGCTTCCATGAAGACATTGGAGCGGGTTTACGGAATCAAGCTCGATTATTATATTCGCGTGAATTTCTCCAGTGTGGAACGGATTGTGGATTACCTGTGGGGTGTTGACGTATATTCCGCATATGCATTTGATGCTACTCACGGACCGTATTCGTATGGTGCGGGAATGAATCATATGAGCGGTAAGAGTGCGTTGGCATTTGCAAGAGAGCGTTATAATGTACCCGGAGGAGACTTCCAGCGCGGTCGAAATCAGATGGAACTGATTAAGGGAATCATCAACAAGATGCAGTCGCCTGCGATTCTGAACAGTTTCAATGATATCATGGAAGCAGTTTCCAATAATTTCCAGACGAACCTGACGACGGAGCAGTTAGCTGCTTTATGCCGAAGCCAATTGGATTCCGGGGCGTCCTGGACCGTGGAAACCTATGCGATTTCCTGTACCGGAACCTATGGGTATTGCTTCTCCTATAAAGGAGAAAAGCTTTATGTCGGTCAGATTGACTGGGATACCGCGAGAGAAGCGGCGCAGAAGATGCGCACGGTAATGTCCGGACAGTAAGTTTTGCGACGCTTTACAACAGAAAGAGAAGGATAAATATGAAAAAGGGGGATAAAGGAGTGCCGCAGGCCATAGCCGAATTTTACAAAGACTATCTGGTCCGTATGAATGCCATTGATGTGGAAGAGCAGGAACTCCTTTCCTCCAATACGAAGAAGGGGTGGACGCAGCATCTTGTGCGGAAGTCCTCCCTGATTCGTGAATACCATGCGGAAGTGGATAAAGGCATCCATGCAATGATCCTCCCGTATATTTCCGGAGAAAAGGAAACCTCCGACGAGGAAGCCGAGGCGTTGAAGGAAGGTGCGCTTAGGTACTTTCAGGATTCCCTTTTCGATGAAGTTATGGAATCCTCGGTTCTCCGTATGCTTACCGGCCGATATGCGAAGAAGGGCGACCGTTTTGAAGAACGAAAATGCCGTTTCGCATTTGCCAATAATGCCTATCTTTCCGCGGAGGGACCGCTTGGTGAGCAGTCGATGGCGGAAGCGGAGCGGGTAATGGAAGGTATGAACCGGCTTCGTGAGATCCGTAAGGAACACGCGGATGAGGAGACCTTTCTGCAGGATGTAAGGTTCATTATTGAAACCGGATACCGCCTGTTCGACCGGGAGTGCAGACAGCTGGAGCCGGATCTTACGAAACTTGTGCGCCGGTATAATGCCCTTTCGAATATCGAACAATACCGGGATATTCTTCCGAAGGATTACTGCGACGAATGCATGCGGGAACTGCGGGACAAGGTCGGCATAAATGTTATGTTTATGCAGGCTCTTCATTGGGACAAGGTCCCGAAGAAGCGGCAGGCAGCCCTTGCGGAAGTCTTTGAACGCGAACTGTCGAAGGAGATTGACCTTCCGGAATCCGAACGGAATCCGAAACTCTTCATGACCTATGTTCTCTTTGCGTTCTATTCGGGAAGGTTTTCTGCGGATGAGTGCTTCAATCTGCTTTATCCGTACACAAAAACGCTTCCCGAGAAGGTGGATTTCTCCCGTACGTCCTGGTATGATTTTTCCGGGAATGATCGTTTCTTTGCAATCTGTCTGACCACAAGGCCGCTTTTACAGATGGTGATGAAAAGCCGGCTGCCGAAAGACGGGAAGCAGCGCAAGGTTGCGGAGATTCTTTACGATGTAAAAAAATACATCGAGACGATACCGAGGGAATGCGCATGCAGGGAGAACATGGATTACTGCCTGTATCATCTTCTCTATGACGTCATCGAATTCATTGATGACGAGGCCATGGCGATTGAATTCATCGATACACTGATGATGAACCGCCAGCTTGCAACGCTGATTCATACAATCATGACGGCCAAGCTGACACAGGCCATTTTAGACCCGCTTGTGGATGAACGGCCGGAGCTTTTCTACCGTGTACTCGGTGTTTCGAGTAGCGAGGAAGTACGTTCTAATAAGGAAGACCTCGCGCTGTTTATGTATAACGCGGCACGGTGTCACGATATCGGTAAGATTCGTATCGCTACCATCATCAATACGCAGATCCGTTCTATTTCGGATACGGAGTTTTCCCTGATCCGGAAGCATTCCGAGTGGAGCGCATTGATTCTTTCGAAGAACAAGAAACTTTCTGCTTATTGTGAGATTGCGCTCGGGCACCACAAGAGTTATGACGGAAAGAAAGGATATCCGGATGAGTATGACAACCGGGCTTCCAAATACCGGATTCTTACGGATATTCTGACAATCTGCGACTCGATGGATGCGGCGACCGATGCGTACGGGCGGAATTATACAAGAGGCAAGACGTTCGAGAAGGTTTTCGCCGAATTTGAATCCCTGAAAGGATTACAGTATAATCCGGAGGTTATCGATTTCATCCGTACGCACGACGAACTGTTCGCGCAGTTGAAGGAGATTACGTCTAAGGAAGCCAGAGGCGATTTTTACTATCATATATATCGGAAGTACCGATAAGAAGGAGGAGACAAATGGCAGGAAGAGGCGGCTACGGCGGTAACGGAGGAGCAGGCGGAAACGGCGGAGAAGGCAGCTCCGGCGGAATGGTAAAACTTGCGCTTGCTGGTCTCGTGGTTTTCTGGCTTGTATATTTCTTCGGAGACCGGGCAGATGCAAAGGGAGCCATGGCTTCGGTTCTTTCGGTTGTGAAGGTGGTTTCTCTTGTGGCCGTTATCGGCTTTGTCGTGTTGCTTCTTACTTTAATCGGCATCGCGGTCTGGGCAGCAAAGAAGGAACAGAAGCGCAAGGAAGACGAACGCACCCAGCAGATTCTGAATACGCCCCTTGAGACCTTCGGTGATCTCGAGACGCAGCAACTCATGGACAAATACGACGGCAAGACCACGAATGGTGAGGAACTTTTTACCGGCGATGACGGAAAGAAACCGGTGAATCCGTACTCCGCAAAGAACGATCAATATAAGGACGGCGGAAAGGTTACTTCGAACCGGTAAGATTTTTTGAAATTTCGAAAAATCCCTATTCCATTTCGCATGCAGTTGTGGTAATATAACTTTCAATATACATCGAGCGGTAATTATTTACCGCTTTCGGGAGGCACTTATGGAAGAAATTCGGAGCGTTACGGAGAACGGTATGTGTGTTGAGAACGCGTCCAGAAATTTCATAGAGATGATCATCGAAAAGGATTTGGCGGAAGGACGGTGCACTACGGTCATTACGCGGTTCCCTCCGGAGCCGAACGGCTATCTGCATGTCGGTCACGCGAAATCCATTTTGTTAAATTACGGTCTTTCGAAGAAGTACGGAGGAAAGTTCAATCTGCGCTTTGACGACACGAATCCGACCAAGGAGAAAACGGAGTTCGTGGAGTCTATTTCGGCGGATGTGCGCTGGCTTGGTGCGGATTTTGAAGACCGTTTGTTTTTTGCAAGCAACTATTTCGATACGATGTATGAATGTGCCGTAGGGCTTATTAAAAAGGGACTTGCCTATGTGTGCGACCTTACAGCGGATGAAATCCGGGAGTATCGCGGAACGCTTACCGAGCCCGGAAAGAACAGCCCGTACCGTGACCGAAGCATCGAAGAAAACCTTCGTCTTTTTGAAGAGATGAAGGAAGGGCGTTTCGAGGACGGCGCGAAGGTGCTTAGAGCTAAGATTGACATGGCTTCGCCGAACATTAACATGCGCGATCCTGTTATCTATCGCGTTGCGCATATGACGCATCATAATACGAAGGACCGCTGGTGCATCTATCCGATGTACGATTTTGCGCACCCGATTGAAGATGCGGTTGAGGGAATCACGCACTCCATCTGCACGTTAGAGTTTGAGGATCATCGCCCGCTTTACGACTGGGTTCTGATTGCGTGCGGTTTCAAGGAAAAGCCGGAGGATACGCCGAAGCAGATTGAGTTTGCGAAGATGTATCTGACCAATGTGGTAACCGGCAAGCGATACATTAAGAAACTTGTTGAAAATGGCACGGTTGACGGTTGGGATGACCCGCGGCTTGTTACGATTGCTGCATTGAGAAGACGCGGTTTCACACCGGAATCGCTGAAACTCTTCATGGAACTTGCCGGCGTATCGAAAAGCAACAGCTCCGTCGATTACGCGATGCTTGAGTACTGTATCCGTGAGGACCTGAAGTGCAGGAAAAACCGCGTTATGGTTGCCGTTGATCCGGTGAGACTTGTGATTGACAACTATCCGGAGGATCAGACCGAAGAAATCACGGTTTCGAATAATCCGGAGGTGCCCGAACTCGGCAGCCGCAAGGTACCCTTCGGACGGGAACTCTATATTGACCGCGAGGATTTCATGGCGGAACCGCCGAAGAAGTATTTCCGTCTCTTCCCCGGCAATGAGGTGCGTCTTATGGGCGCCTATTTCGTCACCTGCACCGGTTACGAAACCGATGAAAACGGTGCGATTACGGTTGTTCATGCAACCTATGACCCCAAAACGAAGGGCGGCGAGTGCGCGGACCGTAAGGTGAAGGGAACGATTCACTGGGTATACGCAAAAACGGCTGTCCCCGTAACGACAAGACTGTATGAGAACCTGATTGATGAAGAAAAGGGCGTCTACAATGAAGACGGTTCCATGAACATCAATCCGGATTCCATCCGCATACTGAATTCTTTCGCAGAGCCTTCCGTGGCAGCCTCGAAACCCTATGACAGTTTTCAGTTTTTACGAAACGGCTATTTCTGCGTTGATTATAAGGATTCGAAAGAGGGTTCTCTTGTTTTTAACCGGATTTGTTCACTGAAGAGCGGATATAAGCCGCAGTAGCATTTTTCGTTATTGTCCCTGCCCGAAATCGAAAGGAGAAACGAAAGCATGAAAGAACAGCTTTATGCAATTCCCGTAAACGATGCCTTCGATGCCGATTGCGAGTGCCCTGTATGTTTTATGTATAACAAGCTGCAGGGGGACGCCATCGATTTTGTGATGGGCGCAAGCTATATGGAGGACGATGTCCGTATGGAGACCGACCAGATCGGTTTCTGCGCGAATCATCTTCCGATGATGTATAAAAACCAGAACCGTCTCGGGCTCGGTCTGATGATGCTTACCTATATGGACCGGCAGATGAAGACGCTTGAGAAGCTTGCGAAGATCAAATCGGTTAAGCCTTCATTATTTAAGAAAAATGATACGGCGGACCCGGTTTATGCGTATACCGAAGAGCAGCAGAAGTCCTGCTATGTCTGCAAACGCATGGGACATACCTACGAGCGTTACCTGGCGACGATTTTCTACTTATATGATAACGATAGCATTTTCCGTGATAAATTCGCGAGAGCCAAAGGGTTCTGCTTAAAGCATTACGGGGAACTGCACAAGCTTGCGGCGACATCCCTTTCCGCGAAGAACCTCGACCAGTTTTCGGAGGTTATGAGCCGTATCATGGTTGAAAATTTCAAGCGTGTCCGGGATGACCTTGAGTGGTTTACGGACAAGTTCGATTATCGCAATGCCGATGCGGACTGGAAGAATTCGAAGGACGCGCTGATTCGCGCTTTGCAGAAGACGAACAGCATTTTCGTCGAAGAACCGAAGAAGAAATAAAGCTTAGGAGGGGTAGACCGATGGTCGGAGAGAGTAATTACACCGAGTGTATGGTAAAACGGAAGGGGAGCACGGCGGATTCCGTAAAGAAGGGGCTTATGCTTTTCTTCATTGCCGCTGTTGCAATATTCGCGCTGGTCACAACCGGATTGGTTCAGATTCTCGGGTTTGTTCTTTTGGTTGTAACATTTGTGCTTGTTGCCAATCAGTGGCCCAAGTTCAAGGCAGAGTATGAATATATTTTTGTAGACGGACAGATTGATTTCGATGTCGTGTACAGCGGAAGCACGAGAAAGCACCTGAAGCGCATTGATCTTGAAAAGACCGATGTTGTTGCGCCGGTTGGAGACGCCGCGCTCGATGGGTACAAGCATCTCGAGCTGAAGGCCGCCGACTACACCTCCCGCGAGGAAGGAAAGAAGGTCTATGCGATTTTCACAAAAGGGGAGAAGGGCCCGGAGAAGATTCTTTTCGAGCCGGATGAGAATTTCCTTCAGTTTATGAAGAAAAAATCTCCCCGAAAGGTGATTTTATAACGTTAATAATATTTTTATATAAAGGAGGAAGCTGTTATGGCAAAACTGATCGGTGAGGGCATTACTTTTGATGATGTACTTTTGGTTCCTTCCTACTCAGAAGTAATCCCGAATGAAGTGGACATTACCACGAAACTGACCAATTCCATTACCCTTAATATTCCGCTTATGAGCGCGGGTATGGATACCGTAACCGAACACCGCATGGCAATCGCCATGGCCAGACAGGGGGGCATCGGTGTCATTCACAAAAACATGTCAATCGAAGCACAGGCAGAGGAGGTTGACAAGGTAAAGCGTTCCGAGAACGGCGTTATCAGTGACCCGTTTTCCCTTTCTCCCAATCATACGCTGCAGGATGCCAATGAACTGATGGGCAAGTACCGTATCAGCGGCGTTCCGATTACCGAAGGCCGTAAGCTCGTAGGTATCATTACGAACCGTGACCTGAAGTTCGAGACCGATTTTTCGAAGAAGATCAGCGAATCCATGACAAGCGAAGGACTGATCACCGGTAAGGAAGGCGTTACCCTCGAGGAGGCCAAGAAGATTCTTGCCGCAGCGCGTAAGGAAAAGCTTCCGATTGTCGACGATGAAGGCAACCTGAAAGGCCTGATCACGATAAAGGATATCGAAAAAGCCATTAAGTATCCGCTTGCCGCGAAGGATTCCCAGGGAAGACTGCTTTGCGCAGCCGGCGTCGGTGTAACTGCCAATGTTTTGGAGCGTGTTGACGCGCTTGTAAAGGCTAAGGTTGACGCGATTGTAGTCGATTCCGCACATGGCCATTCGGCAAATGTAATCCGTGTCGTTAAAATGATCCGCGACGCATATCCCAGCCTTCAGATCATTGCCGGTAACGTGGCAACCGCAGAGGGCGCCGAAGCGCTGATCAAGGCCGGCGTTGACTGCGTTAAGGTCGGTATCGGTCCCGGTTCCATCTGTACGACCCGTATCGTTGCAGGTATCGGCGTACCGCAGATTTCCGCGATTATGGATGCCTATGAAGCCGCTAAGAAATACGACATTCCGATTATCGGTGACGGCGGAATCAAGTACTCCGGAGATATTACGAAGGCCCTTGCCGCAGGCGCTAATGTCTGCATGATGGGTTCCATCTTCGCAGGCTGCGAGGAGAGCCCCGGAGACTACGAGCTGTATCAGGGAAGAAAATACAAGGTTTACCGCGGCATGGGTTCCATCGCCGCTATGGAGAACGGCAGTAAGGACCGCTACTTCCAGAGCAACGCAAAGAAGCTTGTTCCGGAAGGTGTTGAAGGTCGTGTGGCATATAAGGGACTGGTGGAGGATACCGTATTCCAGCTTCTCGGAGGTCTCCGCTCCGGTATGGGTTACTGCGGCGCTAAGGATCTAGAGACGCTTCGGAACGAATCCCGTTTCGTAAAGATTTCCGCCGCTTCCCTGAAGGAAAGCCATCCCCATGACATCCATATTACGAAAGAAGCTCCGAACTACAGCGTGGATGAGTAAAGGCAGTTTAAGAGGATTTTCCCATGGTTATGTCAAAAGCAGAGTGGCGTCGAAGACGCCGCCGGAAGAGAATAATACGGAAATATGTCACGTTGGCATTTCTCGCGCTGATCGCCGTATTGGTGCTGATTCTTCTGGTGAAGGTCGTGACCGCCATATTCCGGCATTCGGACAACGGAATTCTGAGCAAAGCGGAAGATGTCAAGATTTCGCAAAGCCTTCTTTCCATCAGCCGGTTCGCAAGACCGGGTGAACGGCTGGATTCCGTTGACGAGATTATCATACATTCCAACAATACGCTCGGTAAGACGGCGCAGGAACAGCGTGATTATTACGAAAGCCTGAAGGACAAGAAAAACAACGATGAACGGCAGAGCGTGCATTTCATCGTCGATCTGGACGGAAAGATTTATCAGTGCATTCCGACAAATGAGATCGCTCTCGCGGTAGCCGGAAGCAATTTCAAGTCCATCTCGATTGAGTTCTGCATCACCGGAGCCGACGGCTCGATGAGCGCCGCAACGTATACGAGCCTTTGCAAGCTTGTTGCAACGCTTTGCAAGAAGTTCGGGCTGACTGAGAAGAAGGTGTTCCGGCACTACGAAAAGAACGGCGGATTCTGTCCATTGTTCTTTGTCAATGATGAAAACTGGGAACAGTTTAAGAGTGATGTGAAGGCCATCCGGAACGGTAAGAAGATCAGTGTGACCGATGCTCCGATGAACAATCAACTTCCGGGAACGGAAGAACCGGAATAACAAGACACAAAGACAGGGCTGTTGCACCAAATGCAACGGCCCTTTTCCTTTGGCACACTGCGGATTTGTCCCCAAACGAATTGCGAGGGGTGCCCTTTAGTTGTTCTGTAGATGTTCCCGGATGTTTGCTTCAGTTGCGCGGACTTCCTCGAGAAGTTCACGGGCGGAGAGTACGAGGCTTCCTTCGCCGCGGATTATGATCTGTTCAAGGCCGTCGGAGGTTGCCACACGAATCCGGCGGTTAGAGGCATTCTGATGGGTGAAACGCTCTATAAAGCGGTCGGCGGTTTCTGCTTCCTTTGTAAAGACGACGTGCAGGTTATGGTAATTGAAGTATTCCTCACCGTGACCTTTTACCCTATAGGCGTCAAATACGACGATGATTTCTTCATTCCGGAAGCCCCGATAGTTTGAGAGAATATCAAGAAGCTTCGAGCGGGAAGCGTCCAGATTGGTTGCGGCAAGCGTAGCAAGTTCCGGCCATGCGTGGATGATGTTATAGCCGTCGACAAGCAGATATGCGGGGCCGTTTAGATGCTTCGTTTCCGCACCGCGGTAGAGCTTGGGTTCCGGCTTTCGTTCCGGCATTCGCTTTCCGGGGCGCGCATTGGCATGTGAGCTCTTTTTTAGAATGCTATCGATTTCCTCCGTTCCGAGGGCGAGGTCAAGGGCTTCGGTCAGATTCCCCGTCGGGGTCACATTTGCCGGGAGAATTTCTTCGTCGGAAGCATTCATGTTAACGACATATGGAAGATGCATATATGCAGGAACTTCATCCCATGGAACCGAAAAACTACTCCCGTTTGAACAGAATACCGAACCGGAAGGATTCGAAAGATCGGCATCCGGGTCGTAACCGCGCGCGGCAATGACCTCCTCCGGGTTATGGCAGGGGCGGTATCCGTTATATCGCCAGGTTACATGCCCACGGCCTTTAGTTAATGCGGGCAGTTCTTCGGGCATTGCTCGGAACAGCGATACCGGCGCGACCCCGTTCAATACGGCATTGCCGTCGCCGTTGTCCGCCTCCCGGTCAAAGGAAGCAAGCATCTGGTCAAGTCGGTGCATCACACGTCCGAGAGATTCCTCCGGAACGGTCATACGAAATGCATATTCCGGCTCTAAAAGAATGCAGCCCGCCTGCATCAGGGCAGAACGGACGGCACGGTAGGTCGCTTGCCGGAAATCTCCGCCTTCGGTATGCTTCGGATGCGCTTTGCCGGCTACCAGCGTGAATTGCACGTCGGTTAGCAGGGAACCGGTCAGAATTCCGCGGTGCCGCCTCTCGGCAAGATGTGTGAGAATCAGACGCTGCCAGTTGCCGGCTAGAAGGTCTTCGCTTAATTCGGTATCAAACTTAAGTCCGCTTCCGGTAGGCAGCGGCTTTGCAAAAAGATGCACCTCCGCATAGTGCCGGAGCGGTTCAAAATGTCCCACGCCCTCCACGGTATCGTCTATGGTTTCCCGGTAGAGAATCCGTCCTTTGTCCAGTTCCAGTTCCACGTCAAATCGTTCGCGAACCAGACTTTTAAAGATTTCTGTCTGGACCTTGCCCATCAGGCGTACGGCGATATCGCCGCTTCGCGGCTGTGCCACGACATGCAGCTGCGGGTCCTCTTCCTGCAGGAGCTGAAGTTTCGGCAGCATCACAGCGCTGTCCATACCTTCCGGCAGAATCACACGATAGCTGAGTACCGGCTCCAGCACAGGAGCGTCCGCGTTGGCTTCTTCGCCAAGCCCCTGACCGGGCCACGTTGCATTCAATCCGGTTATCGCACAGACCTGTCCCGCATGCACGCCTTCCGCACTTTCGAACTTCAGCCCCGAATACAGCCGCAGTTGATTGACCTTTTCTTCATGCGGTACACCGTGTTCGTCCTCATATGAGAGCGGTGTGCGTACACGCAGCTCTCCCCCGGTAATCTTCACATAGGTCAGACGGTTTCCCTGCGGATCCCGGGCAATTTTGAAAACGCGTGCGCCAAAGTTGCCGATATCCTCCGCCGCCGGAGCAAGGCGGTCCAGTACCGCAAGCAGTTCCTCTACGCCGTCCAGCTTCAGTCCCGATCCGAAAAGGACCGGATACAGTAAGCGGCGGCGAATCAGCTCAGCCACATCGTCTTCCGCCAAACTTCCCCTGCTCAGGTATTTTTCCAGAACTTCCTCACTGCATAGGGCAATCCGCTCATCCCGGTCTGCAGTATCACTCCAGTCCACGCAAGCCTCGTCAAGCCTCTTTTTCAGCGCAGACAAAAGCACCTCCCGGTCAGATCCCGGCAGGTCCATTTTCGTAACGAACAGAATACAGGGGACCCGGTACCTTTTCAGCAGTCGCCACAGAGTCTCTGTATGGGCCTGCACTCCGTCTGTTCCGCTGATGACAAGCACTGCGCAATCCAGTACCTGAAGTGTGCGTTCCATCTCCGCAGAAAAGTCCGCATGACCAGGCGTATCCAGAAGCGTCAGGTCACTTTCCGGCAGGCTCAGCAAAGCCTGTTTGGAAAAAATAGTGATGCCGCGATCTCTCTCCAGACTGTGATTATCCAGAAAGCTGTCTCGATGATCCACCCGTCCCAGTTTTTTCAGTTTTCCCGAAAGGTACAGCATAGCCTCACACAGAGTTGTTTTTCCCGCATCCACGTGAGCAAGAATGCCGATTACCTTGTTTTTTCTCGTATCCATGTGAGACATTGTAACAGGCTGGGGCAGAATAATCAATCATTCTCTTGCCTTCCTGTTCCAAAATCCCGGATTTTGTGGTTTGGTCGGTGCCTTTGTGTCATTTTTATGCAAAATGTTGAGAAGATTTTTGAAACTTTGACTACCATTTCTGTAAAATCCATGTTATACTAAATTGATTAATTGTCATCGGACGCTTCTGGAAGCTGTCTGTGGTGATTTACGATATTAAACTAGTAACAAGGGGACGCATATTATGAAAAAGATTCTTGTTCTGGAAGATGAATCCAATATCCGCAGTTTTGTAGTCATCAATCTGCG
>DBWJ01000035.1 GCA_002308955.1 Lachnoclostridium sp. UBA1241 | reverse complement strand
CCTTCAGCCATCTCGAGGTAACGGGGACCCTTCTTGAGGGTACCGTACATCGTACCAACCTGGGAGCGGAGACCCTTACCGAGGTCTTCAAGACCGGCACCAACCGGAAGACCGTCCTCGGAGAATGCGCTCTGGGAACGACCGTATACAATCTGAAGGAACAGCTCTCTCATAGCGGTGTTGATAGCATCGCATACAAGGTCGGTGTTCAGTGCTTCGAGAACGGTAAGACCCGGAAGAATTTCCGAAGCCATAGCGGCGGAATGGGTCATTCCGGAGCAACCGATGGTCTCAACCAAAGCTTCCTGAATGATACCTTCTTTAATGTTGAGGGACAGCTTGCAAGCGCCCTGCTGCGGTGCACACCAGCCTACACCGTGGGTAAAGCCGGAGATGTCCTTAACTTCCTTCGCCTGAATCCATTTTGCTTCTTCAGGGATAGGAGCACAGCCGTGATGAACACCCTGCGCTACCGTGCACATCTTTTCAACTTCCTGAGTATAAATCATACGAACAAAACTCCTTTCATGAGGAAAATTCATCGCCCTATATTCTAACATATCACTCCGGAAAATACTATACAAAAAATATTAAAAGTAGATATTTTTTTGTGAATATGTTAATATGTGTTTGGTTTCAAGGAGAGGGGATTATGACCGAAAGAGATCACATTTTACGCGAGGAGAAAGAGACGCTTTTTAAGCAGGCCGAGAAGTATCGCAGCGACGTTAAGAAACGGCAGAAGAACTTTATTCTGGACTTCATGACGTTAATCTGCGGCGCGGTCTTTTTAGTGTGCGTAATTGAGCTTTCCTTCTACTATGTGGGAAGCTTCCGGTATAAGAAGAGCATGAACGAGCTCAGTGACGCGATCGGCGGCGGTATTGCGGCCGACGCGCAGAAGAAGACGGTTTCTTCGCCGGAGAACCGGGACGTTCTTGTGTTCCCGGATGAAGAGGCGCACGAGCTTATCGGATATGTGTCCCGCTTCGACGATGAAGTCAGCGTAACCTGGCGCGAGAAGTACGCGTATCTCACCGAATTCAACCATGACTGCATCGGATATCTGGAGATTCCGGATACGCTGCTGTCCGGACCGGTGATGTTCACGCCGGAATGGTATGACAAGTATCTCTGGAAGAATTTCAGCGGGCAGTATGAGCACCGCGGGCTTCCTTTCCTCGATGCGGCGACGCAGATCGGAAAGAGCCAGAATTATATCATATACGGTCACAACATGAACGACGGAATGAATTTCGGGTCGTTGCCCGGATATCTGAAGAAGTCGTACTGCGAGGAGCATCCGTACGTGTATTTCAACACGGCGGTCAGCGAGGGCGTTTATCAGGTTATGTATGTGAGCCGTTCCCGTGTCTTCAAGGTGAACGAGGAGGGCTTCCGGTTCTATCAGTACGGCGGCGTTCTGACGGAGAACCAGTTTAATACATATCTGCGGGAGATGGCAAAGCTTTCCCTGTATTCCACCGGCGTTACGGCGGAGTGGGGCGACGAGCTGATTTCCCTCGTTACCTGCGACCATTACGTGGAGGACGGAAGACTTGTGATTGTCTGCAAGCGGGTGCAGTAAAAATGTGTAATATCACGGCGCTGTGCCGTGTGGATGTAGCATTTGGCGTAATAGAAAGACGGAGTAAGAGATGGTGGTATCGATTCTTCGTCCGGTTCTGGACGAAACGAAAAGAATCATTGTAATCGGCGATCTGAACGGCAACGACGAGGTGTTCACCCGTATGTTGGCGAAGCTTCGCTATACGCGAAATGACATCCTTATCATCCTCGGAAACCTGGTGGAACAGGGCCCGGACAGCCTTAGAACGCTCAGACACGTCATGGAACTTTCGAAGGTGAATCCTGTCTATACGCTTCTCGGAAACCGCGACATCATCTGTAAGGAGCTGATCCGCAACGACCGGAACGAGGAGCTTCTTAAGTATGTGCTTTCAAAGAAAAGCGGGCTGATCTGGGATATGTGCAAGACGAGTGAGATAACGCTTCGCCCGGATACGAATATGTTCTTTGTAAAGCAGAGTCTCCGGGTGCTTTATGAGAGAGAGATCGCATTTGTCTGCGCTATGCCGCATATACTCGAGACGGAGCGGTTTGTGTTCGCCCACGCGCAGATCCTGCCGGGACCGCTTGAGGAGATGAAGCCGGTCGACGTGATAAAGGCCGACGCATTTCTCGAGAAAGGCTTCTCCTTCGATAAGTACGTTGTGGTGGGGCATTGGCCGGTTACGAGATACGACCTCACGAAGCGCGATACGAACCCGATTATCAACCGCCAGCGGCGCATCATTTCGATGAACGGCGGCATTTCGGAGCAGCGTGACGGGCAGCTGAATGCCCTTGTGATTCCGAACAGCGGGGCGGATGACTTTGAGATTTTCCGCGAGGATTCGCTTCCGAAGGGGAAGATTCTGAACAGTCAGATGATCGGAGAGAACGCGCATACCTTAACGGCGCCGAACAACGAAGTGATCCCGCTTCGGCGCACGGATGACTTTGTATACTGTAAGCAGGATAAGACCGACCGGAACTTCTGGGTTCCCGCGGATTTCCTGCATCAGAAGGACGGCACCTGGTATTCGGAGGACATTACGGATTACCAGATTCCGGTAACCTACGGCGATATCGTGTCGATCGTCGCGAAGACGAGCCGCGGGTATTACATCAAGAAGGACGGAATCACCGGCTGGTATTACGGAATGATGGAATCGCTTTCGAAGGAAACGATGTAAGCGGGTTTAGATAAGTAATTTGTTCGATATTACGGCATTATAGAAAGAGCACACAATGGATACTGCGGTTACGCTTGCCAATCAAGTCTTTATCATGTTCCTGATCATGTCAATCGGGTTCTGCCTTTATAAATTCCGCTTCGTTGCGGAGCGCACGGCCGACGACATGACGACGGTACTTCTGTATATAGTTACGCCGGCGCTGATCCTGAAGACTTATCAGCAGGAGTATTCTTCGGAAAATGCGAAACTTCTCCTTGTAGCTCTCGGGTTAGCTTCGATTGCCATGGTAATGGGGATAATTGTATCTTTTCTTGCACGCATCAGCAGTGAAAAGAAGAACGCGGACGTCGAACAGTTCGCCGCGTGCTTCCCGAACAACGGGTTCATGGGAATTCCGCTTATTATGGCGGNNCGGTACAACCGGCGTGTTTTACAGCAATACCTACCTGATGATGTTCCAGCTTGCTGTCTGGACATTCGGCGTGGCGCTTTTACAAAGGGCAAACGGAACGAAGTTCACGCCGAGAACGGTTCTGAAGCTGTTTGCAAATCCGACAGTCATCAGTGTTTTCATCGGACTTGCGTGCTATTTTCTTCGAATCACGTTTCCGAAACCGATTACAACGACCTGCAGCTATCTGGCCGACATGAATACACCGCTTGCGATGCTTGTCGCGGGCATGCTGATTGCGAAGGTCAACCTGCTCGGAAGCTTTTTGCGGCTTCGCAATTACTACATTGTATTCTTACGGCTGATTGTGTTTCCAATCTGCCTGATTGGCCTGTTTACGTTTCTGCCGCAGCCGCACGACATCAAGGAATACATATTGATTGTGACCTCGTGCCCGACGGCAACCAATACGATTCTGTTCGCAAGAAAGTTCCGGCGCGATGTGGAGACAGCCTCTCAGATTTTTGCGCTCTGTACGCTTTCGAGCATCATTACGATTCCTTTGATCGTTGCATTGTTTGAATGGATTGCATAGGAACGAGAAAGGAGCAAGTAATGTTTGTCTGGAAAGATTATTCGCCTGATATGACGTTTATCGAAGACTGGATCGATGATGACGCGGCGCGGTTCGCGGGACTTGACGACGGGTGGCTCGCGGAGTACAATTACCGGATTAAGGACGGTATGGTACCCGGAAAAGACTTCTGGTGCAAGATCGTTTTTGATAAAAATGAGCCCGTTGCGGCAGTTGATCTCTGTCTTTACGAGGGAAGCTTTACGATAATGGAACTGCTTGTCAAGCCGGACAAGCGCGGCGGGGGATACGGCTCTGCACTACTTTGCGAGCTGATCTCTGACGGAGAGGCAATTATAGGCCACAGGATCGAAAGGGCGAATGCGGTGATATTTCCGAACAATATCCCCTCGCAGAAAGCGTTTGAAAAAGCGGGATTTGTTTTCGACCATGCGCACGAAGACGGAGACGCATGGTATTACATATACAAGACCCCCGTCGATTTTTGAATTGCTCAAAAATCGGCGGGAGTTTTTCGTCTCAGGCAATTATTTTTCTTAACTTAATGACATTGCGTATGAACGGGGCTTTCTTTTTTACCTGATTCCGATGCCTTCCTTTGCCCGTTTCTGTGCAACGGAGAGCATCAGCTTGATACGGTTCAGCTGGTTTACCTC
>DBWJ01000021.1:34471-60261 GCA_002308955.1 Lachnoclostridium sp. UBA1241 | reverse complement strand
GAAGGCGGCGCGGGCGGACCGCTTGCCGTTCTTTTGATCACGATCATCGCTACCGAGCTCGGTAAGCTCGTTTCCAAAGAGACGAAGGTTGACATTCTGGTTACGCCTTTCGTTACGATCTTCAGCGGCGGCCTTCTTGCCATCCTCTGCGCACCGCACATCGGCTGGGCGGCAAGCAAAGTCGGAACCTTCATCAACTGGGCGACCGACCAGGCTCCGTTCGTTATGGGTCTTCTGATTTCCGTCGTTATCGGTATTGCGCTGACGCTTCCGATTTCGAGCGCTGCAATCTGCGCGGCAATCGGAATCTCCGGTCTTGCAGGCGGCGCCGCGGTTGCGGGCTGCTGCGCACAGATGGTCGGATTTGCCGTAATGAGCTTCCGTGAGAACGGTGTCGGCGGTCTCGTTTCCCAGGGCCTCGGCACAAGCATGCTGCAGATGGGTAATATCGTGAAGAATCCTCGCATCTGGATTCCGCCGATTCTTGCTTCCGCTATCACCGGTCCTCTTTCGACCTGCCTCTTCGAAATGCACATGGACGGCGCTCCGGTCTGCGGCGGTATGGGTACCTGCGGACTTGTCGGTCAGATCGGTGTCATCACCGGCTGGACCGCTACCGGCGTAACCCCCGGCGCGAAGGAATGGATCGGCCTCGTGCTTATCTGCTTCGTTCTTCCTGCCATCCTCTCCGTCGTCTTCTGCGAAGTACTCCGGAAGGCCGGTTGGATTAAGAAGGACGATATGAAGCTTCCGGAGAACTAATGACCGGGGCACTAAGCCCGGGATTTCGAATTCGGAAACTTATACTTCGTTTTTTATGCCTGAAAGCTTACAGCGGACTGCAGATTGCAGCCCGCTGTTTTCATATTTTCATATGTGCGACTTGTTTCGAGACACGGCTTCCTACTGTTTTGTCAGAATTTGAAATCTCGTATGTTTGAGATTCCGGCATCAGGTTATGGCTTCCTACTGTTTTGTCAAGATTTGACATCTCGTATGTTTGAGATTCCGGCATCAGGTTATGGGTTCCTACTGTTTTGTCAGAATTTGAAATCTCGTAGAATCGTGGCTCTGTCATTTGCCCACGAACTCTGCTCTACGACAGTTTCCGTTGGAAATCAAAAAAGAAAGTGTTCCCATGAAATATTCCAAATCGGTTTCTTCATAGGCTTTTTCGCCTTTTCGATTCCTCCGAAAAATGTAAACCCTCGTGGTTAGTGGGCAGCAGTAAAAAACCGAGTCGAAAAATGAGCACAAATATCCGGATATCAATCATTCATTTAAAAAGATAAAAGAGTCGACATTCTACATCAGTAGAATATCGGCTCTTTTCCTTACTTTTTCCTTCTTTTCTTTCACATTTTCCACGAGGCGGACAAGAATTCCATCCTAGCTCTCCAGATAATTCAGCACGTCCGCCTGGACCTCGGCATGCGGGTATTCGTCATACACCGGGCTCGGGATGTGCGGCTCAAACATGAGCGGACGGAACCAGAGCGCCTGCACGGGCTTCATGCCGATTTCCTTTGCGACGGCGAGTTCGTTGGAGCCGCCGTCACCGACATAGAGGCATTCCTCCGGCTCGACATCGAGCTCTGCCATAATGCGGTAATAGATTTGCGGGTCCGGCTTTTTGATGCCCTGCTCGTAGGAGAGCTTGACCGCGTCGAAAAGCGGATACAAAGGACTTGCCTTAATCAGCTCCGCCTCGTCGGAGAAACAGTTGCTGACAAGACCGGTCTTAACGCCGCGCTCGTGCAGCGAATTGAGAAGGCGGATTGATTCGGACGGAATCATCGAGAATGTGTCGCCCAAAGCCGCGAGACGCTTGCCCGCAATCTGCTGTACAGTCTCCGGCGAATACTTTCCGATTGCCTGCAGGGTAACTGTAATGCCCTCTTCCATCGTCTTGAGACCGATGGTGCGGTCCGTCTCATTTGCGTGCCAGGCCGCGCGAAACTCATCGGTTGTCACGCCAAGCTCTTCCGCGATGTTCTCGCTGAAATAGGTCCGGCCGTTGAACAGCGAAACCAGCGTTTCAAACATGTCGAAGATAACTGCTTTGATCATCTTCTGCCTCCTCATTATTGTATTTTCAGGTACCGTAAGTACCCGGATAGCTTATTTACTTCTTTCAATGACAAATACGATGATTCCGACGCCGATAACCAGGCAGATGCCGAGAATCATAAAAAGCTTCGAAGGCGAACCTTCATTGGTCTTCTCCGGCACAACCGTCGCAGTCGGAATTACGGTTCCCTCCGGCGGATTCTGCTCCGTGAGGGTCGGTGTAGCGGTAACCGCAGGTGTCTCCGAATAACCGATCTCCTTGGTCGGCTCTTGTGTCGGCGTAAGAGTTGCAGCCGGTGTCTCGGTTACATCCGGTGCCTCGGTCACTTCGGGAGTTCCGCTCGGCTCCTCGGTCGGTGTCGGTGTTTCAGACGGCTCCTCAGTAGGAGTAGGCGTCTTCCCCGGCTCCGTTGTAGGAGTAGGTGCCTTCGTCGGTGCCGGCGTAGGTGTCGCAGGCTTTGTAGGCTCCTTGATCGGAGCCTTGGTAGGTGTGTTCGTCGGAGCTTTGGTCGGAGCATTCGTCGGTGTAGCCGTAGGAGTCTTGGTCGGTTCCTGCGTAGGTGTAGGCGACTTTGTTGGCTCCTTTGTTGGTTCCTTGGTTGGCTCCTGCGTAGGCTCACCAGTCGGGCCATCACCCGTAATTTGGAAGTTTACGGTTGTTTTGCCGGTGTAATTGCCAATACCCGTTATAGTAAAGGATGCGGTGCCCGGATTCACGTTATTCGCATAAGTGACGGTATAATCTACATCCTTCTTAAGCGTCATCCCGTTAACCATAATCGGAAAATCTTCAAATACTATCGGCGACCCGGTATACGGCATACTCGATATTCCCGAAAAGCTCAGCCCACTCAAATCAAGCGGTGTGATTTTTATGGAATAATTTACAGTATATGTTTTTCCGTCGTAGGTAAACGTCACGGTCAAGGTTGTCTGTCCGACCTTCTTTCCGCGAATCTTTGTCCCGGCTATCTCTGCTACGGAAGGATCTCCCGAAGACCATACAACCGTGTAACCGGAAGGATCCACAACAATCCCGGAAAGACCTGACCAGTCGCTCGGAAGTTTCGCCGAGAGTTTCGTCGCAGGAAGGTCAATTTCACCGGAATAACTGAATGTACATCCGCTGCTGCCGGGAATTTCCGCCTGTACGGTCCGCCTTGAGGAATCGAAAGAAATCTGCCTTGTCTCGGTACCTAATGCATTGGCCGCGGAGTTGTTATATACGGCGCAACCGAACTCCTGAACATGGCAGTGCACACCGTTTACGACGACATGCGCAACTCCAACACTTGTGAATCCTGAGTTCAGCATATTACGACGATGTCCCTGCCCGCTGTAGTTCTGGTCATCTTCCCGAAATCCGATATAAGCGGATTCCGCCGATCCGTATCCAATAGCAATATTCTCACCGTTCGATGTTATACCGTTATAACTGCAGGAAAAACAACTGCTTCCGTCCGGCCTTGTATGAGAGAAACTGATAGCGATTTCGAGTGCTCTCTGCATCGCAATCTGCTCAAGATAATAGTCATAAGTCAGCGTTCCGAGTGTTCCTGCAGGAACCTGTACCTGCTCCGTATTGGTCTCGTTCCAGTACCAGGTTCCGCCGGTACGGAAAGCATTCATCATATCAACCGTGGCCCGAGCATCTCCCTGAAACGTTCCCGTTACAGCTAGGGTTACCGTCTCCGCTTTTGCCACACCCGGAAGGAGCTCTAAAAGCATCATTACGGAAAGCATCAAAGCAAGCGTTCTTGCGATTCCTTTTCTTACTCTCATACACATAACCGTACCTCCCGGATTCCGCTCAAAACGGTGATTGAAATACTATTTTCAGTATACCTTACAAGCCTTCTTTTTTCAAGACCGAGCGCTCTCCCCCACGCAGAAAAGTGTAAATCAAATTGACATTTCTTTCACGCCATGCTATATTAGATTAAAGGTTCCAAAATCACAAGGACGGCATTCTCAAGCTTTTGCCTGCGGGAACCTAAACCATACTTACGGAGGAGGAATTATGAAAAAGCTTCTTTCACGAATTAAGTTCAACGCACCGGTGACTCTTACATTTGTCGCGCTATGCGCACTGGCGCTTCTGATCAACTTCATTTCGGGGGGCTGGGCGAACAAGCACCTGTTCTGCACGTTCCGCTCCGGTTTTCTGAATCCGCTCACCTATGTCCGCGCGGTCGGACACATCATCGGGCATGCGGATTGGGCACATTTCATGGGGAACATGACCTTCATCCTGCTGCTCGGACCGCTTATGGAGGAACGTTACGGAAGCCGCGCGCTTGCGGAGATGATCATCATCACCGCGGTTGTGACCGCTATCCTGCACGCGCTTCTCTCGGGTAACACGGCGGTGCTCGGCGCAAGCGGAATCGTATTCATGCTGATCATTCTTTCCTCGATTTCCAACGTCAAGAACGGTGAGATTCCGATCACATTTATCCTCGTCGTCATCATATTCATCGGCGGCGAAGTCGTGGACTGCTTCAAGGACGACAATGTTTCGCAGCTGGCGCATATCGTCGGAGGAATCTGCGGCGGCGCACTCGGCGCAGCGTTCGGTCTCTTCATGGCCGGCCACGAGAAGGAAGAAAAAGAAAAGGACCGCTCAAAGCACGAAGCCATCGAGTAAATCCGGCCGGGTGCCGTATAACACACCCGGACCAATCAAATCTCTATGAAATCAACAAGGCTGCCGCCCGACACATTGTCGGCGCGACAGCCTTTTTCGTTACTCTTCCGGAATCGCAACTTCGATTCCCATATCAAAAGCGGGCATCAGTTTCAGCTTAAACAGATTGAGTCTGTGCTTTCGGTCTATGATCGCCTTGTGCTCCTCGTTCTCGATCTCGCCGGTCCGGATGTAGCGGTCCAGCTCCGCATAGGTGAAACCGAGGTTGTCCTCGTCGGTCTTTCCGCACAGGCCGTCCGACGGCGTCTTGTCCACAAGGTTCAGCGGCACATTGAGGTACCGCCCGATGGCCTTTACCTCCTGCACCGTAAAATGCGACAGCGGGCTGAAGTCTCCCACCGAATCGCCGTAACGTGTGGAGTAACCTACCCAGTCCTCCGAGAGGTTGCAGGTGTTCACGACACGGCCGTTGTTACTCTGCGACACAGCGTAAACGGTTGTCATACGGATACGGGGCGCCATGTTGACGATCGTCTGGTTGGAGATGTCCATCTGGCCTTCGATTGCTTTCTTAAGGCCGTCGAAGCTGTCCTTGATGTTCACGACATAATGCCGGATTCCGAGGTGCTTACAGATCTGATAGGAACAGTCGATATCGGCCTGCTCGCCGTTCGGCATCAGAACACCGATGACACGGTCCTTCCCGAGTGCCTCTACACAAAGCGCTGCGGCGACGGTACTGTCTTTGCCGCCGGAAATTCCGAGCACGGCATTGCAGCCCTTGCCATTTGCCTCAAAGAAATCACGAATCCACGCAACGCATTCCTCTACTGCCTGTTTCGGATCGAACTGGTACATAACACTCCCCTTTCCGCCGGATTACCGCATGCGGGTGATGCCGGCTTACAGTCTCTTTAAAAGTTCCGCGCGCATCTCTTCATAACCGGGCTTTCCGAGAAGCGCGAACATGTTTTTCTTGTAGCTCTCAACGCCGGGCTGGTTGAACGGGTTCACGCCGAGCATGTAACCGCTCACGCCGCAGGCAAATTCGAAGAAGTAGAACAGCTGGCCGAGGCAGAACTCATTCTGCTCGGGAAGACGGATCAGAAGGTTCGGCACGCCGCCGTCCACATGGGCAAGCTGCGTTCCCTTCATCGCGCTCTTGTTTACGAAATCAACGGTCTTGCCGGCAAGATAATTCATACCGTCAAGGTCAACCGGCTCCGCCTCAAGAACAATCTCTTCGGTGCTCTTCGTAAGCTCGATCACGGTCTCGAAAAGAATCCGCGCGCCGTCCTGAATGAACTGGCCCATCGAATGCAGGTCGGTCGTCAGATCAACGCTTGCCGGGAAGATACCCTTCTGGTCCTTGCCCTCGGACTCACCGTACAGCTGCTTCCACCACTCGGATACGAAATGCAGCGAAGGCTCGTAGTTTGCAAGTACCTCAACGGCCTTGCCCTTGCGGTACAGGATATTCCGAACGGCCGCATACTGCATGGCGTCGTTCTCTTCGTAAGCATCGTTAAGGCAGCGCTCGCGCATTGCCGCAGCGCCTGCAAGAAGCTGATCTACATCCGCGCCGCTTACGGCAATCGGAAGAAGGCCGACTGCGGTAAGAACGGAGAAACGTCCTCCGACATCGTCCGGAACAACGAAGCTCTCGTAGCCCTCTTCGGTAGCAACCTTCTTAAGGGCGCCTCTTGCCTTGTCCGTCGTCGCGTAGATACGCTTGTTCGCTTCTTCGCGTCCGTACTTGTCAATCAGCATCTTTTTAAATACGCGAAATGCGACAGCAGGCTCGGTCGTGGTGCCGGACTTACTGATCATGTTGATCGAGAAATCGCGGTCGCCGATTACCTGCTTCAGATGCGCAATGTAAGTCGAACTGATGCTGTTACCTACATAATAAATCTCGGGAGTTTTGCGGATTTCCTTCGAAACGCTGTTGTAAAAGCTGTGACGAAGGAACTCGATTGCAGCTCTTGCTCCGAGATAGGAGCCGCCGATACCGATTACCAAAAGAACCTCGGAATCGCTCTGGATCTTGGCTGCCGCCTTCTTGATGCGAGCCAGTTCTTCTTTGTCATAAGCTACCGGAAGGTCAATCCATCCGAGGAAATCATTGCCTGCTCCGGATCTTTCTACTAATTCTTTCTTGGCCGCCTCAGCAGCGGTCTTAATCTGCGCAATCTCATCCTTACGAAGGAATGCCGATGCGAAGGAACTGTCAAATGTTACATTTGCCATAGAAACGCCTCTCTTTATATTCTTTAGCGGATTCGGTCGTTCCCGACTCCCGCTTCCGGATTCAGTATATCATATTTCGTTATAAAAAAAACTATCATTTTCTTGTAATTTATGGTATAATTTTAGTCGTATTTTACTCAATTAGGGGTTTTAGGAAAGGATTTCCGACTATGGCTACCCGTCGTCCCGTCAAAAAGAAGCGCTCCGCACTGCGCCGCGCCTTAGAGACCAGCTGGATTGAAATTATACTTCTTATTGTCGTTGTCGCGCTGATCGTCGTTCTGATCGTCATCGGAACCTCCGGCGACAAGAAACCCGCGAAGGAACAGGCACCGACTGCCACGACTGCCGTTGCCGCCTTAACACAGACGGTCAAACCGACGGAAGAAGCTCCGACCGCTGCACCGGATCCGACCGACACGCCGACACCGACACCCTCGCCGTATCCGATCGGGCTTTGCGAGAGCAATACCACCGACACCGAGGTTGTTTCCGTGCCGGGTGACAACTGGAAAGTTGACTACCTGATGCTCGTGAACTGGAACTACCGTCTGAAGTACACCGGCGATCCCGAGAATCTGGTCCGCATCGACAGCATCCTGACCGAGGACTGGTACTCGATTCAGAACCCGATTTCAGTTGCCGAGAGCGAGCGCAATTTCGTCATTGAGAAAGAAGACGACAAATACGAACGCGGTAACCGCGAAGTGCTGATTCATCTCGATGAGATGTGCAAAGGTTATCACGCCGCTACGGGACACGGAGTCAAGGTTTCCCAGACCGGCGGCTACCGGAACTACGCCACGCAGGACCGTTTCTGGAATAACCGCGACCGAAGCATTGACCCGCCGCGGACCATCCCTGGCAACGCCAGTGAGCATCGCACCGGTCTCGGCTTCGACATCTGGGTACTCGACGGCGAAAAGTATGATTACACCTGGTTCCAGGCGCACTGCCACGAGTACGGCTTCATACTCCGCTACCCCGGCAACAAGTCAAGCATCACCGGCATCACCAACGAGCAGTGGCACTACCGCTACGTAGGCGTTGAGGCCGCAACCGAGATGAAACAGCTCGGCATGTGCCTTGAAGAGTATGTCGAGTATAAAAACTCACAGCCGGTTCAGGAAAGCAGATAATAAAAACCGTTCGCCGGTTAAACCGGCGGAATCACAGCACATAATAGAAAAAGCACAAAAAAGGAGCTGCAGGCATTTCTGCAGCTCTTCTTTTGTGCGTTCACGTACTGTTTCGATGCAATTATCAATTACATAGCAACAACGTTGACAGCTCTGAGCTTTTTGGAATCCTTAGGATCCTGCTCGGTCTCGAAGGAAACCTTCTGGCCTTCCTCAAGAGTCTTGAAGCCTTCGCTCTGGATAGCGGAGAAATGTACGAATACATCCTCGCCGCCTTCGCCTGTGATGAAGCCGTAACCTTTTTCTGCGTTGAACCACTTNNNCCAGTCATGAACCAGTACCTCCTTAAAAAATCTTTTGCACATCAACCGCCGTTCTTAAGATTGCTCCCAAAAAACAAAAAACAAACCGGCAAGCCCTGAAAATACACGACTTGTAGGTCTGTCTATCCACCTGACTGCATCTTAAAACTACCACGATTACCGGCGGTTGTCAACACATTTTGTTCACAAATTGTGCATTTTTTTACATTTTTCGAATATCCGAAAAGCTATATGCCGTAAGGCTTAGACGTTACTTTCGCGGATCGCCTGACGCACTTCTGTCAAAAGTGACGGAGAAACCGACAATTCATCGACTCCAAGGGCAATTAATTGCTCCGTAACGTCCGTATCGGCCGCCAGTTCGCCGCAGACGGACACCGGGATGCCTTTTTTGTGCGCGTTGCCGATTGTCGCGGCGATTAAGCGCATAATCGCCTCGTGGCGCGGGTTATAATACCGCTCCAGTGCATAATTCTTCCGATCCACGGCCAGCACATACTGAGCAAGGTCATTGGTGCCGATACTGAAGAAGTCCGCATACTCCGAAAGCCGGTCGCTTAATACGGCCGCAGCGGGTGTTTCGATCATGATTCCGCGGCGCACGGGAGCAAGGGTGTAACCGTCATTTTTGAGGGAATCCTTCACATCGGCCTCAATTTCCGCGATTTCCTTCATCTCCCACTCGGAGGTGATCATCGGATACAGTACCGAGACGTTTCCGTGCATGCCCGCGCGGAAAATGGCACGGAGCTGCGCAGTGAACAGTTCACGGTTTGAAAGCGAAATCCGGATGGCACGGTTTCCGAGGGCGGGATTGTCCTCCTCGGGCATCGGAATGCAGCGCGCCGGCTTGTCCGCGCCGATATCGATCGTACGGATTACAACCGGGCGGTCTCCCATTGTTTCAACGGCTTTTCTGTAGAATGCGTACTGCTCCTCTTCCGAAGGAACCTGCGCGGCGTTCAAGAACAGGAACTCTGTCCGAAGCAGGCCGATTCCTTCCGCGCCGTACTGCTTCGCAGTCTCCAGTTCGGAAAGGTCGCCGATGTTCGCAAGTAACGGAATCCTCTTACCGTTCTTCGTGACGGCGGGTTCCGTGCGGCTGCTCTTCTGTTTCGCTTCACGCTCCGCACGTTCCGAAAGAATGCCAAGGTACTCCTTCACGGTCGAAGGGTCCGGGTTGATAATCAACGTGCCGCGGATGCCGTCAAGGATTGCCTTTCTTCCGTTCCACGAGGGGTCGGGAGAGATTCCGGAAAGCGTCGGAATGCCCATGCTGCGGGCAAGAATCGACGCGTGCGAATACGCCGTACCGCGCTCGGTGACGATGCCCAGAATTCGGCTCCGCACCTGCCGGATCAGATCGTCCGGCGTCAGCTCGCCGACCACTAAAATATGCGGCTCGTCCGGGTCCTCCGCGCGGGTCTGTCCGCGGAGCGTCCGGATAAGCCGGTCCGTAATATCCTTCACATCCTGCGCACGGGCGCGGAAATAGTCATCCTCCATATCGGAGAACATCTTCGAAAAATGTTCTCCCGTCAGGAACACCGCATACTCTGCGCACAAATTTTTGCTCTTTATGGTACGGGTAACTTCTTCCCGGTAGTCCACGTCCTCGGTCATCATGGCATGAACTTCGAAAATCCGCGCATTCCATGCGCCGACGTTCTGTTCCGCCTTGCTTGAAAGCGCACGAAGATCCGAAGCCGCCTTCTTAACGGCCTCTTCGTAGCGGGTAACCTCCGCCTCAGCGTCCGAAACCGTCTCCGGCACTATCCGTTCCTGCTCCTCACGGCGCAGATAGATGGTTCCGATGGCAATCTGCCCGGAAATCTTATGTCCCTGGTAAACCTCCATAATACCCCTTCTCTGCCGCTTTGCGGCCTTTTGGCGACCCTTGCGGTCTCCTCTTACCGGAACCCCAACCGGTTAAGAAGTGTGCTAATATCCTCCTCCGTTGCGGTTACGCGTCCGCTCACGGAATGCTCCGTGCCGCCTCCCCTGGCGGCAAGTTCTGTCTTAAGCAAAGCCTGTAATTCCGTTACGCTTCCGTTCGGATTCTCAAGCAGATAACGATAGCCCCTTTCGTCATCGCCTGCGAAAAGCGCGCAGGTACCGGTGCAGTACTGCTCCGCCGTGTCGGCGGCATATCTCAGAATTGCTCCGTCCCCCGGAAGGAACAGAAGAAAGTTCTCCGAAGGCGCCGCACTATATGTGTCACGAATCTTAGAATCCACCGTGGCACGCTCCGCCTCAACGAGACGGTAATTCAGTTCCTTATTGTCTAAAATCAGCTTTTCGATTGCTGAAACGATGCCGTCCGGCTTAACGGAAAGACGCTGTCCGGCGTCTCCGATTAGTTTAAGGGCTGCCCCGTAATGCTCGATTGCACGGAATCCGCCGATGTAATGCAGCCGAACGCCGCCCTTATAATTCTCTCTCGAAAGAATCTTCATGCAGCCGATTTCGCCGGTGCTTCTCACATGGGGAACGCAGCAGGCACAAAGGTCCACATCCTGCACCTCCACAAGACGGATCGGTCCTGTGAGGGCCTTCTTACTGCGGTATGAAAGCGTCTTCAGTTCCTCCTCGGACGGATACCAGGCGCGAATCGGATGATTCTCGATAATCGTCCTGTTAGCTAGCATTTCGAGCCGCGTAACATCTTCCTCGGTGAGCACGCCGTTGTAATCCATCGTGGCGCTGTTCTCGCTCAGATGGAAGCCCACGTTAGCAAAGCCGTACAGCCGGAACACAAGACCCGAAAAGATATGTTCCGCCGAATGCATCTGCATGTTTTTGAATCGAAAATCCCAGTCCACCGTTCCGTGTATGGTTTCTCCCGCGTGAATCGCGCAGGCTGTGGTTTTCTCCTGCATCGAATCAGCTGCGGTTTCTCCAACCCGAGTCGGGCAAGCCACAATGTGAACGATTACACCGTCTTTAATCTGCACATCGGTAACCGGGAAGCCCCCGAGCGTACCGCGGTCCTGTGACTGTCCGCCTTCCTCGGGGAAGAAAAAGGTACCGTTCAGGACGACCTTCGTAACGCCGTCCGCCTGCTCCGCGGAAAGCACTGTCGCATCGAAATCGGTTGTATAGGAATCGGTTTCATACCATCGTTCCGTCATCGGATTTCCTCCAAAATTCTTCGGTAATTCTCGTTCACCGGATTGCCGTTATTGTACAGGTGAAACTCCGCGTGTCCGTTTGAAAGAATTATCGCGTTCACCATATTTTCCTTTATATACAACGATTCTACCGATGTAGAATCTTTCAGCCATACAAATGCTAAAAGTCTCCCGTAACTGTCCCGGTTGTTCGTCTCGTCCTCATATTCGAGGTACAGCTTCTGATTCTTCTTTAAAAGGCCTTTCAGAAACTCCGCAGACTTCCTGCCCGCCTCGGTGTTCTTCGTTTCGTCCGGGTGCTTGCTCTCCGGAGCGTCAATCATCAGAAGCCGCACCGTTTCCTCGCTGCCGTCCGGCATCTTCACAAGGATGGTGTCCCCGTCATACACCGACACGAGCTTCACCGGCACGAGGCCGTTCTTCGTTTTGTTTCTTCGGAACAGACCGAATCCGTCGCCGGAACGAAGCACTGACCATACAAAGACTCCGGCAAGCGCAAGAAGAACCGCTGCAATCAGCAGGATGCGACGGAACTTCTTTTTCATGACGCGTCACCGTCCTCGTCATCCTCGCCGTCGTCACCGCCTTCCTCGCCGGCGTCCGGTTTCGTTTCCTCAACCTTCTTCGGCGCCGCTTCGAGGTACGGCATCAACTGCTGCCACTCGTGGCGCACCGTGTCATTTTCCCCGTCATACGCAATGTCGGTGAAATCATATTCAAGCGCTATGCTCTGCGCGCCGGAACGCTCCGCCACACAGACGCCGTAGTCGTCATAATCATAAAGAATCAGGCTGGATTCCTCCGCTTCCGCCCCCGGGACACCGTCCGCATAAACGTTGCCCTCCGCGTCGCCGAGCGCGTAGACCCGAAGGTCAAAAAACTCGCCCTGCTCATACTTCATCAGGATGCTTCCCGTCACCTTCCCGGTGTAGTAATACCGGATGTAACGGACGCTGCTTCCGCTCAGTACACCGCGTTCCTCATATCCGTAATCCGTTGCGGCAAATGCCACGGGCAGCAGCCCGTCTTCGAAGGCATCCGCTGCCTTCTCCCTCGCCATCTCGCTGTCTAAAATGCGTGTCCGGTACTCGTCCAGCTCGTCCGCTTCGAATGTGTAGGCAAGCGTGTCAAAGCCGTCCCGGAACGTGTAGTACTCCACCGTCGGCGTTCCCTCGGAAAGCGTCTCAAACGCGTACTCCGTCACCATGAGCGGTGCGCTGCTGTCGCTCCGGTTCACGACTACAGAATCCTCGTGATAAGAGGCCTTGTACTCGCTCCAACTGTGGCCCTCGGTAACTCTTCGTTTCGTAATCTGCACATAGGAAGCCGGCCACTCCTGATAAGCGGCCTTCCGGATTCGGTCAAAGATTCCGTCAAGCTCCTTCGCCCCATAGCCGTACACCAAAGACTCCATATCCGACGCGTCGCTGAAGAACGAATCATTGCTAACTGTCCGCTCGGTATTCGCCTCTGCGGGGTTTACAACGAAATTCCGCACCGGGTAGCGGTATATCACAACACCGTCCTGCTTCGGAACCGAAGCAGTCATCTCCTTAGCCGTCATGGAAACAATCAGAAGCGTCTGCTGATTCTGGAAAAATGCCATACGGTTATCAAGGAAATAAATCCGGAAACCGTCCTGCTCGGCCGTGCCCGCGGAAAGGCTTGCAATCTCCTGCTTTACTTTGCCGCTCTCGAATAAATACACGGCCTTCGCGTCCGCTCCGTCTCCGGTCGTCTCCCGATAGATTCGGAACAGCTGCACGCCGTCGCCGTTCGTCACGGTGTAGGACTCAAGGTCGCCCTTAATCTCCCATGAATCGCCCTTGCCGACACCGCCCTCCGACGCGAAGAAAGACATCGCTCCGCCGCAGCTCCACACAAGCGCCCCCTGCTCGTCCTTACAGCGAATTGCCCCGGCATATTCCTCACTAACGCCGCTGTGCATCGGCTCCGGAGTCGGTTCTTCGGTAACCTCTTCCGTCGGTTTCGGGGTCTTCTTTCCGCTGTCCTTCTTACAGCCGGTAAGCGCCATAAGAAGCATAAGCAGCAATCCGATTGTCAGGATGTTTCGTTTCATCGAACCTTCCTCTCGTTCCTATCGTCACACGGTTCAAAGTGTCTGAGACTACTTGTTGAACTCCGTGATATTTGCCTCATTCAGCGTAAAATCATAATAATTCAGATCCTCCCGGAAGGTCCAGCCCACACCCTTCCAGAACTGGTTTCCCACCACATTGGTGCGGAACGCGATCAACGTAACCTTGTTGATCTTCTCCTCCTTCAGCGCACGCATGCAGGCGACAGCCATGGATTTGCCGATGCCCTGCTTGCGGTACTCTTCCTTTACGCATACGTGATAGAATGTGCCGCGGCGGCCGTCATGACCGCACAGGATCGCGCCGATAATCTTCCCGCCGCTTACTGCCACCATGCTTGTGTTCGGGTTACGCGTAAGGAAGCGCCGCACGCCCTCTTCGGAGTCGTCAATCGAGCGGATTCCGAAGCCGTGAATGCTCTGCCAGAGGGCATACACAGCCGGATAATCCTCCATCGTCATAACCCGGATTTCGTAATCTACTATCTTCATACTGTCCTTTCTAACCTCCGCGCGATTCGGTTACATTTTGCGCAAATGGTTCGTTAAACCGGTTCGTACGGATATTAAAACGGGCGGTCCCTTCTTCGGGAACCGCCCATATCTTTTGGAATCTGTGCGGGTCTGATCTTTATGCCCAGTTATGGCCGATCAGCCACGTCTTGCTCTGCTCAAGCGCATCACTTGTCTTGGTCTCCAGTACGCAGTTGGCATTGCACTTCTGCGCGAATTCCAGTCTCGTCTGCAAATCAATGTCGCCGTCGCCGAGACCGAGGTGGCATGCCGGAGGATTGTCCTGGCCGTCATGTACGTGGAAGTGAACGATGCGGTTCCAGCTCTTAAGAAGGAACGGCATATCGATTTCGCCGACTGCCTTGGAATGTCCGATATCCCAGGTAAGCGCGAACTTCGGGCTCTCGAGAAGAAGCGCGATGGCTTCGGTCTCATAAGGCTTGAAGCCGTCGGTATTCTCAATCGTGATCAGGATCTTCTCGTTGCCGATCCATTCCTCAACCAGGTTACGGAATGTCTTAAACGACTCCAGATACTCGTCCTTGCGGCTCTCGTAAAGCATCACCTTCTGATCGGGAAGAGTAATGTGAATTCCGTGCACCATATGCATGTTGATGATGAACGGGCTGTCCTCGGGATTCAGCTCGGACAGCTTCTTCGCAACGCGGATTACGCGGCGCATCGTCTCAAGATAAGCCTCCGCAACCAGCGGATTGAAATCCGCAATATCAAAACACTCTTCCATGTGGATGGAATAGAAGATACCGGCCTTCTCGGCTGCGGCGCGGAAACGCTCCGTATTCTCGAGGCGGTCAATCCGGTACTCCGGAAAATTCATATTCAACTCGACAAAGGACAGTCCGAGGCGCTCGCAAAGCTTCACGTCCTCATCAAGCGACTTGTTCTCAATCAATGTAGGCATTCCGAACAACATAACAAGAACCTCCTGTCATTTTATAGTTCTATTGTATTCATTTACCGCGGTCTTGTCAATGACTCGCAGGGGCTTTTCGGCGAAATCGCAAAGGCTTTTCTGCGAAATCGCGGCAAATGTGACACCCCCCGTCAGAAGCATTTCTTCTCGTGCGTCTGTTTGCAGGTCGAAAGATTCGCGCATTTGTAGCAGATCTCGTTAGGACAGGTGTCATTTTCGAAGAACAGCCGTACGTTATCAAGTGTCGTGTCGGCGATATTCGCGAGCGCTTCTTTCGTGAGAAATGCCTGGTGCGAGGTCACAATGACATTCGGCATCGAAATCAGTCTTGCAAGCGTGTCGTCGTTTACGATGTGACCGGAGTAATCATGGAAGAACACGTCGGCTTCCTCCTCGTACACGTCGAGGCAGGCCGCGCCGACCTGACGCTGCTTGATGCCCTCAAGGAGTGCCTCGGAGTCAATCAGCGCGCCGCGGGAGGTGTTGATGATCACGACGCCCTTCTTCATTCGGGCAATCGTATCCGCGCCGATCATATGACGGTTCTCATCCGTCAGCGGGCAGTGTAACGAGATAATGTCGCTTCGCTCCCACAGCTCGTCAAGCCCGACGTACTCGATGCCGGAATTAGCGGCCGGGAATTTGTCGTAAGCGATAACGTGCATGCCGAATCCACGGCAAATGTCAATGAAAATGCGTCCGATCTTACCGGTGCCGATGACACCGACGGTCTTTCCGTGCAGATCAAAGCCGGTCAGTCCGTTCAGGCTGAAATTGAAGTCACGCGTACGGATGTACGCCTTGTGAATCCGGCGGATAGAAGTCAGCAACAGCGCCATCGCGTGCTCGGCAACGGCGTACGGCGAGTATGCAGGCACGCGCACCACATGAATCTTCCCGTACGCATACTCGATGTCGACGTTGTTGTAGCCCGCGCACCGAAGCGCAATCAGTCTAACTCCCATAGCGGCAAGCCGGTCGATTACCTCCGCATTGACTTCGTCATTTACGAAGACGCAAACTGCGTCGTAACCTTCCGCCAGTTTATAGGTATCCGTCGACAGGCGAGCGTCAAGATAGGTTATCTCAAACTCCTCCGAAGCATTGGCCTCAAGGAAGGAGTTTCTGTCGTAATCCTTCGCATCAAAGAAAGCGATGCGAAGCTTTTTTACTGTTTTGTTCATCTTGTCTTCTCCTCGTGTTCTTTCGTCGGAGCACATGATAATGACTTCGTCATTCTGCTCCTCCTCAGGAAATCTCCTCCACCTCTGCGGCACTCTTCACAAGCTTTGCGGAGACAATCTCGCCGCCCTTCACATACGGAGTGAGCTTCTCGGCGGTCTTGCCGATTCCGCTGCCGCCGGACGTCGCGAACACACCGATCTTCTTGCCGGTCCAGTCGTAGGCCGCGCAGAAAGTATTCACCACATTGGGCGCGCATCCGTACCAGATCGGGAATCCGATGTAAACCGTGTCGTACGCGTCGAAATCCGCGACCTGCCCCTTCACCGGCACATCCTTCTTGCCGAACTTCTCCTTATTGCACCGCGCGAGCGGGTTCATCCAACGGATATCTGCCTTTGTGTACGGCACCTCCGGCACAATCTCAAACACCTCCGCGCCGATTCGCTCCGCGAATTCCTTTGCGACTTTCGCGGTATTCCCCTCCGCGCTGAAATACAAAACCAGTTTCTTCATGCTGCCCCTCCTTTATTGTTTTTTAAATAGTTTTCACTCCCACTTTTTCCAAACCTCCGGCATGTAGCCAATGGTGGACTGCTTCCCGTTTCTGACAACCGGCGTCTTTAAAATCTGCTGATTCTCAAGAATCTTCGCCAGCCGGTCCTCATCGGACAGGTACCGGATCAGTGCCAGCGTATCCTTGTCCTTTGCGTCCGGATTAATCAGATTATCAATTCCTCCGTTCGCCTGCGCGACTGCTGCCATCTCCCCCTTGCTCATCCCCTTCTCGGTCAGGTCGATGAACTGGAACTTAATTCCGCGCTCCTTAAAGAACCGCTCCGCCTTCTTCGTTTCATTGCACTTCTTCGTCCCGAATATCTGGATGTTCATAATCTCTCCCCATAACGGAAAATGTGATAATTAATTATATCATATTTTCTTCATTTGTCAGACTATTTTTTCAGAAAAAACTTAATAAATGCGAATTGTCAGAATAGAACAAATGTTCGGTTTTCTCTTGCTTTTCGAGCCTCTTTTTGCTATAATGATTGTAGGGTATCGTCGATGGAAAACGCATGTTTTCCTATGGATGGCGGACGGTTAGCTCTCCCCTTCGGAGGGCATTGTGTCCCTCCTGTTGAAACCTGCGAAAGCAGAGTACTTGAAAGGAGGGTGATGCGTATGATAACGTTAGAGTCCATTATAGCGTTAATCAGCCTTTGCATAACCTGTTTTACCTTGGGTTTTGCACTGGGAAAGAGTATTACAAAGACACAAAAATAGCCGCCCCCTGCCAAGGATACGGCTATTTTTATAGTCACAAAACCTTGAGCTAACCGTCTACCGACGATGCCCTCTTTTCATTTTCAATAATACCACAGTTCAACAGGCTTTGTCAAACACTTGTTCTGCCATTTCTCCCCCCACATTTATTCTAAATCTTCCCCTAACATCCTTGTGTACAGGAACTCGATCCGGTCGCCCGGCTTTACGGTCGCCGAGCCGCATCCGACCGGCATTGTCACGCCGTTAATCCGGTAGATCCAGCCGGACATCTCACCGTACGTAAACTCGTACAAATCCGCGATTCCCTTGACATAGACGGACGTCCCGCCGCCCGTGTAATCCATCGCTATGTGCTCCCGCTTCGTGACGCGTTCCAATACGGCAAATGCCACATCCCCCTCTTCAATCGGGCACTCCGTAACGGCAAGGATGACGCCGTCCTTCGGCAGATTTCCTTCGCCCGCGACCGTGTCGCAGCGGATGGTGAGCGTCACCGTTCCGATAGGATTTTCCACATCGTATCCTTCGTAGTGTTTGCTGACACTCTCGAAGTCATTGAGAAGTAGAAAAGCGATTATGACGGCCGCAACCAAAGCGGTGAAGAAGAAGTTCCTCTTTGTGAGCCGCTCAAACTTATAAAGGAGAGCGAGTGTAAGACACAGAAGAACCAAAACCCCTAAAACGGCAAAGACACGGAAGTCGATACCCTTCCCGGACTTTGCCGTGTCTGAGTTGACCGCATTCTCCGGACTGCCCGTCACATTCCCCGGTTTATCCGTCTCACCATTCGGATTATCGGAGTTCTGCGCAGGCGTGGCGGTCGGGACCGATGTGACCGGATTCTCCGTTCCTCCCCGATACTGCGTCAGCTGATATAGCGCGCCCTGACCGGTTAGAAACCGCTCATAGGCGACCATGGCGCAAAATGCTTCGGCCGTCGCTATCTCGCTCTGGTCTCCGTCCTCCGCGTGGCGGTACGCGCCGTTTTCACAGCGGAAGCGGCTGAGGGAGTCGAATAACGTAGCACCCTTCGTAAAGCGGGCGTCGGTTCTGCAGTCGATTCCGAGGGCGGAAAGGGCAATGATCACCTGACTTACGCTCTCGCTGTTGTCCGTTCCGAAGCTCTTATAGCCGCCGTTAGGAAGCTGCGCTTTGGAAAGGTAATCGAGAGCTCGGTCAACGCTTGCGGTAACGTCTTCCTGCGTCCCGTAATACGGCGCAAGCGCCTCCAAAACCATCGCGGTGACATCCGGATCCCCGGCATCTCCGCGAAGACTGAATCCGCCGTCCGCGCACTGCCTTTCAAGAAGCGACGCGGGAAGGACATACTGCCCTCCCGTGTTGTTCGAAAGATGCAGTCCGTACACGAGACTCATGATGTCGCCGCCCTGCACCCGCTTTGTGATTTCCTCATCCGCGGGAAGCGGCACACCCATGGTCCACGATAGAAGGCGGTGGTTCAGCCATGTGGCATTGGACGCGCTTGTGTCCTTTTGCGCAATGTGAGCTGTATACTGCGCCCGGAAAGCCGTCAGGTCGTAGTCTTCCCCGCTCTGATATAGGCCGAGGAAGTACCAGTCGACAGGTCTCTGGAACTTGCTTTCATCGGGGGAATCCAGCCATTTTTGGGCGCAGTCAACCGAGGAGGATGCGCAGAGGTAGGAAAGAATCCCGTCCGCGCACTCCTTCGGCGTATTCGCGCTGCCGTACCCGGTGCCTGCAGTGACGAAGCACAGCAGGACACCGAGCAGGGCTATAATTGTCCGAATTTTACGGTTCATGCGTTCGTATTTCCGCTGAGCTTTATGCGTTCTTACGCTTTCTCTGAAGCACTACAAACATTACGAAAGCGCCTGCTGCCAACGCTGCGATCAAAACGATCGGAAGCACGTCACCGGTCTCCGGAGATACGTCTGCAGCTGCGGAAACAGTGATGATGCAGCTCGTCGGAACAAGCGTCTTCGAGGCGCTCTTTGCGCTGACCGTGATCGTTCCGGCCGTAGCGCACGGAATCGTAACCTTGCCCTCCGCATCCGTTACATAAGTGGTTGCCACGCCGTCAATCCAGATCGTTGCGTCATCGATGGCAAATGTGATCGGGCTCCAGCTCGAATCATAACCAGCGCCGGTCAGGGTAAGGGTTACGGATCCGCCTGCTGCTACCGTAGCGGTTCTCTTATCGAAATAGCAGTACGTGTCGGAGTAGCCGATGGTATCGGTGTATATGAACGCCGAAATGAATGCGCCGTTTGTTACCACGTCTCCGAGGCTGTTCGCTGCGGTGTTGTTCTGATAGTAGCCGTAAGCGCCGCCGGCATCCGTTCCCCAGAGTTTGTCAAGCTGAAGTCCGTACATGCCTACCGACTCTGCAAATCCGGCAGCTGCGCCGCCCGGGAAGTAAGCGTCATGCGCACATGCAAGCGCGTCGCCGATGGTCAGAGCGCCGTCGGCATCCGCATCCGTAACGGTAACCGGCTTCTGTACGAGCACTGCGTTCCCGGAACCGTCGGAAATGGAAACGGTAACGGTCACATCTTCCGCACAGGCAACACCCGCGAGACAGAAAGCCATCGTGAGCGCAAGGACAAGAATGATGAGTTTCTTCATAAAAACCTCCTATTCGGACAGAAACAATCCGTCCTTTTTCTTTATTCTCTCTAACTTCTTCCCGACCGGTCCGGCGAGAAGGAGAAGAAATACAACATTGGAGACGGCGTATACTGCCGTCAGCGGAAGCGCCGCCATTACGGCTGCCGCGTATTCTTTCGGGACGAACGCGCCCTCCGACCAGAGGACGGTCCACACATCCATCGTCAGCGAATACGCAATTCCCGCAAGCGCCCCGTAGATACAGAGAATTGCAATATGCTTCTTCAGTAGCCCCCGAAGAAGCCCCGCAAGGAGCCCGATAATTCCCCACGAAAACATCTGAAACGGCGTCCACGGTCCCTGCCCGAAGTAGAAATTCGAGACGACCGCCGAAAGCGAACCGACCATGAAGCCTGCTTCTCCGCCAAATGCCACCGCTACGATCACGGTGATCGCCGTCACCGGCTTAAATCCGGGAATCGCGTAAAATACGACACGACCGATTACCGAAAGGGCAATCATTACGGCGAGTACCATCAGCTCCTTGGCGGTGCTGTCCCGCCGCTCAAAGGCATACAGAAGCGGAAGTACGGAAAGCACGGCTACCGCAAGGGCAATCCAGGCGTAGAACCGTTCGCGGAATACGACTGCGCCGATTACGACAATCGCGGGAATCAGCACGGCAAGAAGAAGGATTGTAAGCGTTTTCTTCATGCCTGCTCCCCTTTCACGGCTTCGACGATTTCCTCACAGGTAATCGCACCGGGGAACATCTTTCCGGCGATACGGCAGGCTGCCGTTGTATAGAACGAATTCTCCGTAAAGAATTCGTGTGTCGGTTTGACCGCCGTTACGCCGCCGTCGAAGCAGAGCCCGACGCGGTCGGCGGAAACCGCCGCGAAATCCAGATCATGCGTAACGGTAAGAACGGTCACGGATTCATCCTTCAGTTTCTTTAGTACCGCAAGCAGTTCTTCCTTATAGCGGGCGTCCAGCCCCTTGGTCGGCTCATCCAAAAGCAGCAGCTTCGGCTTTCGAAGAAGCACCTTGACAAGCGCAGCCTTCTGCTGCTCGCCGCCGCTCAGGTCATAAGGATGACAGTCCGCAAGATGCGTCGCGCCGAGCATTTCGGCAGTCCTTCGGACGGTCTCCTCCCGTTCCGCTTCGGGTACGGTTGTCTTACATGCAAGGAGCCAGTCCTCCTTCACGCATTCCGTCACGAAGACGTCCTTCGGATTCTGCGGAAGAAGCGCCGTAATTCCGTTCGCAAGCTCACCGCTCCGGTAAGCTGCAAGCTTCTTCCCGAACAGCCTGCAGCTTCCGGCATACGGCCTGAGAATCCCTGCAATAATATGTAAAAGCGTTGTCTTCCCGCTTCCGTTTCCGCCAAGCAGGCAGAAGTGTTCACCCTTTTGGATATCAACGGAGCAGTCGCGAAGCACGTCCTTGCCGTTCCGCTCATAACGGAAGTACACCTCTGAGAGGGAGGCGGCGGATTCCGCGCTGTCAGCGGATTTGCTCTTCCGGGTTTCGGAAACAGCGGCATCCGCAGTATCGGGCGTAGCTTTTGATATCGCAGTTTCTGCGTTATTAAGCGAAGCCTTCGGTGTCACATTTGACGCGCACACCGCACGAAGCATCTCTCTTCCTTCCGTCACAGAAAGCGGCATGTCGCCGGGCATTCCGAGGAGTTTCCAGAGTCTTGCCGCAGCAGGCATTCCCGCGAGCAGCGGGTGGCCTTCCCGTACCGCGTCCGCGAGGGAATCGACGGTTCCGTCGAGCGTGAGCGCACCGTCCGTCAGCACGAGCACGCGGTCCGCCATCGGAAGGATATCCTCAAGCCGGTGCTCTGCAATCAGCACCGTCACGCCGAGTTCGCGGTGAACCCGCTCGAGCATCGAAAGGAAGTTTCCTGCCGCAATCGGGTCAAGCTGCGCCGTCGGCTCATCGAGAAGCAGCAGGCGCGGGCTTAAAGTCATGACCGAGGCCAGATTCAGAAGCTGCTTCTGCCCGCCGGACAGCTCGCCTGTGCGCTTATGATACCAGCTCTCGATTCCGAAATAGGTCGCCATTTCGGCAACGCGCGTCCTTATGACCGAGCGCTCCGTTCCGAGGTTTTCAAGGGCAAATGCGAGCTCCTGCCACACCACATCCGCAACGATCTGACTGTCCGGATCCTGCATGAGAATCCCGATCTGCGAGGCCGAAACCCGGCTGTCAAGCGACTCGTAATCCGTTCCGTCGAATCGAATGCTTCCGCTCTTCTTTCCGAAGGGCGCAAGCTCCTTCTTCAGAAGGTGAAGAAGCGTGGATTTGCCGCAGCCGGACGCGCCGCACAGAACCGTAAAGGTCCCTTCCCGTACAGTATATGTCACGTCCGTAAGCGCGGGCTTCTTCGCGTCCGGATACGTAAACGTCAGATTTTCGACCTGTAGCAATTCCATAAAAGCCGGTTTCTTCCTTCCCAAATCGGTGCGAAAAGCACCACGAGTCCGTATGTCATAAGTCCCGGTACGGTGAGCGCGTTGCGGCTTCCGTTAAGGACCGGATAAAAGTCAAATGAAAGCGCTTTCCCCGCTAAAGCGGTCAATACCAAAGCATCGGCCGCAATGAGAAGCGTAAGCAGAATCGCGTCTTCCCTGCGGAACCGGTAGACCGAATACGTCGTCCGTCCGCGGAGGCCGTATCCTCTCGCCTTCATCGAGGCGCTGACCGAAACCGCGTGATCAAGTGACCAGGTCACAAGCATTGAGAAAACCTTCGCTCCGCCGCTTAACTGACGCATCGCGTCTCCGTCTCCGTAAAGCCCGAGTGCCTGCTGCGATTTCCGCATCTCCTCTCCGCGCTTTCGAAGAAGCGGCACAAGGCGCATTGCCGAGGAAACAAGAAGAGCAGTCTTCGGCAGGTGACGGCCGAGGATGGCGAGCCATTTTTCGCCGGTCACGAAGCGGTTCATGCAGTGGCACCACAGGAGCACCGCAATCACGCAGGCGGCGTTTCGAAGGCCGAACAGAACGGCCTCCAAGGTAATTGCGTGTCCGTTCAGAAAGAACAGCTCCGTTCGTCCGCGGTGATTGAATAACGGGTTCGTGATGACGACCGCAAGGAACAGAAGTGACATCCATATAATCGTCCGCACGCGCGGCGGTGCGGGCTCTGTAAGAAGGAGCAGAAGGACGACGCCCGCAAGCGCCATAAGCGGCATCATCGGATGCAGCGTGAACACCGCCGGAATCATCACCGACAGGAAATAAGCGACCAAAACAGCCGGATGAATTCGTTCATATGCCATTTTCCGCTCCTTTCCTGCCCGAGGCATTGTGCACTGCCTGACGGCATTCTGAAATCTTCTGCCTCCCGGCATTCTGAAAATAGAAAAAGTCCCGGCGCCGATATGACGCGGGACTTCACCCCTGCTTACAGCAAGGCCTATAAATGTCGTTCGTCATATACAGTGCGGCGGTTGTTCCGGGTTAGAACCGGATCAAGGGGGTTATCTACTCATATCTACAACGTTCAAACTGTATGTTGAATGAATTATGTTATGCGGTTTTACTTCGCCTTAGCGGTCTTCTTCGCGGCAGGCTTCGTTACTGCCTTCTCTGCAGTTGCCTTCTTCGCTGCCGGCTTCTTCGCAGGAGCCGATTCTTTCTTCGCAGGTGCCGGCTTGCTCTTCGCTTCGTCGATCAGCTTGCAGATTTCTTTGCAGATCTTCGCGGGCGTCTTGCCGTCAGTGTCGATGACGACCTCGCCGGGATACGGCGGAAGCTGCAGCCAGAAGAACGAAACGTCCTCGTCGCCGCGGGCGTCGTGCCGTGCTTTCAAGGTATCTTCGGTGCATACGAGTTGGAAACTTAAAACGTCATAATCGTCGGCTTCAATGTTTCTAAGAATGTTCTCGCGGGCGTCCGGATCGGTCAGCACAACCGAAGAAAATACGACGTATTCATACCCGGAATTCAGGTAAGTCGAAAGGAGAAATGCCATGTTCCGGTCGCCGTTTCGAAGACGGTTGTCGCGGATGGAATCGGGGTTCACGCACCAGCACCAGTCGCCGTCACAGTAGGCACTGTTCACGTAGTGCTCGAAAATCTTGCGGGCGATTGTGGATTTGCCGACACAGGGTCCGCCGCTCACCAGAATCAGTTTTTTGTGCGCCATGGTGATTATTTCCCTTCTGCTTTATCATTTTCCTTCTTCTCTTCGGAGTCCGCCGTCTCGTAATCGATGACGGTACGGAACTGCGTCTCATAAAGGTCGCGGTACACGCCGTTCATTGCAAGGAGCTCTTCGTGCGTGCCCTGCTCCGCAATTACGCCGCCGGCCACAACGAGTATCTTGTCCGCCTTCAGTATGGTCGAAAGGCGGTGGGCGATGACCAGGCTTGTCCGGCCCTTCATCATCGTCTCCAGGGCTTCCTGGATCGCGCTTTCCGAAATCGAATCGAGAGCAGATGTTGCCTCGTCGAGGATCAGAATCTCGGGGTCCTTTAAGATGACGCGGGCAATCGAAAGACGCTGCTTTTCGCCGCCCGAAAGCTTCAGTCCGCGGTTACCGACCTCGGTGTCATAGCCCTTCGGCTGGCTCATGATGAAGTCGTGAATTGCCGCCTTTTTGCAGGCGTCCTCAATCTCTTCCATCGTCGCGTCTTCCTTCGCGTAGCGCAGGTTCTCAAGCACCGTTCCGTTGAACAGGTAGGTGTCCTGCGTAACCACGCCGATGCCTTTTCGAAGCCAGGTGAGGTCGATGTCACGAACGTTCACGCCGCCGATGGTAACCGTTCCGCTTATCGTGTCATAAAGGCGGGGAATGAGATTGACAACCGTGGATTTGCCGGAGCCGGAGGGACCGACAATTGCGTAGGCCGCGCCGCCCGGAACCGTGAAACTAACGTCGGTCAGAAGCGGCTTATCCTCGCTGTAATAGAACTCAACGTTCTTATATTCGATATCCCTGCAATGGAGGTCGGGCGTCTGTCCGTTCTCCGGGGATTTGATCGTAATCGGGCGGTCCAGATAATCAAAGATTCGCGTGAACAACGCGAGTGACCGCGTAAAATCGACGCCGAGATTCAATAGCGATTCCACCGGCCGGTACAGGCGGTTGATGAGTGCCACGGTCGCGGTAATCGTACCGACGGTAAGCGCGGGGTCGTTGCCCTTAATTAAGAAGTAGCCGCCGGCGAGGTAGATCAGAAGCGGACCGATCTGTGTGAACATACCCATGACGACACGGAACCACCGGCCGCTCTGGGCTTCCTTCAGCGATATCTTCGTGACCTCTTCGTTCTTCTGAACGAAATTGTCATATTCCTTCTTCTCTCTCGTGAAAATCTTCACGAGCATCGAACCGCTGACACTGAGCGTCTCGTTGATGATCTGGTTCATCTCGTCCTGCTTCGCGTGGCTCTGCGTCACCAGACGGAAACGCGTGTTTCCGACCACACGGGACGGAATGATCAGAAGCGGGATCACGACCATGCCGATCAGCGCGAGCTTCCAGCTCATCGTAAAGAGCGCAACCAGCGTGGTCACGAGCGTCGCGACGTTGCTGACGATGCTTGTGAGCGTGCCGCTAATAACGGAACTTACACCGTTGATGTCGGTGTTCATGCGGGTGATGATATC
>DBWJ01000021.1:26158-34433 GCA_002308955.1 Lachnoclostridium sp. UBA1241 | reverse complement strand
ATCTGGTTCTTCATGTCGAAGATGATGCGCTGGGAAATCCAGGCGTTGATGTAGCTCTCAAGAACACCGATGACCTGGCTCACGGCAACCGCAGCGAAGGCAGCTAGGCACAGCGTCAGCAGACGCTTCATGTTCGGATTAACAAGTGCCTGGTCGACAATCCGTCCGGTAATGATGGACGGCAGCAGGCCGATGATCGCCGAAAGAAGAATCGTTATAAAGACAAATGTGAACTGTATCCAGTAAGGCTTCAGATAACCGAGAATCCGGAATACGAGTTCTTTGGAAACCTTCGGTTTGTTCGCCTTCTCCTCATCGGTCAGATGCCCTCTCGGACCGAGACCGCCGTACATGCCGGGCATAAATGCCTCCTGTCTTCCGCCGAATCCCCAAAGAGCGAAGATTCCCGATATATGGTATTTGCTTACGAATGAAAACACAAGATAATACACTTTGATAATACACGAATTGCCCGCAACAATCAACCTGTTTTTCCCGAAAAATGCAAAAAAATGAGGCCCTTTCGAGCCTCATTTTAAAGTGTTTCAAAATCCTCCTCAAAGCGGAAGAACAGAGCATCCTGAATTCCTACTCAAACCGGAAGAACAGACGGAACAGACGGGTCGCGCTCCGCTCCAGATCTTCGCGCTTCAGAACGCCGATTTCCATTGCCTTCTTCAGGCGGTCGGGGAAGCCGACGGGCATCTTGACGTCGTTGCCGGCAAGCACTTCCTTGTAGTGTTCGCCGCGGTTCCACCAGTCGGTCATCACGAGTCCGTCAAAGCCCCACTCACCTCTTAAGATGTCGGTCAAAAGTTCCTTCGACTCGGAGCAGCGGCGGCCGTTGATGATGTTGTAGGAGCTCATAACGCACCACGGCTTAGATTCCTTCACGATGATCTCGAATACCTTCAGGTAAATCTCGCGAAGGGCTCTTGCAGATACCCGTGCATCGCAGTAGATGCGGTTTGTTTCCTTGTTGTTGCATGCAAAATGCTTCACCGTCGCGGCAACCTTGTTCTCCTGAATTCCTCTTACCTCGGCTGCTGCCAGCTTGCCGGCAAGAAGCGGATCCTCCGAGAAATACTCGAAGTTCCGTCCGCACATCGGGTTACGGTGGATATTGACCGCAGGAGCAAGCCACATATACATGTTGCACTCTTTAAGCTCCGCGCCGGCCGCTTTACCGACCGCATGCAGAAGCTTTTCATCCCAGCTCGATGCAAGAAGCGTCGCGCACGGCCAGCAGGTCGTATAGACGCCGCAGTAAGCGCCGAGACGAACGCCCGCGGGGCCGTCAGCCGTCATAAACGAAGGAATTCCGGCCTCGGGCAGGTTGCCCATACCGAACGTGTTCGCCATACCGGTATTCAGCTGTCCGCCGAGCAGATTCCGAAGATCCTCGTCGGTGAGACTTCCGATGAACTCTTCAAGCGTCGCCTTCTTGCCCATCTCCTTCGGAAGCTTGATGTCATCGCGGTACGGGCGGTTAATCAAAAACTGCTCGCGGGCACGGGTCGCCGGCACATAACCGGAATCCGCTCCCTTCTTCACTCTTCCGATGGCGTCATAATCGGTATCGTAAGGTTCCTTCTGCGGAAGCGCTTCCATGCTTCCGTCGGAAAGCATTCTCGCCTCAAGGGACGTGGGCGCAAGCAGGTCGGAAAGCCGCTCCGTAATGCGGTCTTCCGCAATCACAAGCGTCTCACTGAGTGCGCTCAGGTCCTCGGAGGACTGTCCGAGATAGAAACGGTATTCGCCCTTTTCAAGCACGTAGCAATCCTTTTCGATCTTACCGAGATCGTCATAGCTTGCGAACGAATTAACCGGAACCGAGATACGAAGGCTTTCGGTAGCGCCGGGCTCCAGTTCTTCGGTCTTCGCGAAGCCGATCAGGCTTCTTTTGGCCTTGCCGAGCTTTCCCTGCGGAGCCTCGAGATACAGCTGCACGATCTCACGTCCGGGAACGTTTCCTGTGTTCTTAACGGTAAATGCGACGGCCACTTCCTTATCGGAGATTTCCGTGGCATTTGCCGTAACGGAGAATGTCGTATACGAAAGACCGAAACCGAACGGGTACACGACATGCTCCCTCGCGCCCGGAATCGTTTCGAAATAACGGTAACCGACGTAGATATCCTCGTCATACGGAGCGTAACGGCCGCTCTCGTGGAAACGCTTTGTGGACGGATAAGCGTCGAGCGAATCCGCGAAGGTGTCCGGGAGCTTGCCGCTCGGGTTGCCGATACCGCACAGAAGCTCTGCGGCAGCCGTGCCGCCCTCCATACCCGGAGACCACAGATAAAGCGCCGCGTCCATGCTCTTCTTTCCGAGGAAGGAAAGGTCCATCATTCCGCCGACATTTAATAAAACAATAACAGTTTTGAAGTTCGCGCGGACCAGATCAAGCATCTTCTCCTCTTCGTCGGACAGGTAGAAGTCGCGCTTCGGGAAGATCTTCCCGGCAAGCTCGTTCATGGAAAGACACAGATTCTCAAAGGAGCCGGTGTCGTCCTGGCCGATGATCCACGGGTTCACTTCGTCCTCGTAGAACGAAATTTCCGAACGATCCCAGCCCTCGCCGCTGAAACGGCTCAGGGAAACCACCGCAACGTCCGAGAAAGCGGCTGCTTCCTTAAGAAGCTCTGCGGGAATCTCCGGCTCGATCACCATGCCGGGAGCGTAGCCTTTTTCGTACTGCTCCTTTACGTAATCGCGGTAGAAATCGCAAAGCGGCTCATAAACATCATGTCCGCCGACCTCTTTCAAACCGTCATAGATGTTCCTCGCATACGCGCAGTATACGTCGCCGCTTCCGCCGCCGCCACGCACGTAATCAAAGGTTCCCTTGCCGAGTAACGCAAGCGGAACACCTGCCTGAAGCGGCAGGGTGCGGTTCTCATTCTTCAGAAGAACCATGCCTTCCTTTGCCGCGTATTTCGACAACTCCCGGTGCTCTTTACCACCGGTTACGAACTGCCCGTCCTCTCCAACCGGGAGAATCGGATTGTACTTAGCTCTTGCCCATCTGTCCATTGTCTTACCCTCTTTTTCTGTCATCTGATATTAAAACGTTTCGCCGGAAAATGTCACGGTGTCATCCGTCACTGCACCATCTCGTAGCAGATTGTCACGGTGTCATCCAGCTGAATGTCGTCCGCCGTAATATTCATGGCAAACGAATTGTCCGCGCACTCGGCCGCGCCGTAGCATTTCATGCTGCGGAGGCTGACCGGCTCGGAATAAATGTCAATCTTGCCGAAGGAATAGTCGATAAGGATAATCTCACCGAGCTTCACGCCGCCCGCTTTCGCGAGAACGGCTGCTTTCTCCTTCGCATCCTTAACCGCTTCGTCGAGGAGCTCCTTGCGGCATTTCTCCTGGTCGGCAACCGTATACTGAATTCGAAACTCCGTCTTCACGCCGCTCTTTGAAAGCGCGTAAAGAATCTTTCCGAGACGGTCGTTGTCGATCGGAAATTCAATCTTTAAGGACTGTTCGAACCGGTAGCCGACGAACTTCTGCTTCCAGTTGCCGTCCTTATCGTTATACCCTTCGTACTGGGCATCCACGAAGAAATTGGTGGTCTTCAGGTCTTCCTCCTTAAAGCCGCAGCCCGCGAACAGCTCACTAAGCTTCGCTCCCATCTCGGCAGAAGCCTTCAGCACCTTTTCATAATCCTTCTTCGTATCGGACAGGTTCAAAATCAGACGGATCCGGTCCGGCTTTACCGAAAGCCGTCCGCGGCCCGTAACTCGCATCTCTCGCATATTCTTCTCCTTCTTCGGAAAATGCTATAGTTTCCGAATCCCTCATATTATCACTTCACCGGCATAAACTCACTTCGGCGGCTGATCTTACTTCACGGGACGCACGAAAACGTCATCCACGAAGAAATCCGCATTGCCGTCGGTTTCGATGAAAAGTTCCGCGGAGGTAAGGCCTTCGGGAATCGTTACACGCATCTCGAGCGCGTTCCATTCTACGCCGGTAGAATTAACTTCCGTAAGCACTTTCGGCTCTGTTCCGTCAAGTCCGGCGCGGATTACCTTATCGGTTGTCTTCACATACATGGTAACGTCTGCGGTATAGCCGATATAGGCGCTCACGTCGAGTTTCACAGTAGCATCCTTTTCCTGACGCGTTACGCAGAGCGAGTGGCCTTTGCCGTCTACGGATTCCTTATCCGTCACATATAAGAACGGCAGGTGACCGGCGCCGCGGATGGCCGCGATGTTGGTCTCTTCTTCGAAGCTCTCCTCCTGACCGATCAGTTCGATTGTCACGTCATCAAGGAACAGCGGGCTCACATGGCCGGGATTCTCGTCCTTCGTGCTGAAGAACAGCCGGATCGAGTGACTGTCGGAAGGAACCTTATAGGAAGCGGAAATCTTCTTCCACTCCGTACCGCCCTCCACGGTGGCAATGACCGGGAACACGTCCTCGATATCCACGCCGAGGCGAATCTCTTTTGCTTCACTGTATACCCACGCATCGATCTGAATCGTCTGTCCGAGGAAATCGCTGACGTCACAGGTAATTCCCATCCAGTCGGCGAAACGGGGCGTAGTCGTAAGGGCAGCGGAACCACTGTGTACCTTCTCCTGCGTCAGTATGCATTCGCCGAAGCCTTTCATCTTGAAGCCGTAGCTGTCCGGCTTCTTCGGCTCTTCGCCGGCAGGCGTCTCGAAGTCGTAAACCTTCTTCGACATATCTCTTGCAACGTACTCGGGTTCTCCGAGGTCGCCGCCGAGAACCGCGTAAATCAACGCGTCATAGGACTTCTTCTCAGAAAGGTCCTTACGGAACAGAAGCGGGTCGGCGCCGCGGATCCAGGAGTTGTCATCGGTAAGACCCCAGATGGTAACGGACGTCAGGTTCACGCCGTTTCTGCGCTCGGCAACCAGCCTTTCGAAGAATTCCTTATAGAATACGGCCTGGAAGTACTCGCGGTTGATGTTCGTGCAGGTGCACTTAACGTCGAGCTCGGTGACGTGCACTTCCGGAGCAACCTCGTTGTACTCCCGAAGCGCGGCGATGTACTCGTCGATATCGTTGTTGTCGGAGATGTGTCCCTGCATGCCGATACCGCCGAGAAGTCCCTCGCCGATCACGCTGCCGTGACCGTGTCCCTCGCGTTTCAGATTGGCAATGATGGCGGCCTTCTTGTCGGGCTGCCACTCGTTATAATCATTATAGAAAAGTACCGGCTGAATTGCCTTAAGTGCGGCTGCATCGTCCGCGTCCACGCCGTACTTCGCCGCGTACTTCTTCGAGTACTCGGCTACCGCCTCGTTCGCGTAACGGAAAGCCCAGTAAATGAAATCGTCCCCGATTACCTGATACCAGTAACTGTTCCGAAGGCCGGTCTCGGTCTTGTCCTGCAGTTCAATCGCCTCATTCACGACATCCCATGCATAGATGGTCGTTGCGTAGCCCTCACGGTACATATACTCAACAAGTGAATGAATGTAGCTCTGCAGTCTCTTAAGCATCGTATCGCGGTCAACAAAGCACACCGGGTTAAGCTTCTCAAAGAACCTAAGCCGGGGGTTCTCCTTCAGCTTCTCCGGATCGGTCGGAATCGTCACCGGCTTATAGCCCTTGCAGAACGCTTCCTGCGCGCACTGGCTGTGCCATACCATCACATGACCGCGGACCTTCATCCCATGGGCCTTCGCAAAATCAAGCATCGTCTTCGCGTTCGGATTGATGACGAAGGGCAGGTAATCCTCTCTCGCCTCAGGGCTGGCAAAGCCCATATTGTAGGCGGGTTTCAGCTCGTTCGCGCACGTCATGCTCGAGAATTCCCGGACAATCAGCTCCTCCTTGGCGGGATTTCCGATTTCGTTGTTCGTAAAGCGGTCGTGAATGCTCTCCACCGCCGTTCCGATCTTAAACAGATCGCGATACACTTCTTTTAATGTGGTTTTCGTCCCCATATGTAATCACCTTTCTGCCGGCGGCCGTTGCGGGGCTCGCCGTATAAAGACAGTATACCTTAAGAATGCGGTTACGGCAACAGGATATCTTATCGAATTCATTCACTTTCTTACCCGTTTGGATTTTCGGAAAATGAAACAAAACTCTGTTGTTTTTTGGAATTTTAAATGGTATACTGAAGGCTGTGATTGTATAAAAAGAAGACTTAAAAGACAGGATTCGACCGACGATGAAATTATTCCAAAAAGACGCACACTTCTATAAAAAAGTATTGATTCTTGCCATTCCGATTGCGCTGCAGAGCTTGATTGCCGTAGGCGTCAACATGCTCGACACGATCATGGTCGGAAGCATCGGCAGCTCCGGCAATGTCTACGATTCCGTTATCCTCGGACCGCTCGGAAAGACCGCCGCAGAGCTCGCGAGTGAGCAGTCTCTCGCCGCCGTATCGCTTTCCAACACATTTATCGGAATCTACCATATCTTCTGCATGGGACTCGGCATGGGCGCTTCGGTACTTGTATCCCGCTACTGGGGCATGAAGCAGAAGGGCGACGATGAAGGTGAAAAGGCGACGACCGCGCTGAAGCAGACCGTATGCCTGATGCTCCGCCTCACACTCATCCTCGCGACGCTGTTCGCGATTGCGACCTTCGTGATGCCCGAAACCATCATGAAAATGTACGCGAAGAAGCAGGTTGACCTTACGACCGTATCCGCCGGGGACTTCGAGCGGGTAGTTGCCGAGAATGCGAACAATCTTGAAATCGTCCGCCGGGGCGCCGATTACCTTCGTTATTCGGTAATCACCTATTTCTTCCTCGGCACTTCGCTGACGGTTACGATTGTTCTTCGAAGCGTCGGACAGGCGCTGTTCCCGCTCTTCGTTTCCATCGGGGCGCTTTTCGTGAACCTGATTGCAAACTACACATTTATCTTCGGTCACTTCGGCGCGGAGCGCATGGAAGTAAAGGGCGCAGCCCTCGGTACGCTGATCGCGCGTGTTTTCGAGGCGGTCATGATTGTCGGCTATCTGCTTGTCATGGACAAGCGCATCCGTTTCCGGATTAAGGATTTCTTCATGAAGACCGGCTCACTTCTTAAGGAGTACATCCGGATCAGCATTCCGGTACTCATAAGCGACGGTATTCTGGCTCTCGGAAACAACTCGGTTGCAATGGTAATCGGGCGTCTCGGTTCCGAATTTACGTCCGCGAACTCCATCACCGCCGTCACCCAGCAGATGAGCACGGTCGGCATTCAGGGCGTCTGCCAGGCCGGCGCCATTGTAACCGGCCAGACGCTCGGTCACGGCGATAAGAAGAAAACGATGCAGCAGGGCTATCTGTTCTTCGGACTCGGTCTTGCGCTTGGCTTACTTGCCGCGTTGATCATCCTTTTAATCAAAACTCCGATCATCAACGGCTACGATGTCAGCGCGAATACGAAGGACCTTGCGAACCAGCTCATGATTGCCATCAGTATCATTCTGATCTTCCAGGCAACCAACAGCATCATGACCAAGGGCGTGCTCCGCGGAGGCGGCGACACGAAGATGCTGATGCTCATGGATAATATCTTCCTCTGGGCAGTCGCTCTTCCGCTCGGAATCCTCGCGGGATTCGTTCTGCACCTTGATCCGTTCTGGATTTACATTTGTCTCAAATCCGACCAGATCATCAAAGCCATCTGGTGCTATTTCCGCTTAAAGAGCGAGAAATGGATCAAAAAGATCACTACCGGCGCACCCGCTGCCGGCGCAAAATAAGACACATTCGGAGGTTTACATTTTATGGGGAAGAAAGCAACAATTACCGTACATCCGAACTTCGAAATCGGCGAGATTTCGAACCAGCTGTTCTCGGCATTTCTTGAGCCGATCGGAACAATGGTAAACGGAACGATGTACAACCCGAAGCACCCGACCGCGGATGAACAGGGCTTCCGTACCGACTTCATCAACGCCCTCAAGGCAACCGGTCTTCCGGCCGTGAGACTTCCCGGCGGAAACTTCGTATCTGCATGGCAGTGGAAGGATTCCATCGGACCGAAGTCAGAGCGTAAGGTGCATCTCGATCCCGCGTGGTATCAGTACATCACCAACGAGGTCGGACACGATGAGTATCTGCAGTGGGCGGAGAAGGTCGGAACCGAACCTTTGTACACGGTCAACATGGGTACCGGACGTACACAGGACGCGATGGATCTGATCGAGTACACGAACCATGAGGGCGGCACCTACTGGTCCGACCTGCGCCGTAAGAATGGCCACGAGAAGCCGTACGGCGTTAAGACCTGGTATCTCGGAAACGAGATGGACGGCCCCTGGCAG
>DBWJ01000021.1:25826-26122 GCA_002308955.1 Lachnoclostridium sp. UBA1241 | reverse complement strand
AAGGCCATGAAGTGGATTGACGCTTCGATCAAAGTCGGCGTCTGCGGTTCTTCTGCTCCGTTCATGGAGCATTTTCCGGAATGGGACGAAAAGGCTCTCGATGTGTGCTATGACGCAGTCGACTACCTGTCCGTACACCATTATCACGCAGCGCCTCCCGGAGATACCCTCTCCCTTTTGGGCGGTGCCGAATACTACGAAGACTTCATCAACACATTAACGGCGATGTGCGATTTCGTGCAGAGCAAGCACCGTTCCCCGAAGAAGATTATGATTTCCTTCGACGAGTACGGCGG
>DBWJ01000021.1:25669-25803 GCA_002308955.1 Lachnoclostridium sp. UBA1241 | reverse complement strand
GGCTGGGGCCGCTACAACATGACGCGCTCGCACTACCGCTTCAATCCGGAGCGCAAGTACATCCTGCATGATCCCGACAACATGCCCGACCGTGAGTGGCCCGGCGGCGACCGCATCCATATGCTTTCGATGGC
>DBWJ01000021.1:0-25645 GCA_002308955.1 Lachnoclostridium sp. UBA1241 | reverse complement strand
AAGATCGGCTGCATGACCGGCGGTCTCGGCGCACTCTGCTCCGCAAACCACGACCATGTATGGCGTTCCGCTTCGCACTACGCATTCATGTCGATGCTTAATTACGCGAAGGGCACCTCGATGCAGGTAAGCGTTGACAGTGAGACCTTCGATATCCCGGGCTACGCCATCGATGACACCTCGCAATACACCGGCAAGGAAGGCCTCAACTACATTGACAGCGCCTGCGCATGGGACAAGGACAACAACCGCCTTGCCGTCTTCGTGATCAACCGTAACGAGAAAGACGATTACGCGCTGAATCTTGACGTGAAGGCATTCAAGGGTTACACGAAGTGCACGCACCTCGAAATCGCCACCGACGATCCGGAACTCAAGAGCCGCTACGGAAACGACGAGCTGTTCGTTCCGAAGGAGAACCCCGAAGCCGCTGTCAAGGCAGGCGTCCTCACGACGCACGTGAAGCCGCTCTCCTTCAACGTATTGGTGCTGGAGAAATAAGAATAATACTATGGAGCCTGTTTTTCTTTTTTGGGAAGCCGCTCCTCATTTCAAAAAGCGGAGGTATCGCATATGAAATCATTGCGAAAAATGTTACTGCTCCTTTTGGTTTTGCTGCTCATTCCCATGATGGTCGCATGCAGCGATGACGACGATGATGACGATGACGAAAAGGAATCCGACGAGTTCGAGTTCACCGTCGAAAGAGGGGAAAACAGTCCCAAAGGAGTTGTGATATCAGTTCTCGAGTACATCGATTCTTTGGAAAAGGGCATGGATGATGTTACGTCCACCTTTTATATGTTTTCGAATGAAAAAGCTCTGAAAAAAATGGACATGGATTCTGATGAAGATGATGATACGTCCGTCACGTGGAAAGTCACCAAGTCTGCGGAATATGACGAGGATGCGGATGTGACAGCCGGTGTTAAGGCATATGTCAGAATGCAGGCCGGCGACAGCAGTGCCGTCGAACACACCGCACTTGTTGAGGTAACGATAAGCATCACAACGGGTGATGAAAAGGAAAAAGTGAAAACCTATTATACGTTGGCCAAGATAGGCGGGACATGGTATCTTGTCTCTGACAACGCGATAGCCAAGGATTCCATAGATGACGCTGTAGAGTATTGGCGGGACAAAGCAGGACGCTGACAATAAAGTAAAAAACGGATCGCCTCGTGCGGTCCGTTTTTTTCATGCATTTTTCTATTTCCGCCTCAGCAGCATCGCCACGCCGCGGCCTGCTGCGTTCAGCTCCGATCCATAGCTGTCAACCACATCGTAATCCGCAAGGATATCCGATACCGGCGGGTTTTCTCCTCCGGCAAATGTGTGGACAAGGAAGAGCGCTTCGTCCCCGAGAGTCCGCAGGACAGCCTGGTAGCCTTCCGGCTTTGAGTAGTCCTTCACATTCGTCCGGATGACCTGGGTGAAACCGTCCCGGATGATGTGTTTGATCTTATCGTAAAAGCGCATGCCTTCGGTTACGGCCGCCCACTGCTCTTCGTTCATTTCGAAGATTTCGCCGGACAGGCAGAGTCTTCCGAGCATTGCGGACGTCAGCAAGTAATGAATCCGGTGAACATCGGAGTTTGCGCGGAGCACGGCCCAGATTTGGCTCTGTTCCGGCCGGATCAGGCGGTGCAGGTTGGCGGCAATCAGCGGAATGATCGCGCATTCATGCGCGTCCGAAAAGCTTGCCTGCGACACGAGTTCCATGACGGAGGGCTCGAGCCGGTGCCCGCCGCTTGCGCAGTTTTCAATCACAAGTTCCGGCATCTCCTCGCTCAGGTGACGGATGTAGGATTTGGACGCTTCCACACACTGACGAAGCCCTTCTCCGGGGCTTTCCGCGCCGTCCACTCCGACACCGATTGTCTCATTGTAATCAATCTTCAGATATCCGAAGCCACACTCCTTCAGAAGTCCGAGAAGTCTTTCGTCAAGGTGCGCTCTGGCAGAATCCTTTCGCATATCCAGGAACCTTCTCGTTCCAACCGTCACCGGAAAGCCGTCCCGCTTTACGAGGAGTTCTTCCGTCCGGTAGGTCTCCGAATCCACGCCGCAGCTTTCCATCTCAAACCAGATTCCGGGGATCATTCCGTTTGCGCGGATCACATCGGTTGTCGCTTTCAATCCATGAGGGAACAGAAGCGCGCTCTGCTTCCAGTCGCCTGCCGAATTAAACCAGTTTTCACCGTCGCGCTGCCGGTACCAGCCGCAGTCGATAACGAAGAATCTGACGCCGGAACCCCGAAGCCGCTCTGCCATTTTCCGGATTGTCTCCTCCGACGGATTGCCCCAGCTCTGGCAGTACTCATTGAAAAGAATCGGAAGGTCTCTGTCCGCTTCCGCAATTCTCGGTTTCTGAGCCTTTACGAGCTTATCGCAGACCTCCTCAAAGTTGGTTCCTTCCGCTATGACCGCACGAGGTGTCACGAAGGTTTCTCCGGGCGCAATACTCTTCGTCCACGCTCCGAAATCGCGGTCAACAAGACCTCCCAGCACATGCAGATCCGCGCCGTTACGCACAATCTCCATCTGCCAGCTTCCGGCACAGTACAACTGGATTCCGAGGAAGCGTCCCACGACGCTGTCCTCTAACACAAGGAACGGGAACCACTTCCTTACCGGCATGGAACCGACCTGCCCGAAATGCTCCACGCGGTACCCGTGTCCCGCCCAGGACTGCTCCATGTTAAGCTCCGTAAGGTTCTGCGACAGCAGCTTTCCTTCCGCGCTCCAGAAGGATGTGGCGCGGTGCATCCGGTCGGCCGTCACGCCGCGAAGCGCAAAGCTCGCGAGCATCTCCACCGTCGCCGGTTCGTCGGTATCATTCTGAAATTCGGTCCTGCACACGGTCACATCACCGGTCTTCTCATGAAAGCACCGGAGCAGGTGTCCCCGCTTTCCACGGAACACCGTCACATCTTCCGTTTCCGAAACCTTCTGCATCTCCTGCACGGATTCGCCGTTCGCGAGCGTCAGCCCGTTTCCGTATCCGTTGTCATAGCGGTCGCCCCGAAGGCGCCATTCTGCGTAGTACTCCATAGTTATCCTCTTTTCTGCGCGCGATTTACGAAAAGCCGGACGAAGCCGGCTTTTCGGATTTTTCTTTTCTTTTCGTAGGGACCTAAAGTCCCGCTTTTATTTCTTCACCGAGAACCCGAAGGTTCCGAGCTTTGCTCCGAGCGCGTGGTACACGCCGTGGGAATATGCCACAAGGCCTGCCTTTTCAAGGTCGAACTTTCCTTCTTCGTCCATATAGCGGTCATCAACGGTAACGCCGACGATCTCCGCAAGGTACATATCATGCGCGCCGAGACGTTCCGTCTTCACAACCTTACAGTACAGGTTGACCGGGCTTTCCGCGATTGCGGGCGTCTCCATGTATTCGGAATAGTACTCGGTGAGCTTCCGCTCGCGGAATTTGTCGAACTTGCGTCCGGAACGGACACCGCACCAGTCACAGCTCTCCGTCAGCTCTTCGGTCACGAGATTGACCACGAACTCGCCGGTCTCCTCGATGATTTCGTGCGAGTAACGCTCCGGACGAACCGAAATCGAAAGCATCACGGGGTCGGAACAGATGGTTCCCGCCCAGGCAACCGTTACGATATTCGGCCGCTCGTTCTTTCCTTTCTTTTTTGTGCTTACCATTACGACCGGCACCGGGTAGAGCATGTTGCCGGGCTTCCAATTCTGCTTTGCCATTTTCCGCCTCCGTATTTAATATTATGCCTCGCGTTTTCACAAGGCCGTCTGACACTTTCTATTCTTTATCTGACTTATGATTCATCTCATTGATGTACAAAATCTGCGCGAGCTGCTTCGCGACAAATTCGCCGCGGTCCGCCACCGTTCCGGTTACTTCGGTAATCAGAACGCCATATATTCTACTGCCGTAGAACACCAAAGATGCTATATATGCGCCGCATTTCGGCAGTTCGGTCCGCTCAAGCATCGCATCGAGTCTGCAGGCTCTGCGCTCCGGCGATAACACGCGTAATTCCCCATCCTTCACAACGCACACAAGGCGCGCCGTCTCGGGAAATGTGATAGCTCCTTCCGGAGGAACCGGAACCGGTTTCTCGAAAAGATACAGAGCGGCGTTCGAGAAACTCAGTTTATCGATGTTACGGATTATCGTTTCTTCCGTGACGGTGTTTCCGCCGTCAAACTGGGTACCGCACACGAAGAAATTCCGGATGCGCTCGCGCTCCACCTTGAGGTTCGCGTCGAAGCGGTTGGCATCGGCCGCCATGGAAACGATTGCGCGGTCCTTCATGTAGGAAAAGCAGCGGTTCGTCATCACATTTGAAAGAGGAGTCTTCTGGGATTTGTTCATTCCGTTCTGCAGCCGCTCGATGCAGCGCACCATATGGGCCGGATCCGTATACCGCATCGCGCCGTTTGAAAAGAAGATGTCAATCAGACGGCGGACTTCATTGAACTCCTCCGGCGACATGGAACTCGAGATCATGGCCCGGAGCATTCTCGTTATGAATTCGTAGAAAAGCCTCCGAAGGTCCACTTCCTCACGGTCGTGCACTTCACTCCGGTACCGGTAGAAGCAGTCGTCGAACATGCGGTAGACGAAAGTCTCGTCAATCCGCAGCATTTCCATCGTCGTGTATTCGTACATCGCGTACTCTAACGATTCCTTGCCGAAAAGTTTGGTCGGAAGAATCGCCGACTCCACCTTCTCGCCCTTCATCATCCGAAGAAGCATCTCAACGGCCTTCTCCCCGAGCGTCATTCCGTCGGCGCCGATGGACGCAAGCGGCGGAAGCATCGTTCCGGAGAATTTCGTGTTATCAAATCCGAAGACCTGAATGTCCCTGCCGGGCTTCATTCCGAGCTCCTTAAGCACACTGTACAGCGGAACCGCAACCTGGTCGTTGACACAGAAGACTGCCTCCGCATCGGGATTCCGTTTCATCAGGCGCTCCGCTTCCGCTAACGCGTCAATGGACATATCCGTTTTCTCGTACATGTCTTCCGTGAATTCGATATGCTTCTCCGCAAGACACTTCTGGTAGACCTCCTTACGGTCCTGCGCATCCGCATTGTCATCGCGGCCGCCGAGCATGACAAACTTCCGAAGGCCCTTCACGTTAACCAGGTAATTGACCGCTTCGCGGATTCCCTTTTCATTGTCGTACCGTACCGTAACGCCGTCCGTCACCGCCGTTGAGATGAACACCCGCGGAACGCGCGCGTAGTTGGAGAAAGCGTCGTCGAATATGCTGCCGCCGCTTACGCCGCTGATATTCGGAAGCGTCAGAAGCAGGCCGTCGATTTTGACAATCTCCTCGAGTCCGTAAATCATGTTATGGACGCGGGTATCGTAGAAGCTGCTTGTCTTCCCGTACTCTAACTGCTCATGAAGCCCCGGCAGCACCAGAAGCCGAAGATTCGGAAACGCCGCGGTTGCAAGCTGCACGCTCCGGATAATTTCCTTCGCGTAGTCAATGGCAAGGTCTTCAATGATGAGTCCGATTGTCTTCCGCTCTTCCGTGAATCTGTCCATGATTGCCTCCTTTTATCCGGCAAATGCCACACGGCACTGCCCTCTCCGGCAAATGCCATACCGCTATGCCATTTGCCGCCGTGCTGTCACACCGTAATATCCCGCTCCGGCTCTGCAAACAGATATCCCTGCGAGAAATCCACCCCGTAACGGAGCAGAACGTACTGAATCTCAGGATTCTCCACAAATTCCGCCACAACCCGAAGCCTCTGTCCGCTCAGCTGTTTCCAGCCCATGATGAGGGTAATCAGATTCTCTGCCTCCGGGTTTTCAAAACACTGCCTTACAATGGAGCCGTCGATTTTGATGTAGTCGGCGTGAATGCTGATGATATGCTGCAGGTTGGAGTAGCCGCTTCCGAAGTCATCGATCGAAACCAGTCCGCCGAGCTGATGAACCCGGTCAACGAAATCCTCAATCAGCTCATAAGCGTCGACTTCCTCATTCTCAAGAATCTCGAAAATGAAATTCTGCGGGTAATCCGCAACCGACAGCGTGTCATAGATATAATCAAGCATCTCCCGGTTCTTGATGTCGCGCACCGAAAGATTGATGCTGACACTGATATCCGGGTTGTTTTTGAACTTTTCAAACACCTTACGGACCATAATCATGGACAGAGAGTCATACAGCAGTCCGTAGGAGCGCGCAATATCCAGAAAATGGTACGGCGTATACACATTTCCCTCTTCATCCATGATCCGCATCAGGGATTCGTAATGATGAATCGTCCCCGTCGCATTGTCATGGATGCCCTGATAATACGGAATTACCGCATCATGCGCAATCGCATAATTGATTACGTTAATCATGCGGTAACGCTTTCTTATGCTCTCTTCGTCAGACTGGTAATTGACCGCGTCACAGACATAAAACTGCGTATTCTTATGCGACATTTCAATGGCGGCGGAATAATAAACCTGCCGCAGATTCTCCACCGTGGCGCCGTTAATAAGGCAGAAAATCGGAACGATGGCAATCAGTCCGCCGGAAGACATGAAAAGGCTCTTCTGCAGCTGTTCCATATGCTTTTGCATGGTACTCAGGGAACAGGTGTAGGACGGCGCGGCAACAGCAACCTGCCAGGTGTCGAGCCGGTAAGCTTTGTAATAATGCTTTGCCGCAAAATCCGCGCACCGGCTGATAAAGCTTCTGGCGGTAAGGGCAATCAGATCCTCGTCGAAAACGACACGCATCCCGGACGTGTCCGGCACGCGAATGATGCAGATCCGGTCATATCCGTGAAGCTTCATGTCCATATTCATGGCGGCTTCGTTCGGAATATCCTCCTGCTCGGAGTAGAGAAGCTTGAGCTCGCAGTCCCGAACGAACTGCTTAAGTCCCGCGGCCGCGCCGGCGCCCGAAGGTCTCTTCTCGATTCTTGTCTCCATCTCCAACAGATAACTTAACAGTGCCTGGTTGTCCGCAGCAAGCGAATCGGTATGGGAAAATGCGTACGGATTGCACTCCTGCGTCATCGGCTCCTCGCCGAAGGCGGCAACGGTGAAGGCACAGTCCGCAAGCACGTTGCGGCCGTTCTTCCACACGATTTCCCCTTCCGTTACGCACCCGCACATATTGGAGTTTTCGTAAACGGAGAGTTCCCATTTGGCGCAATTTGAGTAGATGCCTGAACGCGCCGAGGCAAGGTAGCCCGTAATGGTCTGCGCCTTTTCGAAATTCTCGATGCGGCGGAACATTGCGCGGTTGTCGGCGATAATCTTCCGGTCATAGATAAATGCACGCCGAAGACTTCGCCCGACGGTAACGTTATGGTTTGTAAGAAGTCTCTCGCGCCGAACTCCGGCATCAATGTCCGGGCGTGCAGCGTAGGCTTCGCGATAGGCGGGACTTTCCGGAGGAAACAGCTCCGCGAGCGTCTTTCCTTCCGCATAGGTAATCGGGACGGGGATATCCTCCTCGTCCGCGTAAACAAGCGGGAACAGGTTTGCAAGCTCGGGGTGCCTCCGAAGCGCGTTGCCGACGCCGGAGCGGTACTCCTTCGCCGCGTCGACTTCGCCGAGTTTTAATATGCAGCTGCCGAAGGCATCGGTAATCGGATAGGAATCCCCGATTGCCTGCGCTCCCGTCGCGTAGTCGGTTACCGCCGCCAGTTCCCCGCCGGCCAGGGAGCACAAGAGAAGCCCCTGCTTCGAGTACCCGTTCTCGTCGAAAACAAAGCCCCCTTCCGACTCCTTCTGTCTTCCGATATCTGAATAATTCACGATTCCGCCGATCATGCGGGTGCCGGGCGCGCACGTGTTGACCCGGTCTACCATCCGCTCAAAGTTGTAAAACCGCCCGGCGAGAAATGCGAAGAGAATCTTCATTCCGGGCTGCATCACGGAAGGTTTTGCGATATCACATACCCCGTCAACGGAAAGCGGTATGCCGGTCGCCGCATCAATCGTCGGAAGCATCATTGAGCAGATGCTCGCCGACTGTGTCACGGTGACCGAAATGACACACTGGTTCATGGTAAGCTTGCCGCGGTTAATGGCGGCCGAAGTACTGGTTCCGATAATCTTCGCCCGCGGGATCAGATTTTTGATAAAGCGGGCCAGTTCCACCGCTTCCTCCGCGAGATGGATGGTCGTATGAATCCGGACCAGAACGTCGCCTTCGCCCTGTTCGGTATCAATCTGCGATAAGTCCGTCTCCAGTCTTGCGCGGGATATGTACGAATAATTCCAGGTAAACATACGGCCTCCTTTCTGCGATGTGTCATAAGGATTTTTCCTTATGACCTGCGCGGTGCATTGCTCTTTCATTTTAGCACAAAAACGGATTCCAAACAACGCAGAATCCGTCAATGCCATTTCAGATGAAATTCGACGGCAAATCCGTCAAACTTTTTTCAAATATAACTCGACGGTAAACCCGTCACACCTTCTTCAGATACAGTTCAACGGTAAACCCGTCATTGTTATAGCACTCCATGCCGCCGCCCTGCCGTTCCATATAGGTCTTTACAAGGTACAGACCGAGCCCGAAGCCGGCTTTGTCCTTGACCGAGGAGCCGCGGTAATACTTCTCGGTGATGAGCGGAAGCTCTTCCTCCGGCACGCCCGGGCCGCTGTCGCTTACGCGGATTCGGACAAATGTCATCGATGCGCCGTCACCGGACGCTGTCTCCACCTCGTCGAAGCTGACGCGGATGTCGGTATTCGCGTACTTCTTCGAGTTGCCGACCAGGTTGTCGATAACCTGCTCCATCCGCAGCCTGTCCATATATACAAGGCATTGCGGGATGCGGTTTTCAACAATTATCTTACCGTAATTCTTCAGATTACGGAAATACGATTCGATGGTTTCGGTGCTCTCCTCCCTGGGGTTGACCTCGATCCTTGAGAGTTCCTCGAGCGTCGTCTGAAAGACGTTGTCCATCAGGCTGTGGATGGTTTCCGCCTTGTGAGCGATGACGTCAGATTTTTCGAGAACGTCCTTCGTTTCCTCGTCGTCGGGATTGGCGTCAAGGCGCCGCTGAGCCTTAGCGGAAAGCACTTCGCAGGTCGCGATGATGGTCGCTACCGGCGTTTTGATGTCATGGGCGAGCTCGGCAACGAGTTCCTTCTTGGCGATCTCCGCCGCGGCTTCGCGCTCCTTCGCGTTCCGGAGCTCCTCTCGCATCAGATCGAACCCTTCGGCGAAATTTCCGAACGGGTTATGTTTCCGGATCGGAAGCTTTACGTCAAGATTGCCTTTGGCGATTTCTCCGGCGTAATTCCGAAGCTCCCGCGACGGGCGTATCAGGTAATAATCCACGGCAAGAAGCAGCACGGATCCGGTGATGAGAAGAATCAGCCAGAACAGCTGAAGTGTCTTTATTGTCGCCTTTCTACTGTTGTCGTACAATCCTTCGGAATCGTTCCAGCAGACCTTTCCGATCACGGTTCCCTCCGGCGCAAAATCCATCACGAGCGCCCGCGCGGACTGCAGCTTAATGAGCTCTGCACTGTCCGAAGAACCGTTCAAAAGCAGCCGACAGTCATAGGTCTTCTCAATCTCCGCCGCGCTCTTTCCGGAAAGGTAATCCTCCGTGATGCGGTAAATCTTATCGTTATAGTCCACCATGTCGCGCTGATCATACTTAAGGCCTCCCGCGAAATAGCCGATGACAAGATACAGCACGCCCATCAGAAGAAGGAAGCCGATGAACAATGTACGCAGCTGTTTCATTTGCCGTCCTCCAATGAAAGAATGTAGCCGGTACCCCAGATGGTCTTGATCAGCTCCGGCTCATTCGGGTTATCCTCAAGCTTCTCGCGAAGCTTTCTTATGTGTACGTTCAGCGTGCCGTCGGTGTAGAAGGCGTCGCCCCAAACCTCTCGGAACAGGTCTTCCTTCGTGACAATCGTGTTCCGGTGCTCATAGAGGCAGGAAAGAAGCGAGAATTCCTTCGCTTTTAAGGGCACACGCTTCCCGCGGCGGATTGCGGACATCGTGGCGGAATCAAGTGAAAGCTCGCTGCTTGCGGCATCCTGCGGGGCGGTCTGCCTTCCTGCGTCCGGACCTGCCGTACCCGTACCAGCCGTGCTCTGTTCGGCCGCGCGCAGCTCCGCCACACGTTTCAGATTGACCTTGACCTTCGCAAGAAGCACCGAAAGGCTGTAGGGCTTTTTGATGTAATCGTCGCCACCGATGCTTAACGCGGCAAGCACGTCGTCATCGCTCTGGCGGGCGCTTATGAAGAGAATCGGCAGCCGGTACTCCTCCCGGAGTTTGCGGCATACGGAGAAACCCGAGCCGTCCTTCAGGTTGATGTCGAGAAGAATCAGCTCCGTGTCATTTTCCGCAAAGAAAGCATAGCAGGAAGCGGCACTGTCCACATATGCCGTTTTGATGTCAAACATTTCCATGTATTCGGCGGTGGATTTCGCCAGCTCGATTTCGTCATCCACAATTAAGACCCGGTAATGCATACTCTCACTCTCTCATTCGAAATGATAATTCCGCCCTCGCGGCCATCGCCGCGCCTTGTGCCTCGCACCTTTCTCCATTGTACCACAGTCCCCTCGAATCCGCCACAGAAAATCCGTGTGACAGCGCCACTGAATAGTGCAAAAGAATAAACAGCATTGACAATATAAGTTATAGGTTATAAAATCGAAATAGCGACAGTAGAAACGGAAAAGGAGACAATATGAATTCACATTTTACAGATGCTCTCTCCGTTGTGGAGAAATTATCGGATAAACTTGATAAGCCGTTGGAGAACTATGCAGGATATATGTCTGCTAAGGCATTGGATGGTTTTTCACTTCAACTTGTGAACTACAGAAATCAAAAGGGATTGAACCAGACCGGGCTCGCTCGGGAACTGAAGATCAGTCAACCTATGGTTTCTCAGTACGAATCCGGTACAAACAATATTACCGTAAAACGGTTATGTGAAATCTGTGAGAAAATCGGCGTGCGTGTACAGATTTCTTTTGAAGCTGCTGACAGCCCCATCACTCAAGACCAATCAGAGTTCTCTTCGAAAAAAAGTGATGATCTCGAGAGTCTCACCGGACAGAATAAACGACGCAAAGCATGATTGATTTTTGAATGCATTTATGCTATCATATGTGTGCAAAAGAATCCGAATGAAAAGGGGCGCGCAATCATGAATGACTGGGAAAAACACAAAACAAAAGCCAGGGTCCAAAGCCCTGTGGCGGCCGAGATAATTGATGAGGCGGAGACCGCATCTATGATTGTCGGGGTAATGATTAACCGCCGTAAAGACCTCAAACTCACGCAGAGAGATCTTGCAAAGCTTTGCGGAATACCGCAGTCTTCCGTAGCACGGATTGAATCGGGTGCAATAACACCGAATCTCTCCACGTTGCTGAAGATTTTCAAGCAACTGAGATTATGTTTTTTAATCCTTCCCGAAGGAGAAAAAATCAAAGCAACAAAATAACGCAAGAGCAATCAGTCCAAGCAGAAACAGGCTGCCGTACCGGCGATTTCATCGCTGTACGACAGCGCTTTTTTATTATGTGTCGTCACATTTACCGAAACATCCACTGAGAATGTGACAAAATGACGAGAATTCCCTTGCCCTGCCCTTCAGGACCATCGTGACAGTGAACAAAGAAAAAGACTTTTTCCATTCAGTTTGCCGATTGTTTGAGGGTACAAAGGACGGGTATACTGTTGACACCGCACCACCGAGTACTGTTAAGGCTTCCATGCCGATTCTTGACAATGTTTTATAAATATATTATAATTACGAAAAGAAGGATTTTCATGCTACTGTTTGAATGGAACGAAAGAAAAAACGCAATTAACCAAAAGAAGCACGGAGTAAGCTTCGAGGAAGCCAAAACCGTTTTCAAAGATGCAAAGGCTCTGTGCTTCGACGATCCCGAGCACTCCGCAGAGGAAGACCGGTTTATTCTTTTGGGAATCAGCCTAAAAGGAAACCTCTGCATTGTGTGTCATTGCTATCGGAAGAATGACAATGTTATCAGAATTATATCAGCAAGAAAAGCGACGAGCAGGGAGGCAGAAAGATATGCTAAAGGAATATGATATTGACAATCTGAATCCACGTCCCAACCCTTATACCAAAGAGCTGAAAAAGCAGGTGACCATCAAGTTATCACCGGCTGTGATTGATTACTTCAAGCAGGAAGCGACCGAGTCCGGAATTCCTTATCAAACCTTGATAAATCTGTATCTGGTAGATTGTGTCAAAAAAAAGAGAAAGCCTAAGATGAGTTGGGAAAGAGCCGTATAGAAATATAGAGTGTTCAGAACAAAACCGCCGGGTAGCCGTGAATCGGCCGCCTGGCGGTTCTTTATTGAGGTATTAGTCTTTCGGAACGGCTTCTACTCCTCCGTAATCATCTCGACGGGCTTCATTCTGCGGACGCGGAGACCGATTAATGCGGCGCTCATTGCTGCCATGATAACGATTCCGAATACCGTCAGAAGAATCCAGTGGAACGGAGTGACAAAGTCAATCTTCTTCAGTCCGAACAGGGAGAAGATTGTGCGGCAGAGGAATCTTCCGGCATACTCGGAAACTGCAACGCCGATGACGCTTCCGAGGATTACGGCGGGAAGATTTGAGAGCATAATCTGCAGAACCAACTGCCCGCTCGTTGCGCCGAGCGCCTTGCTGATACCCATGGAACGCCACTCTCTCGTGATCTTGGCGCGGATAATCAATGTCTCGGTAAATACCACGATCAGAAGGGTGATCACCGCAATAACGATGCACACGATCTTCAGCGCCACGGCGATGGTTCCCATGGTGGATTCCATGTTCTTTTCGGAGTTCACGATCACATATTTCGTGTCGCCGTGCGCGTCGGCGATTGCCTTCACCTTCTCCGACAGTTCTTCAAAGCTTACATTGTCCTCTGCGGAAATCAGGATGTCCATCCGGGTGATTTTGCCGAGAAGTCTTTCCGCGCCTTCGATGGTAAGGTTCATGGTGCGCCCCATGCGCTCCATCCGCTGGTCGAAACCGGTTACGATGTAATCCGCGCTCTTCGTGCCGTTCTTCACGGTCACGACGTCGCCGATCTTAACGCCGAGATCTTCTGCCAGCACCTGCGTCAGCATGATTTCGTTCTCATGTACCGGTACACGTCCTGCAAGCACCTTCAGATATACGCGGTGGTTAACATCATCCTCGGTATAGGTGTAAGCGGATTTTTCTTTGCCGTCAAATGTGACAATCGGCTCGAAGCCCTTCTGTACAAGTACATTCGTGACACCGTCAATCTTGCGGTACTCATCCGCAAGTGAAGGATCACCGTTCGACATATAAACCTTGCCGGCTTCCATTCCCATGATTTCAAGCAGAGTTTCCGGCTTCGCGCCGAAGCTTTCGTACATGCCGAAGCCGCATGCCATCGCAATCGCGAGAATCGCGGTGATGACAACCAGGAGAATGCTGTTCTTTGCATTTCCGAGAGTGCTCTTTACGGACATCGCAACCGGAAGCGGAAGACTTGTCCGGTCAAGGGGAGCATGGTTTTTCTTGTAGTTATGGGTGTTAATGCCGCCTCTCAACGCGTCAAGCACCGTAATCCTCTTATATACACGGCCGATTACCATCGCAAGCAGAAAGGTCACAAGCACCATTCCGAGCACAGTCAGTCCCGCAACACCCCACATGACCGGCTGGTTCCAGGAAAGTCCGAGCACACTGCTGACCACGTTTCCGAAAACACCGCTGGTGGCGACTCCGAGGCCGACACCTATTAAGGAACCGAGCAATGCCACAAGCACAATCTGCAGCACAAGCGCCCACCGAAGCATCGAAGCCGTGTAACCGGAAGCCTCCAGGATACCGGTGTTCTTCATATTCCGGACGATGAAATTCTTCACGCCGTGGGAAATGATGACAAATGCGATGACCAGAATCAGCACGCCGAACATCAGCACGATGCCCATCACAACCTGCGGAAGGAACTGCGCTCCGCCGCGGATCATATGCCAGTTAACCGAAGTGTAACCGGTGTAATTCTTCTCGGGAGTGATCTCCATGTAAGGAAGGATACTGTTCAGATAGCTCTCGCAGATTTCCTTCTCAACCGTCATGGTCTCAAGTCCGTCATCAAGCTTAGTTTGGTCAATGATTCCGCGGTACACGGTACCCCATCCTGCCCGGTTCGGATTCTCGGTTGTGATCCGGTCGAGCATAGACTTAGACAGGTAGCAGTAGTAGACCGTAATGTTGACGGAGGAGGAGAAGTACGGGTCCTCTGCGTATCCGGCGACACGTAACTCATAAACATTATTATCATAGCGCAACACCATCGTATCGCCGATTTTGAACCGGCTCTTTAAGTAGAACGGAATGATTATGTCATTTTCCGTAAGGTTAGCTGTATCGAGATGCATCTGCATCATGCGGGAAGCAGTCGTATAAGGCTCCGCGTAGATCGTGTATTCCTGATACTCGTCGTCCTTTGCGTTCCGGTATTCTCCGTACATGTTCACGAAGGGCACCGTCTCGAAATCCACGATATTCGGATTCGTAAGAAACGCGTCGGTCCAGGCCTTGGTTTCTTCCTCCGAGTTACCGCCGAGTATCATGACATGCGCTCCGTTCACCTCGGTAAAACGGCGGTTCATCACCTTTCCCGTTCCGAGAAGCGCGCTTGCGCACTGGAAGATCAGATAAGAGGCAAGAAGGGTAAATGCGAGAAATGTGATCATGTCGCCCTTCTGCTTCTTGATATTGTTACGGGCAATAAAGAACAGCTTATACATCTTACCACCCCATTTCCTGAAGGAAGCTCTTAAGCTTCGCATGACGTTCCTTTGCTACGGCAAGATTCGGATTGCTTTCGTCGCGGTAGTCGCCCATGTACGGGCCGAGGTCGGCTTCCGCCGTGATGACACCGTCGGCAAGGTACAGAATGCGGTTGCCGCGTTCGGCTGCTTTAATCGTGTGCGTCACCATAACAATGCTCTGTCCCCGGTTGTTCAGATCCGTAAGAATATTCAGTACGTTCTCCGTATTCTGGGAGTTCAGCGCGCCGGTCGGCTCGTCGGCATACAGAATCTCGGGTTCGTTGATGACGCCTCTTACTACGGCTACGCGCTGCTGCTGTCCGCCGGAGAGCTGCGTCGGGAACTTCCGCTGATCCTGCTCGTTAAGTTCCACCTGCTCCATCAGCTTCTTCGCTCTTTCCGCAAGAGCCTTGCGGTCACCCTTTTTCAAAAGTCCGCACACCATAACGTTGTCGAGCGCGCTCATCGAATCGTTCAGGTAGTTCTGCTGGAACACGAAGCCTGCGTGGTCTCTGCGGAAGCGCGCCAGCTCATCGTTCGTGTAATGCGAGATCTCAACGTCCTTTTCGTCCACGTGGTAGGTCACCGTTCCGAGTGACGGCCGGTCCATTCCGGAAAGCGTATAAAGAAGTGTGCTCTTACCGGATCCGGAGTTTCCCATGATGACCGTGAAGTCACCGCGGTAGATCGTAAGATTTAAATTTTTTAACACGTGCTGCTGCACCGTCTCATTGGAAAATGTTTTCGAAATATCCTTCGCTGTTACAATCCGTGTCTTGTTCTCATTCATCGTCTTATTCTCCTCTTTTTTCTCTCAATCTTCTCGCCGGAGCACATCCCTGTCCGGCTGTTTACGCACTCATCATAACACCGGCAAATGCGAAAGTCTTTACGCAACTCTTGTACAATTCTTAACTGTTTCTGAATTTTCGGGAAATATTATTTACTTTTTCTGTTGACAGCGGTTGATTTTGCCTCTCGTTTTTGGTATATTTATTAAGGAATTTGTTTTTACCGAAAAGGTAAACCATTCTGACGGAATCGGAAAGGAAGACATTATGGCACGCGGTCGAAAGCGCCCTACCCCGAACATTAAGATTTGTATCGGAATCTCATTGCTGGTTGCGGTTCTTGTGTTCATCATAACGAAGCGGAACAACCTTCTGAACACGCTGAATACGCAGTTCACGGACACCGTTTACCAGACGGAATCCGTCAGCACGCTTCCGATCAGTATCGTGCAGATTGATGAGAAAACCATTCAGGAATACGGTCAGCCTTCCACATGGAGCCGCGAGCTCTACGCAAAGATGATCGATAAGCTGAATACCGCCGAGCACCGTCCGGCCGTTATTGTATTCGATATCATGTTCACCGGCCATAAGGATGCGGAGGGCGACGCCGCTCTGGTGGAGGCCGCTTCGAAGTACGGCAATACCGTAGTCGGAATCAACGCGATTACCTCGAAGCACGTGGCCGGCACGGACAAGCTGGAAACCAAGGTCGATTCCATGACATTTCCCTATGAGGAACTGAAGAATGTCGTCGATTACGGACTCGTCAACTGTGAACCCGACCGGTACGATTACATCACCACCGCATTTACCGGAATTTGGTACGAAAATGTTTGGTATGACAGCTTATCCGTCAAAACACTCAAAAAATTCACCGAGTTTGTAGAAGCCAATCCAACCTATAAAGCGATGCATCCGGAGTATGCTTCGATCTCGATTCCGGACTATTCCGGAAAGAAATACGTCAAGTACCGCTTCTCCTACACCTCCGGTCCCGGAGACTTCGACAGCATCTCCATGTACGACCTTCTGCAGGACGGACAGGACACCGCGCGCTTCGCGAACAACATCGTTCTGGTCGGTGCATACGCCTCCGGTTTGCAGGACGATTTTAAAATCCTTATCAAAAATGACAACGATGCGTCCCGTATGTACGGAGTGGAAATTCACGCCAACATCATGGAAGCGGTTTACGAAGGCCGCCTGCAGACCGACGCAAACTCCAATGTCCTTGCCTGGATATATGCAATTGTAAGCGGACTTCTCTGTTTCGCTTTATTACATACAAGTATCGTCAAAGGCCTCTGCCTCTGCGCGGGCACGCTGATCGTTCATTTCGTTTCGTCCCTGATTCTTTATAAGAATGGGATTTACGTAATGCTTCTTTATATGACGCTCGCCTGCGTCCTTCTGATGATCGGCATCGTCGTCTACCATTACCTGGCAGCGCGTTACGAGAGACAGAAAATCAATCATGCCTTCCGCATGTACGTCGCCCCTGAGATCGTTGACGACGTAGCCGGCTCCGGTACTTACGAACTGCAGCTCGGCGGACGCCATAAAGACATTGCTGTTCTATTTGTCGATATAAGAGGCTTCACGACGATGTCCGAGAACCTGACGCCTGAGGAAGTCGTAGACATCCTGAATGAGTACTTCGGCGTGATCACGGACGCCATCTTCAAAAACAAAGGAACCCTCGACAAATTCATCGGCGACGCGGCAATGGCCGTATTCAACTCGCCGTTCGATCTGGACGATTACGTATACCGCGCGGTGATGACCGCCTGCGATATTGCAAGAGCTTCCGATGCCCTTGCGGAGAAGCTGATGGAGAAGTTCGGAAAGAAGGTCAGCTACGGCATCGGCGTAAACTGCGGCGAGGCCATTATCGGTAACATCGGCAGCAACTTCCGAATGGACTATACCGCCATTGGTGACACGGTCAACACGGCGTCCCGTCTTGAGAGCAACGCCAAGGCCGGTGAGATACTAATCAGCGAAGAAGTAAAGAAACGCCTCGAAGGCCGGATTGAAACCGAGGACGTCGGCGAAATCCCGCTGAAGGGCAAATCCCATAAAATCTTTGTATACAGGGTGAAATTATGATTCTCGAATGCATTCCCGAATACCGGGACGCGGAAGCGTGGGCGCAGATTGCCGAACAAAACGACCTCTGCTTTGAGTACAACGAATTTTTCCAGCCGTCCGTTCTCGACGACCGGGCCTTGGTTTCCGAGATTGTAAAAACCTATAAAGGCCTCGGGCGCAACACGACCCTTGACACACTTCACGGTGCATTTCTCGACATTACCGTGTCGAGCAGCGACCCGCTAATCCGCAAGGCTTCGGACTACCGGGTGAAACAGAGCATCGAAATCGCCGGGGAACTCGGCGCGCGCGGCGTTGTCTTCCACACAAACTATCTGTCGGATTTCAAATCGAAGGCGTACCGGGACCGCTGGGCGGAACGGAACATCGAGTATTGGAATGGCATTTGCCGGAGTTATCCCGATGTAAACATCTACCTTGAGAACATGTTCGATGACACGCCGGACTTATTGCTTCGGGTTGCCGAAGGAATGGCGGACATACCGAACTTCGGAGTGTGCCTTGACATTGCGCATGCGTACCTTTCGCAGGCTTCCGTAAAGGATTGGACGGAAGCGCTTACGGGGCACATCCGGCACATCCATTTGAATGATAATGACGGGCAGGAAGACCTGCACCTCCCGATCGGAAGCGGAAAGATTGACTGGTCGGTCCTTAAGGATCCCGCTCTTCTCTCCTGCGATCCGTCGGTATTGATTGAAGTTTCCGGCAGGGACCGGCTTATGAAGTCGCTTCAGTTCCTGCGTTCCGTCTCCTTTCCGTCCTAAGGCGGGGGAAAAGGGCATTTGCCGTCTTTTTGAGAGGTATCACCATGAAAATCACGAATGACATGCAGCGGATTCTGGACATCGCCATCAGCCTGACCGCTGAGAAAAGCTATCCGAAGCTGCTTGATAAACTGATCAGCGAATGTATGGAAATCTCCGGCTGCGACGCCGGAACGCTCTACCTTCTTAAGGATGATCATCTTGAGTTTATGATTCTTCGGAACCATACAATGAAGGTGTATCAGGGCGGAAACGGCGAGCCGATCGATTCAATGCCGCCGGTGGCGATGGACGAGCGCTCGGTATGCGCCTACACCGCAATCCACAAGAAAACAATCAACATCGAGGACGTCTACCACGACTCCTCTTTCGACTGGCAGGGTCCGAAGAAATACGACAGCATCACCGGCTACCACACACAGTCCATGCTCGTGGTTCCGTTAATCGACCACGACGGCAAGGTCATCGGCGTGTTGCAGCTTATCAACGCGACCGATGCTTCCGGGGAAATTACCGGATTCTCCGCAGACAGCGAACGCATCGTTTTCTCGATTGCTTCCGAGGCCGCCATCTCCCTGTCGAACATGATCCTCGTTCAGCAGTTGCGTGACATGTTATATTCCTTCGTCGAGTCTCTCACGACGGCAATCGACCAGCGCACGCCTTACAACGCGAATCACTCCATTCATGTGGCCGAGTACTGCGACGGCTTCGCCCGCTACCTGATGCGGACCGGAGAGGCGCAGGGCGACGACCCGCTTACCGAAGAACGCCGCGAACAGCTTGTCATGGCTGCGATGGTGCACGACGTCGGAAAGCTGATTACACCGATTGAGATTATGAATAAACCGGACCGGCTCGATTACCGGCTTCCGATCATTGAAAACCGCTGGAAATACATGGAAGCACTCCTCAAACTGGAGCATCTTTCCGGGCAGACGTCCGATACGGAGTACGCAGAACGCCTTGAGACGTTCCAAAACGGCCGTGAATTGATCCGGACGTGCAATACCGCGGGTTTCCTCGATGAAGGCAAAAGAAGCGCCATACAGGCCTTACAGAGCTTCACAGTGACCGATCCCGACACGGGCGAGGTTGTTCCGTTCCTCAATGACGAGGAAATGCACGAGATGATGATCGTGAAGGGCACGCTCACCGCGGAGGAACGAAAGATCATCGAGATGCATGTCGTCTATACGGACCGCATCCTTTCGAAGATCACATTTACCGATGCGTTCCACGATGTACGGAAGCTGGCAGCCGCGCATCACGAGTATCTCGACGGAAGCGGATACCCGAACGGCGCTACGGCGGATTCCCTGCCGCTGGAAGTCCGGATCATGACGATTTCCGATATTTACGATTCGTTAACGGCCGACGACCGGCCGTATAAGAAAGCCGTTCCGAGAGACAAAGCGCTTGCGATCCTCTCCTCTATGGTAGGGGAAGGCAAGCTGGACGGCGAACTGGTGTCACATTTTACGCAGTATATTCTTGAGAAAGACGGAGGTACGAACACATGAAGAAATGGGCAATCTTCGGCGGCGCGGGTGCAGGCGTAGTAGTTGCTGCAGTCGTGCTTGTGCTTCTCCTTACCGGCAAGGGCAAGGCCTACCGCTCCATCATCGTTGTCGAGGTGGAGGGCAAGGTCAGCGTGTCCCGCGACGGAAACAATTACGACGCTTATCCGCAGATGAAGCTCCGCTCCGGCGACGGACTGTCGGTTCCGGCGGGCGGCTTCGCACGGCTTAAGCTTGACGGCGACAAATACGTCTATCTCGAAGAGAATACCGTTATCTCCCTGCAGGCTGCCGGTACTGCTGCCAACAGCAAGACCATCATTTACATTGAACAGGGCAACATGCTGACGGAGATTCAGAGCAAGCTTTCCTCCAAGTCTTCCTATGACGTTGTAACGCCAAATACGACGATGGCAATCCGCGGTACCGTAACGCATACCATCGTTTGGAAGGTTGCGCCCGGCGATGACCTGTCCTTCCTCGAGGGTAAGATTGATGAGGCAGGTATGGAATATGTCAAGTCGCTCTTAGCAGAAGGTCAGACCGTCTATATCACCTATCAGTACGTTCTTGAAGGAACGACCGATGTTACCGTCTTTGAGGTCATTGACGGCTGCGTTGTTTACTCGACCCGTACAGTTTCTGCCGGAAACGGTCTCTACTTCATCACGACCGAAGCGCAGACCGGCGGTACGATTTACGTAAAGCAATGTCAGGTATTTGAGAATACTGTCTTCTGGGGCGATACCGCACCTCGTCTGGATACCGGAACCGGTGACGTACACCAGAATACCGGCTCGACGATAATGGGTGTATTCGGCGTGCTGTACAACAATGAGTGGTATTTCTTCCCGGACCATGTCAATCCGGAAGCGGTAGCCGGCGCGGAAGGCAAGCTTCCGAAAGAAGTCATCGACGCAGTTCTTGCCGTGCGTTCCGGAAAGCCTGTCCCGACGCAAGAAGTAACGGCTGCTCCGACCAAGACGCCGACTCCTACCGAGGCTCCGACTGAGACGCCTACGCCTACCGAAACGCCCACTCCGACCGAGGAGCCTTCCGAGACTCCTACGCCTACGGAAGAGCCGACCGGCACCGTGACGCCGACTCCGAAGCCGACCAATACGCCGACTCCGAAGCCGAAGGCTACCAACACACCTACCCCGAGACCGACCAATACCCCTACGCCGACGCAGAACCCGAATACTCCTACGCCGACGACGAAGCCGAATACACCGACGCCGACGGCAACCAGTACGCCTACGCCGACACCGACCGCGGTTCCGACGCATAAGATCACATATAAAGATTCTTCCGGAAATGTGATTACTTCGTTGAGCCCCACCAGCTTTAAAGAAGGAACCTCTGTCTCACTTCCGTCCTATTCCATCACCCGGAGAACAACGAACGGAGTTTCCTATGAAGCCTTCATGGGATGGATGGATGCAGATACAAATCAATTCCTCGCCGCCATTCCCGCGGATGCGACGGACGATATTGTATTAATGCCGGTGGAACGGGTTCTCCATGATATTACATACTATCAAGGTAATACTACACTTACACTCACGCCATATTATTACGTTGAAGGTACCGGAACTACTTCTCTTCCGACAATTAATATTCCTAAAACCACTTCCAACGGCATTTCTTATGATGCCTTTCATGGTTGGAAAAACAGAAGTACCGGAGCTATGCTTACCGTTATTCCGGCGACCGAAACGACAGATATTGTTCTAGATGCCCAGGAGCAGAACAGGTATGCGGTTTACTATGAGGATAATGTTCTCTCCGGAGGTCCGGTAACAGTTACCCCTCCTGTTGAATCCATGAGATATTATGAGGAAAACGTCGGCCTCAATTCCTCCGGCTTCTTCTATAATGACGATTATAAAGTCGGGAATTTGATTTCTACCGGAGTTGATGCCGCCACAGGCGCTTCCTTGAAGATAAGATTCCGCGGATGGGGAGATGCCAATGGAAACCCGATTTCATCCATTCCAGCTTCTTCCACCGGTGATGTAACCCTTTATGCTGTGTACTCCGGTACACTTTTTGCATATGACATAACTTATAAGGACGGAAACTTCATATACAATAATCTTTCACCAAGTCAGTACATACAAGGAGAAGATATAACCCTTCCGAAACTGGATGACACTACAACTAAGGATTTTTATGGTTGGGGTATGGGTCGCAGAGAACACTTTGGAACAACACTCCCAGGAAGTCGCCTATCAGGAGATATTAGCTTGGAAGCGGAATGGTCCTATAAAGTCAAATACACATATTCTGACGGTACTACCAGCGAAATCACAGTAACCAGCACAGATGTACTTACGAATCAAGCTAAAGCACCAATGACTGTCAATCCGCAGGGTTATTGGGAGTCTGAAGATGGTTCGCTGATGTACCAACCAGGTGAGACCATGTATATTTATGGGCATATTAGTTTCATCGAAAAATAAGTGACACCTACTCATCTCACCGGGCTTCCGCGAAGGCGGGAGCCCGGTTTCTATGGAAGTATTCCGATTGTATGGGGTGATGAAATGAATCTTTTTGAGACAGGAAGAAAGCGTGATCGGCTTAAGGACGACTCGGTGTTTGACAGAGAGATTTCCGCAAGGATATTTAACCTGATTCAGGGCAGCATCGTGGTCATCGGATGGGCTATCAATCTGCTTCTGCTTATTTGTTTTCAGGATTATATGAAGAGTCTAAATCCGATTATTCTCGGATTACTCTATATTACAGTCTTTATCTCGGGTGTTGTTCTGGCAACGGTAGTTCCGTATGCGTTCATGATGATCATTGGTTATTTCATGATTGTGGCACCGGTCGGTATCGTTGCGGCTTCCGTCATTGATCTGTTCTCCGAAAAGTCCGGTGCGGAAGTAGCATTACAGGCTGTTGTGGTTGTCCTGTGCGTGACGGCTGTTGTGACATTTTTCGCATGCATATGTCCGGACTATTGCGACAAGCTTCTCCCGATGCTCGGTATCGGCTCCATCGGTCAGGTGCCGGCCGCTGCGATTACTTCCCTCGCCGGCTGGGACGTCAGCATCTGGGCGTGGCTCGCGGCATTGTTCATCAGCTTCTGTTTCATCTATGACATGGCGCACTCGCAGATATTCTCGCGGACGGTGAAGCACGCAGTCGACTGTGCGGTGGACATCTGCGTGGATACCGCATTTGCAATCATTCGGATTCCGGTCGCGTTGATTGGCCTATACTTAGAATAACCGCAAGTGTGGTTTCTGGTTCTAAAAACAATAAAACTTGACAAAACCTCCCGATTTGTTTAAATTTATAAACATAAGGAGGTATTTGTATGCCTAAGAAATCAATTGCACTGCTCCCCGATACCGAAAAGATTCTGGCGCAGATGGGTGAGCAGATAAAATATGCCAGACTTCGAAGGAAGATTTCAGCCGAACTGGTTGCAGAGCGTGCCGGCATCAGCAGGACTACCCTTGTTTCAATTGAGAAAGGCTCACCTTCTGTTGCCATGGGATGTTATGCAGCTGTGTTACACGCGCTTAACTATATGGATCGCGACCTTTTGCTTATCGCAAAGGATGACGAGCTTGGAAGAAAGCTGCAGGACCTTAATCTGACGGTGAAGAAGCGCGTGACGAAACGGAGGTAGCCCTATGGAAGAGAAAACCATATATGTATATGCGGACTTCCTGTCTTTTCAAAAAGAATTGATAGGCAAACTCTATGTTTCACAGACGCGTGGAAATGAATTCTGTTCTTTTGAATACGATTCGAATTGGTTGCAAAATGGATTTGCCGCATTGGACCCGGACCTGCATATGTTTGCGGGGAGACAGTACGTAAACGGGCCGAAGACACTTTTCGGCATTTTTGCGGATTCCTGTCCCGATCGATGGGGTCGTAAGCTGATGGACCGGAGGGAAGAACTTCGGGCAAAAACAGCATCGGAAAAACCGAGAAAGCTGACGGAAAGCGATTATCTGCTCGGAGTTTATGACGAAAGCCGCATGGGAGGTTTACGATTCAAGATTGACCCGCATGGTGAGTTTCTTTCGAACGAAAAGGACTATACCACTCCTCCGTGGACATCGCTTCGGGAATTGGAACAGGCTTCTATAGCATTTGAACAGGACAATATAGGCGTTGACGGAAAATGGCTACGCCAATTGCTGGCACCCGGATCTTCGCTTGGCGGCGCAAGACCAAAAGCTTCAGTGATGGCACCGGATGGTTCCCTTTGGATAGCAAAGTTTCCATCAAAACATGATTCGTTTGACTCAGGTGCCTGGGAAATGGTGGCGCATGATTTGGCGGTACAGTGTGGGATTTCCGTTCCCGAAGCCAAAGCCGAAAAGTTTTCCAAACTCGGAACAACGTTCTTAGTAAAAAGATTTGATCGTGACGGGAACAGGCGTATTCATTTTTCGTCTGCCATGACAATGCTCGGAAAGACAGACGGTGCAGGCACCGGCGACGGAAGCAGCTACCTGGAAATTGCTTCCTTCCTAAAAGCAAACGGCGCAAAGCCGAAGGAAGACTTATCTGAATTGTGGAACCGGATTGTTTTCAGTATGGCAGTATCTAATACAGATGACCATTTCCGAAATCACGGGTTTCTTTTGACCGACGATGGTTGGAGGCTTTCTCCGATGTATGATGTGAATCCGGATATTTACGGAGAATTCCTGTCTTTGAATGTGGATGCCGATAACTCTTCAATAGATTTTGAACTGGCCATTAATGCGGCTCCTTATTATGGAATTGAGAAGAAAACGGCAAGGGAACAGGTTGAGAGAATCAAAAGCATTGTCAGAGAGAATTGGAAGAAAACCGCAAACTTGTATGGAATCAGCAGGGCCGAAACAGAAAGAATGGAACCGGCTTTTTATGTGTGTGAATAGTCTATATTCTACACTTGTAGTATTTTGTGAAATAAAGTGTTTGTGCAAGTAGTCTCCTCTCACGGGAGGCTCCCTTTCATCAAAGCGGAACCGGGGAGTTTGGCATACCGGGCGGCAAGGCGGAGTCTGCGGTATGCTCATCTTGCTTATTAGCAAGTAGTGGCTCCGCGCTGTTGGGCATACCGGCCGACAAAATGAAGCCTTCAGTATGCCCAACCCCCGCTCCACGCCCCCAAGATAGCAAAAACCCGGCCGTCGCACGTTGCGACGGCCGGGTTTACAGTTTCACTTTACACGAATCTAAAGCTTCGAGACTCTCCTACTCCGCGTAGTCAAATCCCATCTTGATTGCCTTGGCGTTCAGTTCCTTGAGGTCCTGATGACGGGCACTGACAATCTTGTCGATGATCTTGTCGATGTTCTCGGTGGAGATGATGCCGGTTTCCTTGATCATCTTGCCTACGAGAATCATGTTGGCAAGGGTAGGCATTCCGTTGTCTGCAGCAAGCTTCGTTGCGGGAACGCCGTAAGCCGTTACGTCTGTTCTTGCAACCGGACGGCTGATCAAAGTCGAATCGTAGAAAATCTTTCCGCCGGGTACAACTGCGGGTTCGTATTTGTCCAAAGAAGGAAGGTTCATGACAACGAGAATGTCGGGGTTCGTAACAATCGGGGAACCGATGATCTCATCGCTGAATACAACGCTGCAGCTTGCGGTACCTCCACGCATCTCGGGACCGTAGGAAGGAAGCCAGCTGACCTGCTTGTC
>DBWJ01000059.1 GCA_002308955.1 Lachnoclostridium sp. UBA1241 | reverse complement strand
GAAGGCAATGCAGCAGGTAAGGCTCTCGTTAAGGCCGGTCCCAGCCTGTAAGGAAATCTTTCAGAATACAGAACACCCGGGAACGAAATGTCCCCGGGTGTTTTTTCTTTGCTTATCTGCGGCAAATGTGATTACATTTTCCGTCTTCTCATAATCCCTCTTAGTACAAGGAATACGCCGGCGCTGATCATCAGAAGCGACACGGCAAGCATCATATAGATGACGACCGGATTGTACGCGCCGTCTTCGGGAGTCGGCGTAGGCGTCGGAGTTTCGGTAACGGGAGTTTCCGTGGGAGCCGCGCTCGGCGTTACGGCTTCGGTAAATTCCGGCGTTGGCGTCGGCGTCGCGGTCGGGAGCGGTCTTGTGTCACGAGGCTCGATGACCGGAAGCTCTGCGGGAGTCAGGGAGGTGGCGACTTTCTGGTAAGAGGACAGCGCCATCTTCGCATAGACGGTCTTGACGCCCTTCGGGACTACGCCGGTAAATTCGGTGCCTTCCTTAAAATCCGGCGTCAGATACCAGCCGAGGAATTTCATTCCGGAGACAGAAGGGTTCGCGGGCTTTCCGTCTGCGGAAGATGCATAGTAGAGGCCGTTTACGCGGTAGGAGAAGGTAGCTTCGGGATCGGGTTCGCCTGCCATCGGATCGGCAAGGGTACCGACGGCGCTTCCGCGCGTCATGCTGCTCCAGCCTTCCTTCATTGCGTCGAAAATCTCCGGGAACAGAACCTGCCCGGTCCGGCGGTTTATGTAGCTGTGGCATTCGCCCCCGACGGTCTTGTTGGCTCCGTTATCCCAGAGAATAATCGGAATGCCGTAGGAAACCGCTTTCTTTGCGGTATAGCGGAACCACTCCGCGCGCTGGGCCGTGTTGTTCTTCGTGTTGGTCGCGCCGGTTTCGCCGATGACTACGGGAATTCCGTTCTTCAGGAAAGTATTATTAATGTCGCGGAACACGCTGTCGACGGAAGAGCTGCTGACGCCGACAACGAACGTATCCCTCTCATCGGTCAGGCAGAATTCATAAGGCGTATAGCTGTGTACGGAGATAATCAGGTTGTTGACCGGCTTTCCGTCATAGGTGGGAATCGCGATGCTCTGAAGAACAGCAGACGAGCAGGCGGCTGCATAACCGGGAATCATCAGGCAGCGCTCGTCGTTGTGACCGAGCCCGTTGCTGCGTACGGCATTGACGAATACCTGGTTGAGGTAATTTACGGCAACAAATCCCGCGTCGGAGCCGTTCCATTCCACGCCGGTACCGACCATACGGGGCTCATTCATGCCCTCGAAGATCAGATGCTGGTCGTAATCCGCGAAGTACGTCGCAATCTGTGTCCAGAGCGCGTTCAGTTCCACGGCGACTTCCGGATAGGCGGTATCCAGATCCTTCCGATTGATCCAACTCTCGTGGTGCGCGTTGATGATTACGAAAAAACCGTCATTGTAGCAGTAGTCAACGACTTCCTTCACCCGCGCAAGGTAATCGGGGTTGATCGTGTAGGTTCCGTCCTTTGAGATGAAATCCATCCAGGTAATCGGAATACGGATCGTGTTGAAGCCGGCATCATAAACCGCATCGACAAATTCCTGCGTCACCTTCGGGTTTCCCCACATCGTCTCATGCTTCTCAAGCGTGCCGCCGGTAGAGTCAAAGGTGTTACCGATGTTATAACCGAGATTCATCATCGCAACAATCTCGGTGCTGGTCTTGCCGGTAAGCGTGTCCGGGGAAGCGGAGGTGAGAACCATCGCATGGGCCGGAGAGATGCCGCCCGGAAGAATCAGGGCAAGCAAAAACGAAAGAATTAAAAATGGCGTAACGAAACGCGCCGCTTTTTTCATAGAAACCTCTTTCTGCCGTTGTTCCCGCCCTTACGCGAGGCGGTTTGTTGACGAAACAACGGGAATGTGATAAACCTATTATAACGCGGATTGACGCGGGTATCAAGAAGTAAGCGAATTTCGAAAGGCTGCGATGAAACTGTCGAAAGAGAGAATAATAAAATATTTAAAGAATCCGGGGGAAATCCGGCCCGACTGCGTCGGTGAGGTCGATTCGACCAACACGATTGTAAAGCGGAAGGGACTTTCCGGCGAGCCGGAGGGGTATCTCCTCGTTGCCGAAAGCCAGACTGCCGGCCGGGGACGCCTCGGACGCACATTCGTTTCTCCGGCAAATGGCATATATATGTCTTTACTTCTCCGTCCTTCATGCTCCCCTGCGGAGGCGCTCCGGATTACGCCCGTAGCGGCGGTTGCCGTGGCGGAAGCCATCACGGCGCTCAGCGGCCGCAGAGCGGAAATCAAGTGGGTGAACGACATCTACATGGACGGCCGTAAGGTATGCGGAATTCTTACGGAATCGGTCCTTCGGACGGAATCCGAAGGCCTTTCCTTTGCGGTTTTGGGAATCGGGATAAATGTCAGCGAACCGGAGGGCGGCTTCCCGAAGGAGATTATAGACATTGCCGGAGCAATCTATGAATACAAAAAAGCCCCGGAGAACTTCCGGGAGCAGTTGATTGCAGAAATCTGGAACCGGTTTATTTCGATGTATCGCGACCTTAGCGATTCGGAAATCCCGAATCGCTACCGGGCTCTCAGCATGATGCCCGGTCGCGCAATCACAGTACTTTCGGATTACATGAGCGGGCAGGGGCGCGAAGCGACCGCCCTTACCGTCGATGACGATTTCGGTCTCATAGTCCGCTATGCCGACGGCACAACCGAAACCCTCACTGCAGGCGACGTATCGCTACGATTCAAAGACTAAAACCGAGCCGGGCGGGAGACAGCATAGAATTACATTTCACAGCAGGCGCGCCAGGTGGCAGGCAGGAATGCAGTTCACAACGGGCGCGCCAAGTGGGAGACATGAATGCGGTTCACAGCAGGCGCGCCAGGTGGCAGGCATGCGAAGAATTCAGCTTCTGAGGCTGCCTGCCACCTAGGCAGCCTGCAGATAAATTACGCTCCGGCTGTCTCCCACTTAGGCAGCCCGTATATAATCTACGCTCTGTTGCCTGCCACCTAGGCAGCCTGCAGATGATCTTCGTTCCACTGTCTCCCGTCCGGCTCGCCGGTTATTTCTTTTTAAATCCGGAGTTGGAGATCGGCTCGCCTTCGCAAAGGAGGTGCGCCACCTCACCCATTGCGCGCACGCGGAACCATGCCGTTCCGGGATCCCGCTCCTCGGTCTCGATGACGGTAAGTCCGGTCGGCGCGCTGAAGAACCCGTGCCACAGAAGAGGCGCCGCGATGCCGGTCAGGTGCGCGACAACCGTCAGCGTTGCGATCATATGGCAGAAGATAACGATCGTCTTCTCGCAGGGGCCGTCCTCGCCCCAGTTCGTGCGGAATACATGGCCGTCCCGCTCGTAGCCGAATTCCTTAAGAAGTCCGTCGAAACCCTCCGTAATCGCGAGGTATCCGGCCTTGCAGGACGGATCGGCGTACAAAGGGGAATCGAGCCACTCATCGGCGGAGAACAGCTTCTCGTCCTTCGTCCAGTCGCCGGGATAGAAGTCCCAGGCATGGCGCACGTAACCCGCGCGCGGATGGAAGGCTCTTCCGGTGTATTCCTGAATCCACGGAAGCACGGTTGCTTCCTTTCCGAGGGGCTCTAAGCAGACGCGGCACGTTTCCTTGGCCCGTCCGAGGGGAGAAACATAGTAAGCATCGACCTCCGGGTCGATTTTTTTGATCCATTTGGCGAGACAGGCCGCCTCGCGCTCGCCTTTCTCGGTCAGAAAGTCGTTTTTGTAGTCCGGATCGCCGTGGCGAATCATGATAATCTTCATTTATATAAATCCTTTCTTCGGGATTTCTGTCATAAGTATATTGTGAGCGGCCGAAAAATGCAAGAACCCGTTGCGCACGGCCGGAAAATGTGATACATTCAAATTTGGAAAACATCGTGAAACGGCGCGCCTTATCGGATGCGCCGGCTCTCAGAAATAAAAGGAGGAAGATCATGTCGATTTTTTGTCCGAATTGCGGAAATGAGATTTTGGACGGTCAGAAGTTCTGCTCAGTCTGCGGAACACCGGCAGTCATTCCGGCAGCCGCTCCGCAGGTAACGCAGGCAGTTACGGAACCGGTTGTCGAAGCAGCAGCGGAAGTAACGGAAACCGTTGAGAGCTTCAGCGAAGCAGCAGCTGCGGAAGCTGTTGAAACCGTAGAAGCCGTTGAGAATGTTGCAGATGCGACAGCTGAGAACGTTTCCGAAGCTGCTGAAGAAGTTACGGAAGCGGCAG
>DBWJ01000099.1 GCA_002308955.1 Lachnoclostridium sp. UBA1241 | reverse complement strand
GGTCCGCCCGCGCCGCCTTCCGCATTCGCTGCGACACCGACGGCAATCGAAGAGAAGAGAACAAGCGGAGGAGCCTGCAACGCGTAGGCAATGGAAACTGCCATGGCCGGTCCTGCTGCCGCTTTGGCATAGCCGCCGATGGTGACGAAATACGCACAGATCTTTTCAAGTACGGTCCAGCCTTCGGGAACAATCTTAGCGCACTGCTCACCGAGGGTTGCGATAATCGTACCGATTAAAAGGGATGCGAACAGGCCCTGCGCCATTGCGCCGANNGTCGCTACTGCCTTTGTAAGAAAACCTATATTAAACTGTGTTCCGATTGTGTTCAGTATTGTTCCAACGAGAAGGGAGCAGAACAGGCCCTGCGCCATTGCGCCGAGGGCATCGATTCCGTAACGCTTCCCGGAAATCACGATGTTCTTTTTGTTCAAAAATTTCTTAAAACGGTTCTCCTGGGGAGCGGGTTCCTGTGCTGCCTCGGGAGTTTTGTTCTCTTCACTCATCGGGAATACCTTCCTTTCCTTTGTTGTAAAGATGGTATCATTTTACTACTATAACTGTCAATGGTAATAGTTCACAACAAATCATATCGTTCTGTGCGGGTTTTGGTCATTTTTTCGTTTCTTATATACGTAACTTTTTTGTGAACTTTCGGGAAATCGGTTGACAGGGTTTATGGTATGTGTTAGTATTCACGCGGCGGACTTTTTTCTATAGAAAAAAAGTCCATTTTCCTGTTTTTTCTGACGATATATCTTTGAAAAGAGGCATTTGGCATGGGCGGATTTTTCGGCGTAGCAAGCAAGAAAGACTGTGTTTTCGATCTGTTCTTCGGGACGGATTACCATTCCCATCTCGGCACGAGAAGAGCCGGAATGGCAGTATACGACCGGGAGGACGGCTTTGCCAAGGCAATCCATAAGATTGAAAATTCTCCCTTCCGAACCAAATTTGATAAAGAAGCAAATTCCATGCACGGCGCATTCGGTATCGGCTCCATTTCGGATTTCGAGCCGCAGCCGATCATGGTACATTCGCACCACGGCACATTTGCCGTAACGACGGTCGGTAAGATTAACAACGTCGACGCGCTTGAGGAAGAGATTCTCAGACATAATTCGCATTTCTTCGTCATGAGCAACGGAAACATCAATCCGACGGAGCTCGTGGCAGCGCTCATCAACCAGAAGGAAAATTTTATAGACGGAATCCGGTACGCGCTTGAGGTGATTGACGGAAGCCTTTCCCTCCTTGTACTGACGGAGCGCGGCGTTTACGCAGGCCGTGACCGGTTCGGACGCACGCCGGTGTGCATCGGACATAAGGACGGCGCTTACTGCGCGGCATTCGAAAGCAGTTCCTTCGCAAACCTCGGATACTCTACGGTTCGGGAGCTGAAGCCCGGCGAAATCGTCGTATTTGACGAAGAGAACCTGCGGACGCTTTATCTGCCCGAGAACGGGAAGATGAAGATCTGCACATTCCTCTGGATCTACTACGGATATCCGTCATCCTCCTATGAGGGAATCAGCGTTGAGAAGATGCGTTACCGCTGCGGCGAGGCGCTTGCGAAACGCGATCACATAAAGCCCGACATTGTCGTCGGTGTTCCGGACTCCGGAACGGCGCACGCCATCGGCTATTCAAACGCGGCGGGCATTCCGTTCTCCCGTCCGCTCATTAAGTACACGCCTACCTGGCCCCGGTCCTTCATGCCGACGATGCAGCAGAACCGAGACCTGATAGCCAAGATGAAGCTGATTGCCGTTCCCGACCTGATCAAGGGAAAGAGCATGGTCGTAATCGACGACTCGATCGTACGCGGCACACAGCTTCGCGATACCGCGGCGTTCCTGTTTGAAAGCGGGGCCACCGAGGTACATGTAAGACCGGCCTGCCCGCCGCTTCTGTTCGGGTGTAAGTACCTGAATTTCTCGCGGTCCAAGTCGGAGATGGAGCTGATCGCAAGACGTACCATCGCAGAACTCGAGGGTACCGATGAAGTCAGCAACGAAGTGCTGAAAGAATATTGCGACCCGGACAGCGAGCGCTACGCGAAAATGCTCGATAGCATTTGCCGCCAGATGAAGTTTACGTCGCTTCGCTATAACCGTCTTGATGATATGGTCGCCTCTGTGGGGATTGATCCGGATAAATTATGTACGTATTGTTGGAATGGAGAAGAGTGATTTACTATGACAGAGAAGATTTTGACGATTGCAGTTCCGTGTTATAATTCACAGGATTATATGCGCAGGGCACTTGATACGATAGTTCCCGCGGGAGAGCGCCTGGAGGTCCTTATCGTGGACGACGGCTCCACCGACGGCACCGCCGCGATTGCGCATGAATATGAAGAGAAGTACCCGGACATCGTCCGGTATCTCCATAAGGAGAACGGCGGTCACGGCGACGCGGTAATGCACGGTGTGGCAAATGCGACGGGTATCTACTTCCGCGTGCTGGACAGCGACGACTGGATCAACACGGAGAACCTGATCCGCATGATGGACAGACTTTGTTCGGAGAAGAATTCCGGAAAAGTGTTCGACATGGTCATCACGAACTATGTTTACGAGCATGTCGGAGAGAAGCCGAAGGAGATCGGTTACGCGCATGCGCTTCCGGTGGAGGTTCCGTTCGGATGGCAGGATACGAAGAAGTTCAACTTCGGACAGAACATCCTGATGCATTCGATTACCTACCGGCACGACTTGATTACGTCCTGCGGACTCCGGCTTCCGAAGCACACATTCTACGTGGATAACCTGTATGCGTTCTATCCGCTGCCTTTCGTTAAGGAAATCCTTTATTTCAATTTCGACCTGTATCATTATTTTATCGGCCGCGAAGACCAGTCGGTCAATGAGACGGTGATGTTCCGCCGCATCGAGCAGCAGGAGCAGATCACGTTTACGATGTTCGGCATGCATGACCTTGACAAGGTGGAGAGCCCGAAGCTTCGCCGCTACATGACACAGTACATGGCGGTTATGTGCGCGATCGTTTCCGCGCTTTACGTGCGACACGGCGACAAGGCAAGCCTTGAAGCGAAGAAGGCTTTCTGGTCGAAGACGAAGACGCGTTACCAGGGCGCTTACAAGCATCTGAATACGATCTGGGCGCTCCGGTTTATTGCCAACACCAACTGGTTCACGAATACGATCGTCCGCATCGGTTACGTTGTTGCGAGGAAAATCTATCACTTCAATTAGGTGACTTTTATGAAACTCAAAAAGGAATGGTTCCGGTACTGGTGGACGTTGTTCTATGTTCCTCTTTATATGACGGTGTTCATTCTGGAGGAACGTCTGATCAAGGACTACCACATTATCGGAATCCCGCTTGACAGGAAAATCCCGTTCATTGAGTGGTTTTTCTTCCCGTATTACATCTGGTTCCCTTTCGTTGCGGCGGTCGGCATGTGGCTGTTCTTCCGCGATAAGAAGGCATATCTGAAAACCATCTGCTTCCTGTATGTCGGAATGACGGTTTTTTTGATCGTAAGCGCGGTGTACCCGAACGGACTTGACCTCCGTCCGGATCTGTCGACGATATCCCGTGACAACATTGCCATCCGCCTCGCGAGGAAGATGTACGAAACCGATACGCCGACCAACGTGCTTCCGAGCATTCACGTGTTCAACACCCTCGGAATTATGTGCGGCTTCGGTGCCTGCAAGAGGGTTCACACGCCGCTCTGGTCCAAATGGGTCGTGTGCGTGCTCGGCGTAAGCATCAGCTTCTCAACCGTGTTCGTAAAGCAGCACTCGGTGATTGACGTTATCGCCGCAATCGTGCTCGGCGCAATCTGTTATATGCTGTTCTTCCGGGGGAAGATCGCAGCGAAGATTGAAGCGCTTGACGTGTAGAAGCGAAAGGAATTGCGGTTGCATTTTGCGCCGATAAATGCTATGATATTTCTCACAGTCTGAATGTTGTGGAGGTTTGTTATGAATATGTTAAGTCCCGCTTTGGTTTTCGGTATAAACGGCTGGCTTCTTGCCGCACTGATTGTGCTCGGCGTAGTGCTTGTAGGATTTATCGTACTGTACTTCATCGGCCGGAAGATGCAGAAGAAGAACGACGCCGTCATGAAAGAAATGATGGCGAACTCGCAGACGGTTCCCGCGCTGATCATTGATAAGAAGCACATGAAACTGATTGATGCCGGATTCCCGCAGGTCGTTATCGACCAGACGCCGAAGTACGCAAGACGTACGAAGGTAGCGGTTGTTAAGGCGAAGGTCGGACCGAAGGTTTCGTCCCTGATGTGTGACGAGAAGGTCTTCGACCTGATTCCTCTTAAGAAGGAAGTCAAGCTTAAAGTGAGCGGCATCTACATCCTCGATGTAAAGGGTGTGCGCGGACCGCTCGTTAAGGAAGAAACGAAGAAAAAAGGACTGTTCGCCCGGTTAAGGAAGAAATAGTCAATATACTGAAGACGGGAGCCCGTGTTCCGGGCTGAGAGGAAGGCAGAACCTTCGACCGGTAACCTGATTTGGATAATGCCAACGTAGGGACTTGAAGAAACGAAGGAATGAATGGGAATTATCCGTACGGATAGTTCCCTTTTTTTGTGAGGAAAATGCTATGAGAAAACTTGATACGAGGTTGTATTTCATTACCGACAGCACCGGTTATGACGAGGAAACGTTTCTCGGGCGCATAGAGCAGGCTTTACGGGGCGGGGTTACACTTATCCAGCTCCGCGAGAAAACGCGCTCAGCGCGCGAATTAACGGCTCTTGCGGGCAAGGTACACGCGCTGACAAAGCGTTACGGCGTCCCTCTGATCATCGATGACCGGATTGATGTTGCGCTGGCAGTTGACGCCGAGGGCGTTCACGTCGGGCAGTCGGATATCCCGGTGGACGCAGCGAGGCGGATCCTCGGCAACGGAAAGATTGTCGGAGCAACCGCGAAAACCGTGGAGCAGGCGGTGGAAGCGTACCGGCAGGGCGCGGACTATCTCGGTGTCGGAGCCGTGTACCCGACGAAAACCAAGACGGATACTTACGTGATCACGCCCGACACGATCCATGCTATCGCGGAGGCCGTTCCGATCCCGGTAAATGCCATCGGCGGTCTTACTTCGGAGAACCTCGGCATTCTAGCGGGAATCCCTATAGCGGGAATCTGCGTGGTGTCCGCAATCATGAATGCGGAGGATCCGGAGAAGGCTGCGAGGGAGCTACTAAAGAAGGCGGAGGAGTTGACGGGGGAGACACGGTGCCGGAAGGAATTGTCCGGTGCTGAAGCTCAGCGCTTTGAGCCGGACTTCGGTGGCTTACGAATTGGTCAAACTGTCATGAAGACCGCCCTTTCAATCGCCGGAAGCGATTCGTCCGGCGGCGCCGGCATTCAGGCCGACATCAAGACAATGACGATGAACGGCGTATACGCTATGACTGCAGTGACCGCTCTGACAGCGCAGAACACCACCGGCGTTCGGGCGATTGAAGAGGTGATTCCGGGCTTCCTCTCTCAGCAGATTGACGCCGTCTTCGAGGACATCCGCCCGGACGCGGTCAAGATCGGTATGGTCGCTTCTGCAGAGCTGATTCATGTCATAGCGGAACGCCTCCGTTATTACGACGCGAAGCATGTAGTAGTGGATCCTGTCATGGTTGCTACAAGCGGCTCGTCCCTGTTACGAAACGACGCGGTCGATGCGATGATGAAGGAGCTGTTCCCGCTTGCGACGGTAATTACACCGAACATTCCCGAGGCGGAGGTGCTGTCCGGAATGAAGATAGAGGGTACGGATGACATGATGAAAGCAGCGGAACAGATCGGAAGAAACTGCGGATGCGCGGTTCTTTTAAAGGGCGGTCACAGCATAAACGACGCCAACGACCTTCTGTATGCGGACGGCAGGTTTCAGTGGTTCTACGGGAAGCGGATAGACAACCCGAACACCCACGGGACAGGCTGCACGCTTTCTTCGGCGATTGCTTCGAATCTTGCCAAAGGCTTTTCCCTTGCGGATTCCGTACAGCGAGCCAAGGACTACATCTCCGGGGCACTTTCCGCAGGCCTCAACCTCGGCAGAGGCTCCGGTCCGATGAAGCATAACTTTGACCTGAACAGCCGTTTTGCGGCAGGGACAGAATAAGCAATGCGAAGCGGCCGGAGAGCTGTTGGTTTTTTCGAAAATAAACATTTACAAGAGGTAATCAATATGAGAAACTATACTACACAGATGGATGCCGCAAGACATGGCATCATAACCCCCGAGATGAAGGCGGTAGCGAAGAAGGAATACCGCACGGAAGAGGAGATTCGTGACCTAGTGGCGCGCGGTCAGGTGGCAATCTGCGCGAACCGGCTGCACACCTGCCTTGAACCGAACGGCGTCGGGTCGATGCTTCGCACCAAGATTAACGTAAACCTCGGGGTGTCGAGAGACTGTAAGGATTACGACATCGAGATGCAGAAGGTGATGGCGGCCGTTGATATGGGCGCCGAGGCTATTATGGATCTGTCGTCGCATGGCAACACGCAGCCGTTTCGAAGAAAGCTCACATCCGAATGCCCTGCGATGATCGGAACCGTGCCCGTTTATGACAGTGTCATCCACTACCAAAGAGACCTTGCGACGCTTACCGCGAAGGACTTCATCGACGTGGTGAGGCTTCACGCGGAGGACGGCGTTGATTTCGTGACATTACACTGCGGAATCACACGGAAGACAATCGAGCAGATTCGAAAGCATAAGCGTAAAATGAACATCGTCTCCCGCGGCGGTTCCCTCGTATTTGCCTGGATGTGCATGACCGGTGAGGAGAATCCATTTTATGAGTATTATGATGAGATCCTTGATATCTGCAGGGAATATGATGTGACGATCTCTCTGGGTGATGCCTGCCGTCCCGGATGTCTTGCGGATGCAAGTGATGTTTGCCAGATAGAAGAGCTGGTACGCCTCGGAGAACTTACCAAACGTGCGTGGGAAAAGGATGT
>DBWJ01000029.1:18732-23514 GCA_002308955.1 Lachnoclostridium sp. UBA1241 | reverse complement strand
GCTCCGCGCAGTTCGGCCCACCTACAGGCAAATTCCCGTCCCCGGTGGGCCGCGTCGCCCTTCCGATGGGCAAAACCTCGCAAAAAACGGCCCACCTGAAAGCCTAAACGGCTTCCAGGTGGGCCATACTTGCTAAAAAAGAGTAGTGGCTCCGCGCAGTTCGGCGTGCCTACAAGCGAATTTCCGTCCCCGGGGGGCCGAAACACTCTTCAGAGACGAAATCCTTTAGCTTCCGCCCCCCTCTACTCCGGCAACTCCTTCAGATTCTTCTTATAGATCCTCGCCAGGAAGATTGCGCACATGCTTGCCGAGGCGATTTCCGCGATCGGGTAGCTGAGCCATACAAGGTCGATGTTCTTAAGAACAAGGCCCATGAAGAGGGCAACCGGGAGCAGGATGACGAGCTGACGGCATATGGATACGATCATGCTGTAGAAGCCGTTTCCGAGCGCCTGGAAGACCGAAATCGTGATGATGGAGAAGGCCGCAACGACGAAATGCAGGCTGATGAGGCGAAGGCACGGCACGCCGTAGCGTGCAAGCTCGTCGAGCGCCTCGGGCTTACAGAACATCGAAAGCAGCGGCTTCGGGAACAGCAGGAAGACAACCGTGCCTGCTGCCATAATGCTTCCCGCGATCAGGTAGCTCAGCTTCATCGTATCGAAGATGCGCCGCTTGTGGCGCGCGCCGTAGTTGTACGCGATGATCGGCACCATGCCGTTGTTCACGCCGAAGACCGGCATGAAGATGAAGCTCTGCAGCTTGAAGTAAATTCCGAACGCGTTGACCGCAACCTGCGAGAAACCGTTCAGAAGCTTATTAAGCGTGAACGTAACGACCGACGAAATCGCCTGCATGATGATGCTCGGAAGGCCGACGCGGTATATGGTGCGGATCGTCGCCCAGTCCACGCGGAAGTCTTTGAAAGAGAGGCTGATTTCGCGGTTTTTCTTCACATTTAGCGCAAATGCGAGCGCCATCGCGGTCCACTGCCCGATAATCGTCGCAAGCGCGGCACCCTTTGCGCCCATGGGCTCAACGCCGCATTTGCCGAAGACGAAGACGTAGTCAAGGATGATGTTGAGGATCGCGCCGCTCGTCTGCGTGATCATCGCGTAGAACGTCTTGCCGGTCGACTGCAGCAGCCGCTCAAGCGTGACCTGCTGGAAGATTCCGATGCTATAGACGGTGACTACCGAAAGGTAGTCCTTACCGTAGCGGATGATCTGCTCGCACATCTCGGGGTTCTCGCGGAATTCCTTCGCTGAAATCTGCCAGCGGTAGAACGACTCCGACAGCGTCAGGCCGAGGATGCAGAACAGAACGGCCGAGCAGAACGCGAGGAAGATGCCGTGCGTCGCGGCTTTGTTGGCGGACGCATAATCCTTCTTGCCGAGGCTATACGATAAGAGCGCGTTGACGCCGACGCCGGTACCCGCGGCCAGCGCGATCATCAGCGACTGTGCGGGAAATGCCATCGTGACGGCCGACAGCGCGTTCTGGTCATACTGCCCGACGAAGATACTGTCGACCACATTATAAAGCGCCTGCATCAGCATGGACAGCACCATCGGCACCGCCATCGTCACAAGCAGCCTGTTGACGGGCATGACGCCCATTTTGTTTTCCTGAATCGAATCACTCATAAGAATTTCTAAACTCTTTCTATACGCTTTTATAAACCCGAAAAGATATATTATATAATACAAATTGATTTGTCAAATGAATTCGACACAGTTTTCTTCTTCGGCAAATGTGATGGGGACGCAGTTTTCTGCGGCGGGCAGCTTCGCAGCAATTGTAATTCGGCGGACATGTTTTCTGTAGTGGAAAATTCGAAACGCTTGTGATATAATGGTGCAGAATTACGAAAACCGGTCGGGAGGAATTATGAAGGTCGGCATCTACGGAGGGACATTTGACCCGGTGCACAAGGGGCACCTGGCAATCGCGCGGGCTGCGAAGGAGCAGTTCGGGCTCGATATGGTCCGCATCATGCCGGCGCGGATCCCGCCGCACAAGCAGGAAAAAGGCGTCACCGAGGACGTTCACCGGCTGATGATGCTTTGCCTGGCGCTTCCCGTCGGGAAAGGAATCGAACTCGACCTGACGGAGTTTGAGCGCGAAGGCGTTTCGTATACGTCCGACACGCTGACGCTTCTTCATGAGCGGCACCCCGATGACGAGTTCTATTATATCATCGGCGAGGATTCGCTCGACGGCTTTGTTACCTGGCATGAGCCGAAGACGATTGCGTCACTTGCGACGATTTTAGTTGCGGTTCGGAGTAACGACGGGGAGCATTTTCAGAAGCTTCTTAAGGAGCGGAACCGGCAGTTCGGCGGCGTTTTCAAGGCGCTTTCGGTGCCGTATTACGACATCTCCTCGACGGAGATCCGGGAGAACATACGGAATCTACAGGAACCGCACCCGGCGCTTCCCGAACGGACCGACACATACATTCACCGCTTCGGGCTGTACGGCTGCGAGCCGACGGCGGTCAGAAAAGAAGCGTTACGCCGGTACGAAGAGCTTTCGAAACGGCTGGCGCCGACGATCAGTGCGCACCGGCTGAATCATTCGAAGGGCGTGGCATTTGCCGCGGCAGAATATATAGCGGAATGGCTTGAGAACGCAGGGTGGACGCAGAAGGCACCTTCGGAAAATGCCATCACGGAGCTCGACTCCGAGGCGAAAAGCCTGGTCCGCAGGACGCTCCTTGCGGGGCTGATGCACGACTGCGCGAAGAGCCTCGGGCCGGAGGAGACGCTTGAATGCCTTCGGAAGCACCGCGTGAAGATAACAGACGAACTGCTTCAGGCGCCTGGCATTCAGCACGGGCCGGCGGGCAGAGTGCTCGCGAGGGAGCGGTTCGGCATCCGCGATCCGGAGATGCTTAGGGCAATCGGAAACCACGTGAACGGGTCGGTTGACATGTGCGATCATCCGATCGAGACGGCCGTTTACATCGCGGATTATACGGAGCCGTTCCGGGAACACATCCCGACACCGCCGCTTCCGGTAATCCGGAACGAGGCGCTTAAGGACGGCATAGTGGGGGCGGAACTGGCAGCCACTGCATTAATACATTATCTGGAATATCTCGGTTTCAAAGAAGAAGGCGAGCTGGCCCGGATGCATAACGCGCTTAAGAAGCGGATATCACAAAAAGAGAAAGGAAAGGGATGCGAGCTCATCCCGAAGAAACAATGAAGAAGACTTTGCTTATCATTTTAAGCCTTTGCCTTGCGGCAGCCTGCCTCACCGGGTGCGGTAAGGAGAAGAGCAAATTCAGCATCGGAAATTACAAGGGGCTGAAGTATCAGGCGCAGACGATCGAGGTGACCGATGAGGAGGTCGACAAGCTTGTAAAGAGCCTTGAGGAACAGTACATCACGTACAAAATCGATGAGACCCGCATGGAGACGCCGGTAAAATCGGGCGATGTCGTGAATATCGACTACGAGGGCATTCTCGCGGGCGAGACCAAGCCGTTCGACGGCGGCAGCGCCAAAGGCACGCACCTCGAGATCGGCAGCGGCCGTTTCATCGCAGGCTTTGAGGACGGACTGATCGGCAAGAAGCCCGGCGAGACCGTGGTTCTGAACCTCAAATTCCCCGACCAGTACTACGAGAATTACGCCGGCAAGGACGTGAAATTCACGGTTACGATAAATGCCATCGAAAAGAAGATCATCCCGACCATTTCCGACGAGATGGTAGCCGACTATACCGATGGTCTTTTCAAAACGGTTGCCGAGTACCGCGATTACGCGAAGCAGTACATCGAAAACCAGAAGAAGGAAAGCTACCGTGTTTCCCTGAAGGAAGAGCTGCTCGGACAGGTCGTTGCGTCGACCACCTTCGACAAGCTTGACGAGAAGAAGCTCGACGATTACTACTCAAACCTCGTAAACTACTACACCGCGCTTGCCTCTAACCGCGGCGTCAGCATCGAGACTTACATCAGCGCCTACTACGGCAAATCCTCAAATGAATTCTACGCCGAACTCAAGTCGATTGCCGAGAAGACGATGAAGGAAGAGCTCGTTCTGAACGAGATTATTTCGAAAGAGAAGATTGAGCTCACGGACGCGTCCTACAGCGAAAAGATTACGGAATACATGGACCGGTACGGATACACCGACCAGGCGAAGTTCGAGCAGGACTACACCGTGGAGAAGATCCGCCAGAGCATGCTTTTCGACCTGGCCATCCAGAAGATCATCGACTATGCTGTGGCGGAGTAAGAGTGTATTTTGAATCTGTAGTTTGAATATTCGGCCCACCGGGAAGCCAGAATTGCTTCTAGGTGGGCCGTTTCTGCAAACTTCAGGTTTGGCGGATGACCGGCATGGCCCACCTGGGACGGGAATTTGCCCGCAGGGGGGCCGAACTTCGCAGAGCAACTACTTGCTATTTAGCAAGCGCGGCCCACCAGAGACGGAAATTCGTCCGTAGGCACGCCGAATTTCGCGGCGCCACTACTTGCTTTTTAGCAAGCTCGGCCCACCGAAAAGCCAAAACGGCCCATAGGTGGGCCGTTTTTTTGCAAGATTCTGCCCGGCGGAGGGGCGGCACGGCCCACCAGAGACGGGAATTTGCCCGCAGGGGGGGCCGAACTTCGCAGAGCCACTACTTGCTATTAAGCAAGTATGGCCCACCTAAAAGCCAAAATGGCTTTCAGGTGGGCCTTTTCTGCAAACTTCAGGTTTGGCGGATGACCGGCATGGCCCACCTGGGACGGGAATTTGCCCGCAGGGGGGCCGAACTTCGCAGAGC
>DBWJ01000029.1:2524-18711 GCA_002308955.1 Lachnoclostridium sp. UBA1241 | reverse complement strand
TACTTGCTATTTAGCAAGCGCGGCCCCTCCACTCTTCCGCACCTTATCGAAATCCTCCAGAATATCAAGAAACTCCTTCGGAAGTCGTCCGGTGCACTCCGTCATAAACGCCGCGGGAATCTCGTAGAAAGCTTCCGCGATGCCGCCCGCGATGCANNGCCGTGCGGATCACGTCCTCAAAGTCCTTTCCCTCGAGGAACGCCGTCACCGCTTCCGGCACGGTCTTCTGGCAGCTTTCCACATGGTGGTATCCCGGCCGGATCTCGTCGCAGGTGCGGCTCAGGTCATAGCCGAACTGTTCCGTTATATAAGCTTTGATGGCATCCTTATCAGCTCCGGTTCTTGCAAGGAAGATTGCTGCTGCCACAGACTCTGCTCCCTTAACGCCCTCGGGGTGGTTGTGCGTCACCTCGGCTGTCCAGCGCGCCACTTCGCGAAACGCCCGCCGTACTCACCCTGCGCGTAGCGGTGTCCGAAATCGCGCATGCACGAAACGATTTCCGCCTTCATCGTCTGCTCGTCCGCGTCGAGCCCGGCCCGGAGGATTGCTTTCGCGATGGCAAGCGTCATCGCCGAATCGTCCGTGAACCGGATTTCATCGTTGAACATCACAAATTTCTTCGTTTTCCCGCCCTGGTCGAACTCGTAGGGCGCCCCAATCATGTCGCCTAAAATTGCTCCGTACATCGTATCCTCCTTCTCAAACCACGTCCTCAATATACCCGATAAACTGCTCCGTATTCATATTACCACAAACAGCGAATCATCGCCAACAAAGAATCCGAAATACTGCATAATCCGGCTTGGGTTGATACCAAATAATCACCCGACGTGTACAATAAAAATACCACCCCGGGGCGGGGTGGTTCGGAGGCCTGAAAATCGAGCTTTCCCGAAATCATACGGACTAATGAATTGGCTTCAGGTTTTGGTCCGTACGCGCTCTTTTCCGGGAAGGGCACTTTTTTCAAAGCGTACGGACCGGAAGCTATTCCCTTCTGTTTCGTCCGTACGTTTGTGCTCATTTTTGGCAGCTGACTGGCGAGGTAAGATTCGTTCGGGATGAAAGGTACGGACGGGGTGGCATTTTCCGCTCATTAGTCCGTACCGCCTCCCGAAAGCGTTCTTCTCTGGAAAAAAGCTGTACGGACCTGGAAACCTTAAGCGGCTTCCGGTCCGTACCTTCTTGGATTCTTCGGTTTTCTGACGCTTCCATCTTTTAAACTGCCGGCGTCGACCTCCCCCGGCAGTCACTCTTTCTATTAAGCATCAGCACTCTCATATTGACAATCGCCGTTCCTCGGCGTTTCCCTTGACTTTTCCAAATCTTCTGTTATACTAGAATTAGCATTTGGACTGGCTGTAAAAGGTCAAGGTCCAACCGACCGGGCGGGGAAACTCCCCGCCATTTCTATTTTCTCTCTATTATTCTATTCTTCTGGAGTTCTATATGCTAGACTTAAGCATCCACGTTGATGAATCCGGCGATTTCGGTGACTACAATCCTAAATATGCGCCTTACTACATTTTGTCTTTGGTATTTCATGAACAAGTTTTTGATATATCTGAGGATATTAAACGTCTTGACACGGAAATGGCTCGTTTAGGGTATTTCGGTCATGTCATTCACGCAGGGCCTCTTATCCGAAAGGAATACGTATATTGTAATCTTCTCCCGAAGGAAAGACGAGCTATTCTCTCTAAACTATTCTTCTTCGCCAGAAATGCTCCCATTAAATTCAAAACAATTGTGATTGCCCGAAAAGAATACCCCAGCAACATATCTCTACAGTCAAGACTCTGCTTTCTTCTATCACAATTCATCGAAGACAACCTAAGTTATTTTCTTTCGTTCGACCACGTCATTCTTTATTATGACAACGGTCAGACAGAGCTATCTCAAATTCTTCTTTCCACATTTCAGAGTCATCTTTCTTCTTTAATCCGTAAAAACGACGTCCACCAGTATAAATACAAGCTTCTTCAAGTCGCAGATATGCTATGCACGCTTCGGCTTGTGGAAATAAAGGCCAAAACGAACTCTCTGTCAAAATCTGAATTAAGTGTTTTTCATTCTGCCAAAGATTTGTGGAAGGACTATCTAAGGCAAATCAAGGAGAAGGAGTTTTGAGCATCCATATACGATGCAAAGGCGCGTTATGGCACAAAAAAACCTGTCTGTTCAAGTTGAACAAACAAGTTTCGGCGTTTACGGCTTTCACATTTTGCGCCATGGCGGGCGCGCGGGCGTGGGCAGGGTTGGACTCGAACCAACGGAGACCGAGGTCAACGGTTTTACGGACCGCTGCATTTGCCGCTATGCAACCTGCCCTGATGACCCCTGCGGGACTTGAACCCGACATCTGCAGCTTGAGAGGCTGCCGTCCTGACCATTAGACCAAGGGGCCGATGATCCCAACGGGACTTGAACCCGGTATCTCCGGCGTGAAAGGCCGGCGTCCTGACCATTAGACTATGGGACCGAATTAAAAACCGCCTGCCTCATACAAGGCAAGCGGTTACGGAAAATGCAATAGGATTTGCTTCACTCGGAAGCGGCAATCTCGCCGGTCTTATAGGAAGGCATGGGGAACAATCCCCATTCGGAATATGTTTCGAATGACGATTCATACCATGCGCTATAAAGACTGATTACGCGAGCTTTCGTTGCCATTTTCTTTCCTTTCCGGAGTTGTTCTCCGCTTTCACTGCAAGGGGCTTTGTTCCCTGCTTTTCTTTTCTTGATTCGTATCATACCACGAGCAGCGCCGTCTGTCATTCTACCCGTAGTATAAACTCTTAGAAAATCTCCGTCGCAATGTCCGAAAGACACCCGACGTAGCGCTCCACCAGGCCGATCAGGCGGTTGGTTTCGCGGTCGTCGAATCCGATCTTCTTCGCGAAGGCATGCGTAAAATCATCCTCCGCCTCGTCGAACATGCCGTCAACGTTCAAAAACGCGATGAGCTCGAACAGAACGATGCGCTTGTGCGCGGCCTCACCTGCCGAAAGAGTCTTGACAACATCCTCTTCGGTAAGCCCCTTAGCTCCGGCAAGAGCCTCTTCCGGTAAAGCCATCTCCTGGCGGAAGCACTCCAGATAGTAGGATTCTTCCTGCTCAATCTTGCCATTTACCGCAGCGGCAATCTGCGCCAGACGGTAGAAACATTTCTTCTCTTCCTCGTTAAGACGGATTAAAAACATATCAAAACTCCTTTCTTAGAAATCAGGTTACCTCTATAGTAACAGAGTTCGGGAGTTTTTGCACGAGTTTTTTCAGTCATTCCGAGACTCTGTACACCGGTCGAGGTCGAACGTGTTCGCAATCAGCTGATTCAGGATGTCGTTGTCCGTTCCGGCGTACTCGAAGAGCACTTCGAAGAAGTCCGCCGTCGTCGCGTTGGTGAAGGCGTTCCTTCGGACGTACTCGCGGAGCACGCTGTGGAACTCTTTGCGACCGAGGATCTCCTCCATCTGGTAAAGCGCCCTCTGCGCGCTCTGGTAGATCGCGATGATGTAATCGTCGTCCGAATTGAATTCGAAATAGGACTGGTTAAACGGGATCATGCCGCGCTCCATCAAGTATTTGAGCTGCGTCACGTCCGCCATGTCCATGGTTTTGCGGCCCAGGCGCTCAACCGCGACAGGCGTGGCGTCGGGATCATTGAGCCGAGCGCGGTACTCCTCGAAAACGCACTCCGAATACGAGGTGATGGACTCGTCAAGCCACGGTTCCATACCGGAATTGCTGCCCACGATACCCATGAACCACTGGTGCCCGATCTCGTGCGCGACGCATGTCTCAAGGCTGAAAAACTTCGGGGTTACCTCCCCATCCTCCCCCGGCATATCGTCAAATGTGACGACCGGATGGCATTCCTGGTCGGTAATGATGATCAGATTCGGATACTCCATTCCGCCCGCGTCGATCCGCGAGATGATAATGTCGAGTTCCTCGTAAGGGTACTTTCCGAAGGCCTCGCCGAAAGCGGCGAGCGCGTCTTCCGCGGCCTTCAGGGTCGTGTCCGCGGCATACTGCATCTGGTTTCCGAAAGGCCCCGAGGCCCAGTATTCATCCCCGTCCATGAGAGTCGGGTAATACAGGTTCACCTTAACCCCGTCACAGACGGTTTCCTTCTTCACGAACGCATCCGACGCGGAGAACACAAAATCCCGCACGCAGGGCGCGTAGTATGTGTAAGTATCGGTGTCTCCATTTGCCGTTTTAGCGACCTCCGTCCCGGTGGAAGCGACAAGGAAGCCGTTCGGAACGGTGATGCGCACGTCGTAGTTCGAAACCTCGGAGTAGAAGCATTCGCCGCAGTTGATGAAGCTCTCGTGCGACCAGCCGTTTTGGTCATACTCCGCAAGAATCGGGTAGAAATTCGTTATATTGTAAACCCCCTCATAATAGCCGTAACGGTCCGGAACGCTCGGAATCTTCGCCGTAAAATCATACGAAAGCGTCATCTTCTCGCCGGGCGCAAGGGGCGTCGACAGCGGGATCCATACTATCGACGCGTCCTCGTATTCCCTTGCATACTCGAGGTTTCTCCCGTCCCGGCCGTCAAGAACGTTAATTATCTCCGTAACGGCACCGTTGATCTCGGTCTTGTACATCTCCGGATCGTATCCGGCGGTTTTTATATCCGTAAAATGCGACGAGTAATCCCGCAGGCACAGCTCGCTCCAGCTCTCACTCGTATCGTTGTAAAAAGTGAATTCAACATGGCCGCCGACCGTTTGGTCCTTGGTGTTCAGCTTCAGGTCCATATCGTAGTGGTAAAGTTCGCGGTCCGGGAAACGGATCTCACAGTTCTCCTCAGGCCACGGCGCTATGGTGGGAAGCGGCGTCGGCGTGGACGTAGCCGGAATCTCTGTCGGCGTCGGCTCGTTGGTAGGTGTGCCGGGGTCCTCGCCCTGCTTTCCGGGCTCTCCGCCCGGCGTTACCGCTTCGGTCGGTGTGGCGCGTTTCTTCGCGCCGCTGTTGTCTTCGTCCTTTGCGCACGCGGCTAGCCCGAACACCATTACGCAGGCAAGCAGCAGGCAAAGGATTCGTTTCATCCTCTTCATAGGTTATCTCCCCTTTTTCGTCTTATGCAGGAATACCAATGTCCCGCACATTATCTACTATACACGTTAATATATCGAAATTTTGAGAAGTTTGTGAAAAAAGAATGAAAGAAGCCCCCTGCGCCGGGCCCGTCCGACGCGCCCCGGTCCGGTACACCCGGTCCGGCGCGGTCCTCCGGCGAAAACCCGTATAACGAACAACATCCCCGTCAATGACGAGGATGTCTTCCATACTGCTGTGCAGTATTTTGCTAAGTATTACAAGGTTGTCCAGACTCGGCAGCGTCTTACCGGACATCCACTTGTAGATTGCCTGCGGGTTTTCAAAACCCATGGCGCTCTGGATGTCACGAACGGTATAGCCGCTTTTCTTAAGTAGTTGTTTAATGTGGTTGCCCGTCTCCGGAAGGCGGATTGATAGATAAATCGGTTTCATATTACACCTCCATAAAACACGTGTATACCCGAAAGCCAATCCCGAACTCGAGTATTTCAGTTTAACCGATTACGGGAGGAAAGTCAATCACATTTTGCGCGATTGCAAGCCCGTAGGTTTTCGCTTTCCGAAGGGCGGTTCTCACATTCCATACGGCACATAAAACCGCCTGCAACACAGCCATGAGGTTTACTCATCGTCAACCGGTTCAACGCGAAACCTTCTTCATGGATTTCGGCACCCATGGTGCCTGTGTCTTTCGTTTCGCTTTGTTTTCTTTTCTTGTTCTCTTGTGCCATTATTGTATAACAAAAACCGCAGGTCGTCATTGAACCTGCGGTTTAATTGCTTTACTTCGAAAGACATAAACATCAGAAGAGTTATTCCGTCGGCAGAGTTGCCCGCCATTCAAAAAGAAGGTGGGCCATATAATGAGGAATTGTCAGAATTCCGTTCGATTCCCCAAGATTCGAATCTTTAATCCGGATTAGCTGCGTCTTGCCGTAATGATCAGGGTGTGCCATAACGGTTTTGGCACTTTTTGCATTACCATCCTTTGCCTTTACTTCAAGTATTGTCGAATTCCCAAGATAATTGATGACAAAATCAAGTTCCAGACCGCCATTCTTCGAAAAATAGAACAGTTTTCCTCCGCGCTTATACAAAGCTTCTGCGATCAATTCTTCGTATAGCATTCCCTTTCCCATTCCAAGCGCACCGGACATAATTGCGTCCGTTGTTCCGTCTTCCAGCATACCTACAAGCATTCCGATATCCGTTGTAAACACCTTGTATTGATTGGATATGGCATTTACCGAAAGAGGCGTTGCGGGAACGTCCAGATTGTATACTTTTATGACGATACCGGTGTCCTTCAGATAATCCAGAGCGTCCTTGCCGGAATCTTTGGCACCTTTGCCGGTGATTTTCGAAACAATGTATCTCTTGTTCTCTTTACCCAAAAAGGACGGAATCAATGAAAAGGCACTTCTTATACGAGCCACTTCATTGTTGTTGAACAGAGGCTTATTGTCCTTACCGCGTCTTCTTCCGAAATCATCCTGAAGATCTCTGGTTATCCTTCTGGTAATCTGAAGCGTTGAGTAAATATTGTTCGTCTTGATGTAATTGCAGACTGCCTCCGGGAAACCTCCGACACAAAGATATTCTCTGAAAAGCGAAGTAAATGAACTATGCATGGATTCTGAAAGTGCGCTGCGGGATTTGAACGCTTCTCTGACATATGAAACTTGCCTGTCTTCATATCCTTTCGCCCACAAAAACTCCTCAAAATCGAGAGTTCTCATATCAAATTCATCCGTACATCCAACCGGTTTCGGCGTGTCATCCGATACCACATAGCCGTTCACACCCAGGTAAGATCCTGTAGCGATAAAGTCGAATCGCTTATCGTTTTGAACCGTCTTCAGCGACAACAAAGCTCTCGGACATTCCTGCACTTCGTCATAGAGGAACACTGTAGATCCTTCCGTCAGTTCTGTCAAAGGCATTTTTACGGACAACTCGCGAATTATCGTATCCGCATCCAATTGTCCGTCAAATGCGACACACAGATCCGGCCGGTCCCAGAAATTAAGATAAACAACAACATTATAGTTTTTCTGTGCGAATGATCTTACTGAGTGAGTTTTCCCCGATTGCCTGATTCCGCGTATCAAAGCCGGTTTGTGATTGGGGTTACTTTTCCATTCCGCAAGCCATCCATCAATATGTCTTTTCAACTCCATAATTTATCACCCCTTTCTTCTATGATACACTATGTTTCGGAAAAATCAAGGGGAGTTTTGGTATGATTTCGGAAAAATCAGGGCGACTTTTCAGATGATTTCGGAAAAATCAGGGGGAGTTTTCAGGTAATTTCGGAAAAATCAGGGCGACTTTTTGTCTTCGTCACCTTTTTCGTTTAGGTTTTCATTGGGCAAAGGTATCAACAAGACACAAAAATAGCCGTCCCCAGCCAAGGTCACGGCTATTTTTGCTTGTTGAATCGCGTCCCTCCGATTGAAACCTGCAAAAGCAGGGAATAGAAAGGAGAGTGATTCTTATGATAACGCTCGAGGGATTGATTGCTGTAATCAGTTTATGCAGTCACTGTTAGCAAAATGTGAATCCGAAAGTATATATACACTGCCTCCTTCCGACCAATGCCGGAATGGCTCATATAATGTTGTGATCATCTATATGCACCTAATTTCCAAAGAAATCTATTATCTGTTTCGCCGAAACCGGGAAATAGTCATTGGCCTCTACCCCGACGTCGTAGCGTCTGATTCCCGCTGCACGATTCGCTTCGTTATAATCCATACGGGCGTGAATATGACCGTGTAGTTGGTATCCTCCAAGGCTCATCTTCGGCCATGATAGCATCGGATAATGCATCAATGCAAAGTAGTGCCCATCTACGGAAACCTTCATAAAATCCCGAATATCTTCAAAGAGTCCGGAATCATATTTCTTATCATGGTTTCCGATTATCAGATACTTCTTCCCGTTCATCTTCCGGATGAGCGCATCCGCTTCCTCAATTGTCATATGGTGACAGATATCTCCCAGAATATAAACCGTATCGTTCTTATGAACTACGGAATTGAAATTCTGCAGCATAACCCGGTCCATTTCTTCAACTGACTCAAACGGACGGTTCTGCATATTGATTATCGCCCTGTGGCCAAAATGCATATCCGCTGTAAAATATACCATCTTAGTACTATCCAATCCGCCCCGCGCGTAATTCATTCATCACCTTATAAGCAATCAAATGAAGTACATATTCCGGCATGGCCCGGCGGCCCAGTTCCCACTCCTGCATGGTACGATAAGGAACGCCCAGCCAAACGGAGAAATCTGTCCGGCTCATACCGGACTTCTCTCTGATCAGCTTAAAATACGATGCCAGACGGCGCCGTTCCGCGTCTTTATCATCTTTATCAAATTCCTCGACTTCAATCTCGAGCCCTTCGATGTTATATATCACCGTTTTCATAAATGTCTCCACAATGTAGTCAATGCGTGTGTTTCTGTCTACATTATATGTCGTCATTGACTACATGTCAAGAGAAAAATGAAGAGCAGTCACATTTTCCGTGGCTGCCCTTCTAACACCTCAAATCACCGGCTCATACATCCTCATCGTCTCGGGGTTCCGGTACTCGTGCTTCTCGTAATACCCGATCAGCTCGCCGGAATCGTTTCGGAGTGCGACCATGTAGACGTCCTTGTTCTCCTTCTCGTTGTGGAAAGTGTAGACGAGGTTGTTGGCTGTGTCGGCCCGGAACCAGTCGACCACCTTCTCGATCATCTCCCGGGACTTTTCATTGTGGCAGGCTAAAAGGCTCTTCCCGAGAAGCGCTGCGCCGCCCCAGCGGTCGTACCGGCGGATGGCGGTCGGGTTCATATAAATGATGATGTGCTCAAGGTCGCAGATCACCACCGCCGCCCGGTCGGCCTCCAGAACGCTCTTATAGATTTCATTCAGATCAGTCATGGGTCACTCCTTCTAAAGTCTCGTGCATCTTCTCCGTCAGATCATGCAGACTCTTGTCGTGCTGCTCCCGGGAAATCGCTCCCTTCTCGAGGAACTGGTCGAGCAGCGCCTTCTGCTTCAGATACAGCTCGTGATTCTTCTGTTCGTGGGTCATCGCGGACCACGCTTCGTCTTTGATTGAAACGTCCATTTGCAGGGCTCCTCCCGGAAATGAGATAGGTAAAGCTATACTCGCAGGTACCAGAACCATTTGGAAAATTATAACATAAATAGGTCTTCTTTTCTACTGCTTTCCTTTTGGAAAGAAAATTCCCGAAAACTTGATCATTTACCGTCTTTTTACTTTATTTGTCAGACTTTTTTCTTGGAATAATAAGAAAAACAGCGAATTGTCAGAATAGAACAAATGTTCGATTTATTCTTGCTTTCCGGGCCGGTTTTTGCTATAATGATTGTAGGGTATCGTCGATGGAAAACGCTTGTTTTCCGTTAGATGGCGGACGGTTAGCTCTCCTTTTCGGAGGGCATTGTGTCCCTCCGATTGAAACCTGCAAGAGCAGGTGAAGAAAGGAGGTGATGCTTATGCTTACAATCGAGGGATTGATTGCAGTAATTAGCTTATGCATTACATGCTTCACCCTTGGATTCGCTCTAGGGCGAAGCATTAGCAAGACACAAAAATAGCCGCCCTAAGCTCCCAAGCACGGCGACTATTTTTAGTCAAAATCTTTTGAGCTAACCGTCTACCGACGATGCCCTTTTCTATAATCATACTACCACATCATACCGGGCTTGTCAAACACTTGTTCTGTCTTCCGTTGAAAGAGTTCTTTGCTCGTAATTGCTTCCTTCTATTTTGTTGCTTTTCTCCTGCGCGCCGCGGTTTCCTCGAGGAGCTTTTTGTTTGCCTAACTTGCGACAGTAAAGGAAGGCTCTTTAATTTCTCGGATTCTGTGACACTTTGTTTCCGAAGGAATCAGACTGCTGTCCGGCGGGAATTGTACTCGACCCATTGACAGAGTTTGAAACCTTCTTTTTTGTTTCAGCTTTTTTCAAGAATGCCGGATATCCCGGAAAGACACAAAAATAGCCGCCCTCAGCCTCACAAGCACGGCGACTATTTTTAGTTGTCTATTGTTGAGCTAACCGTCTACCGACGATGCCCTTTTCTGCTAATATACTACCACATCGTATCGGGCTTGTCAAACGCTTGTTCTGTCTTCCGTTGCGCCATTTTTAACAAAAAACAGCCTCCTCCTACCTTCTGATAAACTTCTCGTCGCCCGCGCCCTCGCCGCTCTCATCCGCGGCAAATCGCTCCACCGTCATGTGCAGGTCGTACCGGTCGCGCAGCTCCGCGATGGTCCGCATCATCGGCGACGCGTGATGGGCGTCGATGGCCTCTTGGCTCTCCCAGCTGTCAATCAGCAGCACCGTCTCCGGATCCTCCATCGCGACGAAATACTCATACCGCAGGTTCCCGCGCTCGGCCCGAATCCGGTCCACCGTCCCGCTGCGCATCATCTCTTCCGCGAACTTCCGCGCGTTTCCGTCCCTGCCCGTGTATCTGAGATTAACCGTTATTGCCATGCTCCACCTCCACGCAATACTCTATCATTTTTATAGCATTTGCCGCGGCAAATGTAAAGATTTTCGGGGCAGAGAGGCGAAAAAGTAAAGATTTTTGAGGTAGATGAGGCGGAAAAGTAAAGATTTGCGATTGGTACCACGCCACTTAACAGGGCACAAAAACAGCCGCACCCAGAGAAGGGATGCGGCTGTTCTTAGTCCGTTAATCTTGAACTAATCGTCTACTGAAAAATTCCTTTTCATCTTCAATAATTCCAATGCACTAAGGGTTTAAGGATTACAAGTACCACATGGGCTATAACCATTCGATATTAACCAATTTCTTGCCTCAACCAGTGAATTAAAACCATTATCCGTAGCATACATCGTGTTTTCTGCATACATTTTGCTCACATGTCGACAGTTATAAGTATGAAATTTCCCAGTATTAATGTTAACAACATAATAAACGGAATGCCCTGCACTACTATAATCCAAAGCCCCCGTAACTACCCGCTGGACTGGAACCGGTGTGTTAGTCGGCAGCGGTGTAGGAGTGTTGGTCGGCACTGGTGTTGATGTCGGCTTCGGTGTAGCTGTCGGCTTCGGTGTTGCCGTTGGAGGATTTGTCGGTTTAGGTGTAGGCGTATTGGTAGGCGCCGGTGTCGGAGTTTTAGTCGGTATCGGTGTAGGACTATTCGTTGGTACCGGTGTAGGAGTATTTGTCGGTGCCGGTGTGGGGGTATCCGTTGGCTCCTGCGTCGGAGTCGGAGTATCAGTTGGCGTCGGAGATGGTTCCTCAGGTATAATCTCTCTCGAAACAATCTCTGACGTCGGTTTTGGCGTTGATGTCGGCTTCGGAGTAAGCGTCGGTGTAGGGGTACGCGGAATCTCCGTAGCAGTAGGTTTTGACTCTATACTCCTCGAGTCTACAAATTCTCTATCCAGATTTTCCCTTTGAACATTCTTCTCCTGCTTATTATCGTTCGGAACTGTTTTTTCTACATAACCCGTGGGACTGATTTCCGAATCTTCTTCATTACTTTCTTTCCCAGTATTCACCGGTGCTGTCATAGCGGCAAGGAAGAAGAGCCCAATCATAATAGGGATGTAAGCCGATTTCTTAACTTTCTTTCCTTTCTCTGCCAAAAAGTCTGTAAGTACGGGGCAAAGACATATTGCCATAACCAGACATATAATCCCGCTTACCTCTCCTCCCTCTCGTGTAATAAACACTAAAAACGAGAGGAACATGAATACTGACAGAATCCATTGTAATGCTTTTAATATTTTTTTCATAAGCGCCTCACCAAAAACTGAATCAATAAATGCAAACTACATACTTCTACTTTCCTCACTTCTACTACCTGTAGCGTATCAGTTGCCTCCACAGCTTGTCAAGGACGCGCGAAAGCGTCTGTTTGGCTGTGGAGGCCGGTTTCACATTTTTCGCATTGTTTCCGCAATAAATCATTGCATCTTGTTATGCACTGGCGGCTTCCTCCCCCTCCCCGGGCACGGCAAATCCGACGGTTCCCTTCTTCCTGTCGGCCTGGCCCTCGAGTCGCTTGATCTTCCGGTCGGTGAGCTCTCTGAGATCCTTGTATTCGTCCTGGATGATCATAATCTCGCGTTTGCCGCAGATGAACAGCACGGTGATCACGATCGAGTACAGGATCGGCATGATGCAGCAGACAACAAGGACAACGATCAGGGCAAGACTGTTGAGAGAAATTGACATACGCGCACCTCCTAAGTGTGTGATACCTCAGTGACTACAGTGACATCAGTGACTTATGATGCTGACAGCATCATACCGCGTTACATGGCGCCGGGAGTGTGCCGGCAGCATAATCTTCCGCGTCGGTATAGGATTTGCGGATCTTGCGATCTCGCTCACAGCATCACTCTCATGTATAGTCATTGCGAATCTTGCGATTCCCCTGCACACAAAAAAGGACCGGATCCCCGGATCCGGTCCTTTCATCCTTCTTATTCGTCCTTCCTTGTCTGAGTTCATTCTCTCGATGGCTCAGCGGTCCGTCACCATGTGGCTCAGCGGTCCGTCGCCATGTGGCCTAGCGGTCCGTCGCCATGTGGCTCAGCGGTCCGTCGCCATGTGGCTCAGCGGTCCTCCGCCGCGCGGACGTACTTTTTCTCAAAGTACTTAAGCAGCGGCTTTGCCGTGGCTTCGCGCCCGCACACGGCCTGCAGCACTTCCTTCGGCAGACGCCGGTTGCCGTACCAGTGAATCTTCTTATTGAGCCATCCGACAATGTCCTTAAGCCTTCCGTCAGCAAGAAGCGCATCGACCGGACCGAGCTCGGCCTCCATCGCCTCAAGGAACATGCCGTCATAGATGCTTCCGAGCAGATAGGTCGGGAAATACCCGAAGCTTCCGTCGCTCCAGTGCATATCCTGCAAAATCCCCTCCGCATCGGTCGCGGGAACGATTCCGAGGTACTCTTCCATCAGGCGGTTCCACAAGGCAGGCAGTTCGGAAACCGGCACATTGTCGCGGAAGATCGCCTTTTCCACTTCATAACGTAATATTATATGCAGGCAGTAGGTCACCTCGTCGGCCGAGGTGCGGATGAAACTCGCGCGAACATGGTTGATTTCTGCCGCGAACGCTTCAAGCGGCACGTCCTTAAGCTCGGGCTGCAGCTTCTGAATGTCTGCATAAATCGGGCGCCAGAAATTGATGTTCCGCCCGAGGATATTCTCGAAGAATCGCGACTGGCTCTCGTGAATGCCGAGGTAATCACATCCGCCGGCCGCCGTATGTTTGAACGCCGGATTGACATTCTGCTCGAAGATTGCATGGCCGCCCTCATGGATGGCCGAGAACATTGGATCCAGCACGTCATTCGGCTGAAAATGGTTCGTCACACGCACATCGTCCGGATCCAGGTCGAGCGTAAACGGATGCTCCGATTCGGCGGTTGTCCCGCGCGTGAAGTCAAATCCGATGTACTTCAAAAGGTACTCCTGCACCTTCTTCTCGGCCTCGACATCAAAGGTGCGGCGGAAAGGCGTGTCATCCGGCTGCGGCGCCGCGAGAATCCGCTTTACAAGCGGCACAAGTCCCTCCTTAAGCTCCGTGAAGATACGGTCGATTGTCGCCGAATCCATGCCTTTTTCGTAATCGTCAAGGAGCGCGTCGTAAATCTCAAGCTCGGGATGCGTGTAAGACTTAATCTCCTTCGTAATCGCAATCTGCTTCTCCAGATGCGGCGCAAATATCGAAAAATCCGACGCCCGCTTCGCTTCCTCCCAGGCCCGCTCCGCCTCCGCGGAAATCGCGACCTTCCTGCGGAACACCTCCTCCGGAATCCTCCGGCTGCGCTCCTGGTCCTCGCGCATCGTCTTCACGATAAATTTCCAGTCGTCGTCAAGCTGCTCCCATTCCTCCGGCTCCGAAAGCCCCTTCAGGATATTGTAGAGTTCCTCCGAATTGGACAGTCGGAACCCCTCCGTCTCAATGTAATCCATCGCCGCCGCATGCGCGTCAAATCCGCCTTCCGGCATGATGGTCCGCATATCCCAGTACAAAAGTTCCCCAATCGTCGACAGCTTGGCTGCCTGTTCGTTGATTTCCTTCAGCTTATCTAATAATTCACTCATTTTGCATACTCCCTGGCTGATACCGCCGATATAAAACTTCTGTATCCTATTTTACACGTTTTTCCGAAAAATGCCACATCTCATTTGGTTAGCGATTTTTTCCCCATTTTCCTCTAAGATATGCTATAATGTAATTTACAAAATTTATCTTGGAGGTGAAACACATGGCATACAATCGTTTTGTTCTCAACGCGACGTCCTACCACGGCAAGGGCGCCATTCAGGCGATTCCGGAGATTATCAAGGCAAAGGGTTTCCGCAAGGCCTTCGTGGCTTCCGACCCCGGCCTGGTGCAGTTCGGCGTCACGGCTAAAGTTACCGATCTTTTAACGGCCCATGGCATTGATTTTGAAGTTTATTCCAACATTAAGCCCAACCCCACCATTGAGAATGTGCAGGCCGGTGTGGAAGCCTACAAAAAGAGCGGTGCCGACTTCATGATTTCCATCGGCGGCGGTTCCTCCATGGATACCGGCAAAGCCATCGGCATTATCGTAAATAACCCCGAATTTGCCGATGTGCGCTCGCTCGAGGGCGTGGCTCCCACGAAGCACAGAACCGTGTTCACCATCGCCGTGCCAACCACCGGCGGTACCGGCGCGGAATCCACCATTAACTATGTTATCACTGACGTGCAGAAAACCCGCAAATTCGTCTGCGTTGACCCGAACGACATCCCCGATGTGGCAGTGGTCGATCCCGATATGATGACCACCATGCCGAAGAGCCTCGCTGCTTCCACCGGCATGGACGCTCTGACCCACGCAATTGAGGGCTACACCACCAAAGGTGCCTGGGAGCTGTCCGACTGCCTGGATCTCGAAGCCATCCGGCTCATCGGTAAGAACCTTCGTAAGGCGGTTGCCGGCGATCCCGACGGGCTTGAAGGCATGGCGCTTGCGCAGTACGTAACCGCTATGGCCTACTCCAATGTCGGCCTCGGAATCGCACACTCCATGGCGCACACTCTGGGTGCTCTTTACGACACACCGCACGGCGTTGCCTGCGCCATGATGCTGCCCCTCGTAATGGAATTTAATCAGGACTGCACCGGCGACAAATTCAAAGCCGTTGCCGAAGCCCTGGGCGTTGACACCACCGGCATGGACCAACCTGCTTACCGCAAAGCCGCCATCGACGCCGTCCGCCGGCTCTCCGTGGACGTCGGCATCCCGACCAGGCTCGAGAAGCTGAAGGAAGAAGACCTTGACTTCCTTGCACAGTCCGCCGCAGCCGACGCCTGCACTCCCGGCAATCCCCGTGAGGCAAGCATTGATGACTATAAGGCGATGTTCCGCAGGCTGATGTAATGCTTGAAAGAATCATGAAAAAGAAGGGTTCCGTATCATTTGCGGCAGGAATGCTTTGCATTGTATTGGTGCTCACGACCTTGGCGGGGTGCCGGGGGAAGGGAGACGGCGCGAGGCAAGGCGAGTCCGGTGCCACCCCAACGGAAAGCAGCGTTACGGAAAGCGTTGCGATGCCAAGCGTTACGACGCCAACCATCGCGACGCCGACCGTTGCGGGGCCAACTATTACGGGGGAGATTGCTCCGACGGAGAAAGAGCAGGAGGACGTCATAACGGAATTGTTAAGTCACATGACCCTTGAGGAGAAGGTCGGCCAGATGATGGTCGTGTCCTTTCGGGTCTGGCAGGATCTGAGCGGGACAGCGGCGGAAGCGGGAAGTACCGTGGAGAGCCGGGAGATTGCTGCAGAGTCTGCGCGGGTTAACGTTACGGAGCTCAATGATGCGCTCAGGGAATTCATCCGGGAGTATCATTTCGGCGGAACCATCTTATTCTCCGAGAATATTAAGGATGCGGAGCAGACGCTCCGCCTGGTCATGGACCTGCAGGCTGCCAATCAGCAGGGCGGAGGAATCCCTTATTTCGTCGCAATCGATCAGGAGGGCGGCAGCATAACAAGAATCAATTTCGCAACCACGGGCGTGGGAAACATGGCGCTGGCGGCTAC
>DBWJ01000029.1:0-2388 GCA_002308955.1 Lachnoclostridium sp. UBA1241 | reverse complement strand
GGCGTGCGTTCCTTCTCGGATTCGCCGGAAATCGTTTCGGAATTCGGCGAAGCATACCTTAGGGGCTTGAAGAGTACGGGAACGATTGCAACGCTGAAGCATTTTCCGGGGCACGGCGACACGGGCACGGACAGCCACACGGGATTCCCCTGCATCAATAAGACCTACGAGGAACTTAAGGCATTTGAGCTGATTCCATACGAGACAGCCATCGCCGGCGGCGCCGACATGATCATGACCGCGCACATCCAGTTCCCGGAGATTGAAAAGGAGACTTATGTTTCCGTTTCGACGGGGAATGAGGTTTACCTTCCGGCGACCATGAGCCACGTGATTCTTACCGACATTCTCCGGGGCGACATGGGATTTGAGGGCGTGGTGGTAACGGATTCTCTGGAGATGGCTTCGATTGCGGACAATTTTGCCTTTGAGGACGTGCTTTGCAAAACCATCAGCGCGGGCGCGGACATGCTGATGCTTCCCATGGTTTATGATTCGACTGACCTTGACCGGTTGGAGAAAACCTTCGATCTGGCGGTCAGGCTTGTTAAGGAGGGGAAGATAGACGAAGCCCGCATCGATGAATCCGTCCGTCGCATATTGACGTTAAAGGAGAAATACGGCCTTCTTGAGGAGAAAGATTTCAGCGTGACTCAGGAGAAGATCGATAAAGCAGTGGAAACCGTCGGCTGCCGGGCACACAGGGATGAGGCGTGGGACATTGCAGTGAAGGCGCTTACGCTGGTGAAAAATGACAATCAGGCCTTTCCTCTGAGAAGGAATGAGGGAGACGAAACCTTAATCCTGTTCGCTGACAGCTGTGCGAGCCGCGTGGGCTATGGTGAGCTTGCAAAGCAGATGCTGGGCGACGATAAGATTACCGTAATGGTCAATACTGCGAATAATAGAGACGAATGTCTGAGGGCAGCAAGGAAGGCTGCGCACGTGATTCTGGTGAACCGGGTTTACGGTGAAGCCTGCCTGGACCCGAACACGGGGGATGGTTTTTCAACCGCTGTGTTCGATGATATCATCAGGGCCCGGCATATGGACGGAAAGCAGGTAATCGTGATCTCTTCGCAGCTGCCCTACGATGCGGCCCGCTTTACGGAAGCGGACGCGATACTGCTGACCTACTGCTCGAGCGTAATGCGGACGATCCCTCCCAAAAGCGGCGAAGGCAGCGCCTATTCGCCCAACCTGGCTGCTGCCATCGTCTCCTGCTTTGGAGATGCAGAGGTAACCGGACAACTTCCGGTCGACATTCCGGCATTGGATGAGAACTATAGGATAACAAAACATCAAAAAATACGTAAATCGGAGTGGCAACAGCCGCCAGAACATCCTTGAAAATTCCATTAGATTTTCACTATTTTTTCACTATTTTCCATTATCCCGTATTATATTTTCCGAGATAACTATCAGCCAGCCGGACAGAATTCATATTTTGTGCATCCCAGCTTGGATACAGATTGCCCTTTGAATAAAACTTTCCCAGCCTAACCTTCCTACTCCTCTTCCCTCTCAATAAACTCCCTCGCGGCAAATCGGAAGAACTCCCCTTTGTTTTCGCAGTGCTTCAGGAACTCGATAATATCAGCATCCTTGTCCTCCGACAGCACAACCTTAACGACCTTCTGGCCACTTGAGGTGCCGGCGCTCTTCACAGCCTCGCCCTCACTACGCTCCAGCTTCGCAACCTTCCCGCGCTTCATAGCGCGGCTGTGTTTCACGGTCTTCTTGTCATCATCGCTGAACAGCGCCACAAGAACCGGGATAAAAACAAAAAAGAACCATTCCATAAAATCTTCCCTCCCTAACACATTAATATAGTTTTACACACAAAAACCTCACACACAAAAAACCAACCCACTCCAAAAACAAACACCTTTACTCTTTTTCAATCACCGCTATCGCGCACGGCATCCTCCCGTCGACAACAGTGTAAGTAACATCCGTATACCCCATATCTTCAAAGAACTTCTTGTACGACTCGAGGTCGAACTGCCGTTTGAAATTGGCCCCGAGAAGCTCAATAAACCGGACGGCGATGCCTCCGGACGGCTTCGACATGTTGATGTATGTGGGAATGATGACCTTTCCGCCGGGCTTCACCACACGCATAAGCTCGGCCATCGCCTGGCCCGGATCGTCGAGCAGGTGGATGACATTGCCGGCTACGACTGCGTCGGCCCGGGCGTCCCTGCAATTCAGATTGGTGATATCCGCTTTTCGGAAGACGACATTCGAAAACTTTCGGCATTTGCGGGCGGCACGCCGTAGCATTCCCGGTGCGAAATCGGTCGCGACGAGCCTTTTGCATTTCGGCGCAATCGCCACGCTGATGGCGCCGGTCCCGCAGGCGCACTCGAGAACGACGTCGGACGG
>DBWJ01000045.1:11198-31759 GCA_002308955.1 Lachnoclostridium sp. UBA1241 | reverse complement strand
TTGTTTCACTATTCAGTTTTCAAGGTACTGAGCTGTCTGAAAAACAAAATGTCTCACGCGACAGCTTTTACATACTAACTCAAATGCTCTGTTTTGTCAACAGATTTTTTCAAAAAAATCGGACGAAAAATTGACCATTTTTCCGTCCGATTCAAGAGGCTGTTTTGTACATTTGCACAAACCGTCAAAAAGGTGTCGCATTTGCCTCAGTTTTTAATGATTCTCTTTACCTGAACGTCGATTTCCGGCGTGCCGTAAGCGGGGTTGAAAAGGCCCGCGATGCTCTTCTCGTACCACTCGCGGATTTCCTCGTCGCTCATCACGCAGACGTCGCCGCTCGTTTTAACCGTAATCGTAATGATCTGCTCTTCCATTTTCCGTTCTCCCTTCCTTTGTTTGTGCTACTTCCAATACGCTCCGAAGTATTCCTGCATCTGCGTATCGGAAAGGTTGAAATAGTTCTTGATGTCCCGAAGGACATTCTTCGTGCGCGCCCCGTCCTTCACATAATCATACAGTTTCTGTACGGAGCTTTTCCAGCCGCTCACCGTGTAGCCCCAGCGTTCGCGGTCTTTCTCAATCTCCGGTTCGAGAAATGAGACGAAGCGGTCAATCTCGGCCGTAATGACATCCCCGTTCAAAAACGAATCGATCAGTTCGGCGTACCGCCTGAGGAACGCATCCTTAAACTCCGGATTCTTCAGAAGATTATATATCAAAACGTGATAATCATTGTTCTTGATCAGCCAGCTCACCGGGTTGTCATCGGTGTACCAGAAGGACCAGTCGAGGTCGAAATACATCCATCGCCATTTGTTGTCGTATTCCGAAGAACGGAACCAGCGAATGTTTCCGATGTCCTTGTCGCCCATGTAAGAGCGGCATATGTACCAGTCCATCAGGCTTATGGGGTCAATCCGGTCAATTACATACTGATAATACTCGTCCACGGACAGGTCGTGGTTCCGGCAGTACGCAAGCAGGTTGAACCAGTCCGTCGAGCTTCCGCTCTGCACGCCCGCGTAAGAAAACATCAGATCGACGGAGCCCTCGGATACCGAAAAATGGTCCGCCACATAGTCGTCACTGAACCGCTCGCGCAGGTAGTAAATGCCCCAGTAACGGTCGCCGAGATACAGAACGCACGGCTTCATGGCAAGCGTATACAGGTGTGTTCTTCCGTCCCGCGTGAGTCCCGTGCACAGTTCGTCACGCATCATTGCCATCGGGTAGTCTTCGCTTCCGCTCTTTAGAAGAAGCGAATTGAACTGCGTGACGTCGATGTCGTCGAACAGAGGATACCTGAGCTTTCCGAGACCGTATTCCGAGCGGAACCTTAACTGGAAGTTCTGCTTGGCCCCGAGGCGGCTCTCGCTTCCGTGAAGGCGGAAACCGCAGGGAACGGAGAAGCACATCTCTCCGTCTTTATATAAGGAAAACACGCATTCTTTCTCAATCGTCGAGTAAATGTTATTCTTAACACTGTTCAGGCTGTCCTGCGGAAGGCTCACGTAAATCACGGGAAGCGTGTGTGAAATGCCGACCAGATACGTGTATGCGACAATATCGCTTGCGCGGCCTTCGTCTACGGAGAATGTCCGAATGGTCGTTACCTTATCAAGAGTGATCGGCTCCGTGTAAACCTCGGAGTTCTCCGTCGGCCGGCTGCCGTCCAGCGTGTAATATATCGTTCCTGTTCCGGAAAATGCTACGGTTATCGCCTTCTCATAGAGTCCCGGAGTAACATCCGGAACCGGTACCGTTACACGGGAGACGAAGCCCGTGGCATTTGCCGCAGAAGGAGTCATGACTTCCATATATACAAGTTCGTCGCCATTCCGGCCGTAGCTCTTGTTCTTTTCGAGGTCGCCGGGGACGCGGATGACATCCACAAGCTTTCCGTCTTTTGAGAGGTAAACCGTCTCGCCGTTCCCGCCAATCTTGAACGGCGCGTAGCCGGGCTCCGTAAGGCCGGAGCAATAGATCACATAGTATCCGCCCGCTTCGACGGTTACGTCGGGAAGCGCATAGCGGGTCAGTTCGGTTTTCTTATCGGACAGGCAGTAGCCGGCGAGGCTGACTTCATGGTCCGTACAGTTCTGCAGCTCCGCATAGTCATAGGTTGTGTCGCTTGCGGAAACAATTTCCGAAAGAACGATCTCGGGCGTCACGCGGTTTGCCAGATATGCTTCGCAGCCCTCATCCGTATTCGGGTATCCGGGCGTCGCGTAAGGAAGCACGCCCTCCGCCGATGCTGACTTCGTTCCGATTTCCGCCGTATAGGTGAGTTTGCTGATGACTTCGTCGCCGTGCAGGAGGGAAACCGTTTCGCCGTCGCCGCTTAAATGAAACGGCGCGTCCGCCGCAAGGGAAATCACGATATAACCGCCCGCAGGGACGGTATAGTCTTCTAAGGAAATCACTGCCTCTTCGGAGGAATTGTCCGTCAGGTAATAGCCTGCAAGGGAAACCTCTTCCGTCTCGCGGCTTCCGATTTCGATCCAGTCGTACTCGTTTCCGAGGTACAGCCGGTAATTGTCGGCCATGACTTCGCTGACGTACAGGTCATAAACCTTCTTCTCTTCCGGGGTTACGGTCGCAGGCTCGGTTACGGCCTGACCGGTCGGTCCGGACGCATTCGGAGTTGCCGTTACGGTTCCTTCGGTCTGCTTATCAATTTGCTTTCTTCCGCACGCCGTAAGGAGCAGGATTGCGCCGAGCAGCAATGCAAGTCTGATTCGCTTCATAAATATCCTCTTAAACGCGTAGGTCATAAGGAATCCGCCAGCCGCTTCGAAGCCTGCTCGGCACCTTATGACAGAAACAAGAAAAGACGGCACGGCAATCGAAATAATTACCGTGCCGTCTCGACGGAGAAGGAGGGATTTGAACCCTCGCGCCGCTATTAACGACCTGCACCCTTTCCAGGGGTGTCNNTTCAGCCTCTTGGGTACTTCTCCAAATAGTCTGACTCATGAATGAATATAAAATTGAAACAGTCATAAGGTTTCTCCCGCTACGCGGGTCCCTCCTTGTGACCGGTACGGAGAGGATGGGATTCGAACCCANNCCCGACCTACTCCCTTAGCAGGGGAGCCTCTTCACCACTTGAGTAATCCTCCAAAAGGTAAAGTAATAAAAATATAAAAAATAAAAATGCCCCGAAGGGTGGCGGAGAGGATGGGATTCGAACCCATGTGTCCTTGCGGACAAACGGTTTTCAAGACCGCCTCGTTATAGCCACTTCGATACCTCTCCAAGACAGTTCCTGAACGATCTCATGCTCCTTGCACCGATACCGAACGCATCAGCGACGCTAATCATATTAACACCACACGGAAATTCTGTCAATAAAAACTTTATGCCTGCTCGCCGAGTTTCAAATTCGGAACGGCATTCAGTGTAAGGTCCGCGATATGCCCCGCCAGGTACTCATAATATGCCGCCGAACCGATCATCGCCGCATTGTCGGTGCAGAAGATCGGATCCGGATAGTACACCTTCTTGCCGGCTGCTTCACCGACCGTAAGCATCTTTGCACGAAGCGCGCTGTTGCAGGCAACGCCTCCGGCGATTGCAATCCTGTCCATGCCGAGCGCGTCGGCCGCGGCAACCGTCCGCGTAACCAAAACGTCGACAATCGCTTCCTGAAACGATGCCGCAAGGTCCGCCTTCGTAAGTCCGTCTGAGAATACGTCCGGACAGAACTCAGTACCTTCCGCGTCGCCGCCCGTCGGCACGCCGTGCCGCACATAAGTCTCGCCCTTGGCGGCGCAGTCCCTTGCTTTCATCTTTTCAATGTTCAGGTAGTTTAACACCGCCGACTTCACGCCGCTGAAGCTGAAATCGTACGGACAGTCTTCAATGTGCGCCCGCGGGAACGCAATCGCATCGGGATTGCCCTCCTTCGCAAGTTTATCCAATTTCGGCCCGCCGGGATATCCGAGCCCGATGGCCCGCGCGATCTTGTCGAACGCCTCGCCTGCGGCATCATCATGCGTCCGCCCGATGATCCGGTACGTCCGGTAGTCCTCCACAACCGCGATGTGCGTATGTCCGCCCGATACGATCAGGCAGAGAAACGGCGGCTCGAGGTCGGGATGGCAGATGTAATTGGCTGCCACATGTCCCTCAATATGATGCACGCCGATGAGCGGTTTCTTCGCGGCAAATGCCATGGCTTTGGCCGTTCCGACGCCTACTAAAAGGCATCCGACAAGCCCCGGTCCGTAGGTGACCGCCACCGCGTCGACGTCGTCAATGGTCATCTTCGCGTTATTAAGCGCTTCCGTCACGACCGGAACGATCTTCTCGATATGCTTTCTCGAAGCAATCTCCGGAACGACTCCGCCGTACAGCGTGTGCAGCGCAATCTGTGACGAAATCACGTTGGAGAGCACCTCGCGGCCGTTTCGCACAACGGCTGCCGCGGTCTCGTCACATGAAGACTCAATTGCAAGAATTACAGTACCCTTCATAATCCATCCGCTTCTGCGGTTACTCCTCTTTTTCAAAATCCAGTGTAACGAACTTTCCGTCGCGGCATACATGGGAATTGGGGAAAATCTCACGGGCATTCTCCTCAAAATCCTCCGGCCGCACAAGCGCCGGGCTGTAATGCGTCAGCCAGAGCTCCTTAACCGCCGCTTCCTTCGCGATCTTCGCGGCTTCCATGAAGGTCATGTGGCTGTGCTCCTTCGCCTTGGCTTCCGAGCCTTTCTCGCCGTACATTCCCTCACATATAAAAAGATCCGAATCGCCGGCGCTCTCGGTCACAAGCTTGGTGGGCCGGGAGTCGGTGCAATAGGTAAGCTTCAGACCTTTCCTGGCAGGTCCCAGGATCATGTCCTGCGTATAGGTCTTTCCCTCATACTCGACGGTCTGCCCCTTCTGCAGTCTGCTCCAGCAGCACATCGGGACATCGTTCTTCTTGGCCTTTGCGGGGTCGAATTTGCCGGCACGGCTTATCACCTGAGAATAGCCGTAGCAGGTGACATTATGGCGCGCCTTGAACGCTTCCAGACGGTATCCGTGCAGCTCAATCTGCTGTTTCGGGGTGGTCAGTTCGATATATTCAAGCGGAAACGGCAGCTCCGGCGCGATAATCCGAAGCGCGTTCACAACCGTTTCAAGTCCGGGCGGTCCGACAAGCGTTACCGGCTCCGTCCGTTCCGAATTTCCGATGGAAAGAAGCAGCCCCGGCAGGCCGCTGATATGGTCGCCGTGGTAGTGGGTGAAGGCGATTACATCGATGTCATGACAGCTCAGACCCTTCTTTCGAAGCGCCACCTGCGTACCCTCTCCGCAGTCGATCAACAGACTGCTTCCGTTGAAACGCGTCAGGCAGGACGTCAGAAAACGCCCCGGCAAAGGCATCATTCCACCGGTTCCAAGCAAACAGACATCTAACATAACAACCTCCGTACTACTCCTGCTCTCCGATCCGGATTGCATACACGTAACCGTCTTCCGAAGGCTCCGTGTAAAAGTTCTTGCGGACACCCTTCCGGATGAATCCGCATTTCTCGTAAACATGAATCGCGGGTGCGTTTCCGACACGGACCTCTAAAAAGGCCCGCTGCGCCCCGCGCCTTTCGGCTTCCTCAAGGACCGCCTTTACAAGCGCCGTTCCGACGCCCTTTCCGCGGGATTCCTTCGCTACGGCGATATTCGTCACATTTGCCTCATCGCCGGCATAATACGCACCGCCGTAACCGAGAAGCGTATCGTCCTCGACGGCAAGATGAAAGGCAAAGAGCGGATTCTTAAAGACGTCACGAAGCGACTGCTCGCTCCATGGCTGGCTGAAAGTGTTCCTTTCAAGCTCGGCAACCTTCGGAATCCATTCCTCACTCAGTGGTATGATTTTCAAGTCTCTCCTCCCGTTCCCGCTCGGCCTGGGACTGTCTCAGGTAGTCGGGCACAAGCTCGGCTGCGGTCACCGTCTTTCCTTCGCGGAAATATCCGCACGCAAGCCATCCGAGCGCCGCCGCGTTCTGCACGGCCAGATGCATCGGGGCCCATGTGAAAGGTACCTTCACCAGCTCAGCAATCGTATCCTTATGTACCGGCACGCCGTCTCCGAGAAATGTGACGACCTCCCCCATCGCGTTAATCTCCGCGATCACATCCGAAAGCAGCATGCAGACCTGCGGCTTCACGGCAACAAGCTGATTGCCTTCGTAGCGGTAGATTCCCGTATAAACCTGTCCCCTTCTCGCATCCATGATCGGGCAGATGATGCCGGTCCGGCCGGCAAGATTGGCGGCCAGCGCGTCCACGGTAGGCACCGGGATGACCGGCTTATTCCAGACCATGGCAAGCCCTTTGGCGGTTGAAGAACCGATGCGTAGTCCCGTATAGGAGCCCGGTCCGTTCGTTACCGCAACCGCGTCAAGGTCTTCCGCTTCGGTCTCGGTCATCTTCATGACCTCCTCCACCATGGGAAGAAGCGTCTGGGAATGTGTCTTTTTAAAGTTTACCGAATACGACCCGAGTACCGTGTCCTCCGTCACAATTGCGACCGAAGCCACAAGTCCCGAACTGTCGATTGCAAGAATCTTCATAGTATCCTCTATTCCATCGTAATCTTCCGGTAGGAAAGTCCCTTCTCCGGGTCCTTCGCGATCGTAATCCGAAGAACGTTCTCGGGAAGCAGCTCCGTGACGCGTTTCGCCCATTCGATCAGGCAGACGCCGTCGCCGTACAGATAATCGTCAAATCCGATTTCGTACATTTCCTCCGGATCCTCAATCCGGTACACGTCAAAATGATACAGCGGAATCCGCCCCTCGCGGTATTCCTGAAGAATCGTAAAGGTCGGGCTCACGACCGGCTCCTTAATGCCGAGTCCCTTCGCAACGCCCTTAACGAATACGGTCTTTCCGACGCCGAGGTCGCCGTCAAGGCACACAACCGTGCCGGGCTTCAGCTTCCCGCCGGTCATCTCGCCGAGCTTGAAGGTTTCTTCCGCCGAAAATGTTTCAAAATTCATGCTACACCTCCGCGGCCTTTTGCTTCTGTCCGTCCTCGATGAACTTCCGAAGCGCGTCGGTCTGCTCGCCGAGCAGGTCCTTAGCGAAGACAAATGCCGAGTTCCGCATCACGTAAAGGAAAAACCGCTTGCGGGTTTCCTTCGTCTTACGGACCATTTCCCAGGGGATAATCTCCGACTGCTCCACGGGAGCCTGACCGTCCGAAGCATCGGCCGGAAGAAGGGGATTCTCAATCTTTTGGATAATCTGGATTCCGTTACTGTTGATAAAGTACTCCATAACGATCCCATTTGCCTTCATCTGCGTCGTGTACTGAAGCGTCCGAAGCGCCGTGCTGCCGGGAATGTAGATCAGCATGATTCCGAGAATGACAAAAAGAAGCACCCTCGTCTTCACGTCATAGGAATTCCAGTACCCGATCAGGCAGACAAGTACGAGCACGGTCAGAATCCAGTACGCAAGCCCGTTAAGGCCGAAGTATGAGTACTTCAGCCGGAAGGCAAAAAGGTCCCGAAAGCGCATCGGTCCGACAAGATGGACCTCGCCTTCCTCATGCAGGAACTCTTCCCGATTATCGATTGCATGTTCCTCCATTACGCTCTCTCCATGGGATTTTTCAAAACACGGCTGATTCGCTTATAAATGAGAATCGTAATTATGGAAAGCGCGCCATATTTAATCAGGTTGAACGGGGCAACCGCGAAAAACACAAAGGTCTGCAAGTCCTTGATAACCGGATGTACCTTCGTTCCCATGTCGATTATCATCTGCAATGTATCAGCGGGAGTCATAGTCGAATGGAGCTTTTGAAACTGATCTGTCATCAAATGCGCGTACATCGGCAACAAAACGAACGCATTCAGCAGGCATCCGACCACTACACTACAGACTGTTGAAATTGTAAGGCCGATAACCGCAGTTTTCTTGGTCTTACGGTAGTAATAAAGGATGCCTGCAGGAAGGATGTAGCAAACCCCCATCGTGAAGTTTGCGAATTCGCCGACAAATGCGGTGTTGGTTCCGTCGAGAAGGACGTTCAGCAGGTTCTTTATGAGTTCGATGATCACTCCGGAAATCGGACCGAGGGCAAATGTGCCGATGATGACCGGCAGTTCGCTGAAGTCCATCTTATAAAATTCCGGCGCAATAAAAAGCATCGGGAACTCTAATTTCATCAGTCCGAATGCCGCAGCGGAAAGGATTCCGATCAACGCAATCCGGTAAATGTGATAGAAGGATGAATTGCGCTTCTTGCTGTCCTGTGTTTCAGTGGTTTTGGCGTCATTTTGTTTCTTGCTCATTGCTCTCCTGTTCTTTCCCCGAAATGTTATTTTAGTGCAAACCCCATACAGATCCGCTTCTGCGGAATCGTATCCCCGATGGAACGGTAATAATGAATCTCGCCGCTGTTGCTGTAGCGGTTGTAAACCGCGATTCTTCCGTCCTCTTCCTTCTTGTAGAAAATGAAATGGCCGCCCGAGAAAACCGGACGCTTTGTCCAGTACAATAACACACCGGCACGGCTTTGGTCAATCTTCTTTATGCGTCTTACGTAACGAAACTTTATATGATGCCGCAGAAAGAAAATCGTCATCAGAATTCCGGACGTACCGAAGCGCCCTCCGATCGGCGCCGCATAAATCTCCAGTTCCCGCAGGACCTCCGCAAGCGTGATCGGCTTTCCGAGATACTGCATGGCGTTGTAAACGGCAAGCGGACCGCAGCCTGCGTCGTCCACTGTCGTGCCGCCGTACTTCATCGGCGCCAGGTTTCCTACGGACTGTCCGTTCAAGAGACCTGCGGGAATCTGAACGTTCCGGTTCTGTTTGAAATTCTTCGGATGATACATCTTCGGATGTCTCCTTTAACGGCAGAGCTTTCTCGAAATCTCCCAGAGGGAATTATCCAGATCCTTCTGCATTTCCAGTGCCTCGAAAATATCCATATCGGTAAACTGTCCGTTCCGGTAGCAGACAACGCGGTTCTCTCCGCCGCTTACCAGAATGTCCACTGCCTTCGAACCCATAACCGAGGCGAATACACGGTCACGGCAGGTCGGGCTTCCGCCCCGCTGGATGTAACCGATGATCGTTGCTCTTGTCTCAAGACCGGTCGCTTCCTCGATACGTTTCGCCATACCGTTCGAATCGCCGATACCTTCCGCGTTAATGATGATGTGCAGCTTCTTGCCGAGCTTCTTTCTTCTCGCGATACGGTCAATGATTGCCTGCTCCTCGTAGTCGTAGCGCTCCGGAACGAGAATTTCCTCGGCGCCGTTTGCGATACCGCACCACAGGGCAATGTGTCCTGCTTTCCGCCCCATAACCTCGATGATGCTGCAGCGCTCATGGGAAGCGGATGTGTCGCGCACGCGGTCAATACACTCCATGGCGGTGTTCAAAGCGGTATCAAATCCGATGGAATAATCGGTGCAGGCGATGTCGAGATCGATGGTCCCGGGAACGCCCACAACGTTGACGCCGTGTCTTGCAAGCTCTCTTGCGCCGCGGTAGGAACCGTCTCCGCCGATGACCACTAATCCGTCGATGTTGTTCTTACGGATAATCTCGGCTGCCTTCTTCACGCCCTCCTCCGTCATCATCTCTGCGCACCGCGCGGTGTAAAGAATCGTACCGCCGTGCTGGATAATGTCCGAAGTGCTTCTGGCGTCCATATCGAGGAAGTCTTCCTCCAAAAGCCCGGTGTAACCGCGACGGATTCCCTTAACCTTAAGACCGTTCACAACCGCCGTACGGACAACGCCTCGGATTGCCGCGTTCATTCCCGGCGCGTCGCCTCCGCTCGTAAGTACCGCAATCTGTTTAATGTCCGCTGTCTTACCCTTTAAAAATGCCATAGTTCTTACCTCGAAAATGATAATTCCTTGTATTTCAGTGCCACGTTCTCTTCGCCGTAAACCGACTTGAGACGGTCAAGAAACTCTTTATCGGTGGAAACCGTCAGATTTAACGGCATGTTGTACATGCGCTTCTCCGGCTTGATATAAGCAACCACTCTGGACGTTCCGTCGCTTTCCGAAAGGATGCCCGTAAGCCGTTCCTTGTCCGCTTCGAATTCCTGTGTGGATTCGTACCGGATATAGATGTCCGCAGGGATATCGGTGAAGGCCTTCACATCCTGCAGAAGGATCTTCGCAGGCTTGTCCTCCTCGACGGAAACCCGTCCGCGGATAAACATCTTCTCGTCAACATTTAACTGCTGCCTAAGCTTTTCAAAATCCTTCGGGAATACGAGCACTTCAACGGTTCCGACCATATCCTCAAATGTGAGGATTGCCATCATCGCGTTGTTTCTTGTTGTCTTTACCTGCTTCGCCGCGATCATGCCGCCGAGGATAACGAGAGAACCGTCGATAACGGCAGGCTGCCCGGTCTCCTCATCGAGTTCGAAATCGGAAGTCTTGCAGGTGCTGAACTTCTGTAATAACGGCAGGTACTCCTGCATCGGATGACCGCTGACATAAACTCCGAGAACTTCCTTCTCGAAAGCAAGCCGCTCTTCCGGACGGAATTCGCCGCAGTTCGGGAACGTGATCTCTTCGGGGCGCTTCTCGGGCTCCATCAGATCGAACAGCGAGAACTGTCCTTCCACGTTCTTCTTCGACTCGAACGCCTCACCCTCCATGATGCTGTTATACACCTGCATCTTCTGCTTTCTTGTGCCGGGAAGACTGTCAAGGGCTCCTGCCTTGATGAAGTTTTCAATGGCCCGCTTATTCACGCCCCTCGGCGTCATCCGCTTGATGAAATCCTTCAGGTTCGTGAACGGTCCGTTGGCCTGCCGCTCCTCCACAAGGGCATCGATGATCGGCTTGCCGAGTCCCTTGATCGCGGAAAGTGCGTAAAGAATCGCCGAGCGGCCGTCCTCCGTCTTCGTCACGCCGAAGGCACTCTCACCCTGATTGATGTCCGGCGGAAGCATACTAACGCCGAGCGGTTTCAGATTCAGGATATAGCCGGCTAATTTGCCGGAGTCATGCAGCACCGACGTCATCAGCGCTGCCATAAACTCCACGGGATAATACTTCTTCAGGTAGGCGGTCTGGTATGCCACAACCGCGTAGCAGGCCGCGTGGGATTTGTTGAAGGCGTACTTCGCGAAATCCGTCATCCTATCGAAGATACGGTTCGCAACCGCTTCGGAGATGCCGTTGGCCTTACAGCCCGGAACGCCTGCATCCGCATTGCCTTCGATGAAGTAGATGCGCTCCTTCGCCATAACCTCGGCCTTCTTCTTACTCATGGCACGGCGCACCAGGTCGCTTCGTCCCATACTGTATCCCGCAAGGTCACGGACGATCTGCATAACCTGCTCCTGGTATACGATACAGCCGTACGTCGGCTCTAAGATCGGCTCGAGCTGCGGACAGTCATAGGTCACTGCCTCGGGGTGTTCCTTTCCGGCGATATACTGCGGAATGAAATCCATCGGGCCGGGCCGGTACAGGCTGATTCCGGCGATGACTTCCTCGAGATTCTTCGGCTTCAGTTCCTTCATGAAGCTCTTCATACCGCCGCTTTCAAGCTGGAAGATACCGTCCGTCTTTCCGGAGGAAATCAGTTCGTAAACACCGGGGTCGTCGTACGGAATATCCGCCATCCGAAACTCCGGCGTATGCCTTCTTACAAGGTCCTCCGCATCCTTGATTACCGTCAGGGTACGGAGCCCTAAAAAGTCCATCTTCAAAAGGCCGAGCTCCTCGATGGTCGTCATCGTGTACTGCGTCGTGACAACGCCGTCGGCGTTACAGGAAAGCGGCACATATTCGTCCACGGGGGCATTGGAGATTACAACGCCCGCCGCGTGCATGGATGTATGGCGCGGCAAGCCTTCAAGTTTCCTCGAAATGTTCACCAGCTCTTCGATCTCCGGGTCGCTTGCCACAAGATCCGCCATCTCGCGGTTAATCGTGAGCGCCTTGTCGATGGTCATATCCAGCTCATTCGGAATCATCTTCGCGACTGCATCCGCGCGGGCATACGGCATATCCATGGCACGCGCCACGTCACGGAGCACGCTCTTCGCTCCCATGGTTCCGAAGGTAACGATCTGCACAACCTGCTCATGTCCGTACTTCCGGTTCACGTAGTCGATGACCTCCTGCCGTCTCTCGTAGCAGAAGTCGATATCGATATCGGGCATCGTGACACGTTCCGGGTTCAGGAAACGCTCAAAGATCAGGTTATAACGGATCGGGTCGATATCGGTAATCTTCAGGGAATAAGCGACGATACTGCCCGCGCCGCTGCCCCGTCCGGGACCGACCGGAATGTCATGCTCCTTCGCGTAACGGATGAAATCCCACACGATCAGGAAGTAATCGACAAATCCCATGTCACGGATGACTCCGAGCTCATACGAAAGCCTTTCCGTATGCTCCTGCCAGGTATCCGGATACCGGACTTTGATGCCTTCCTCACAAAGCTTTTTCAGATATTCATAGGCGGTATAACCCTCCGGCACGTCGAACCGGGGGAGTTTATACTTGCCGAATTCAATTTCGATGTTGCAGCGTTCCGCGATCTTCGCGGTATTGTCAAGCGCCTCTTCGGCATACGGGAAGAGCTTGCGCATCTCCTCTTCGGACTTCAGGTAATACTGCCCGCCGTCATAGCGCATACGGTTCTCGTCGCTGACCTTGGCCTGCGTCTGGATGCAGAGAAGCACGTCGTGCGCGGATGCGTCATCCGCAAGGATGTAGTGCACGTCGTTGGTGGCAACCATCGGAATGCCGGTCTCTTTATGGAGCCTAAGAATCCCCTGATTGACCGCCTTCTGGTCCGGGATGCCGTGGTCCTGCAGCTCGAGGAAGAAGTTGTTCTTTCCGAAGATATCCTGCAATGCAAGCGCGCGTTCCTTCGCCTCGTCATAAAGGCCGACGCGGAGTGCCGTTGCGACCTCGCCGGCAAGACAGGCGGACAGCGCAATCAGTCCCTCGTGATACTGCTTTAACAGTTCATGGTCCACACGCGGCCGGTAGTAGTAGCCCTCGGTGAAGCCCTTCGAAACAATCTTCATCAGGTTGCGGTAACCCGTGTCATTCTCCGCTAGGAGCACAAGGTGGTAGTACCGCTTATCCGTAATCGTGCCTTCGCGGTCAAAACGGGAGCCGGGTGCCACATACACCTCGCAGCCGATGATCGGCCGGATTCCCGCGTCGCGGCAGGCTTTGTAGAAATTAATGGCGCCGTACATAACGCCGTGGTCGGTAATCGCGAGGCTCGTCATGCCGAGTTCCTTCGCTCTTGCGACCATCTCCTTAATCTTTCCGGAGCCGTCCAGAAGGCTGTATTCGGTATGTACGTGCAGGTGTGTGAAACTCATAATATAGCCTCCTTTTCTCCTTCAAAATCCGTCTGCAGCAAGGTAGACCCCATACAGAATTATTATAGCATAAACACGGCCAATCATAAAGCAGTTTTTTCGTGGCATTTTACGAAAAAACGCCATGGGCAAGGCCCACGGCGTTCAAGTGTTTCTTTCTTACGAAAAATGCAACGGCAACTATGTTCTACCCCTGTAGAACAGCTCTTCTACCGGTCTGCGAGGAAATTCTCGATTCCCTTCATGGCAGCTTCCTCATCGGGACCGTCTACCGTAACGGTAATATCGGTGCCGGCGGGAATCGCCAGACTCATCATTCCCATAATGCTCTTCGCGTTGACTTTCTTGTTCCCACACTCCACATAAATACTGGAATCATAACGGCTGGCTACCTGTACCAAAAGGGCAACCGGTCTTGCTTCCAAACCGCTCGGGATGCTGATTGTGATGTTCTTTGAAATCATATAATACGTCTCCTTTGCTCTGCCATATTACACAGTTTCTGCAGCCGATGGTTCACTCCCGACCTTCCAAGCGGGGGCTTACACATCTCTCCCAATTCACTAAGCGTCGATTCCGGATGTGCGATCCGCAATCTTGCCATATCGGCCAACTCCTCCGGCAGACTCCCCAAGCCTACCGTATCGCGGAGAAATTCTATATCTTTGATCTGTTTTTCTGCTGCCTTCGCCACCTTGCGGAGGTTGGATATTTCAATGTTCACCTTGCGGTTCACATGTCCCCTTAGATCCCGCATGGAACGCTCATTCTCATACCGAAGAAGCAGTCCGTGCGCCTCCATGACATTCAGCATATCGGAAATGCTGTTGCCGTCCTTCAGGTAAAGGCACAGGTTGCCGCGACGCTCCGTGGTCTTCGGGACACACCCGAAGGACTCCATCTGCTCCGCCATGATCCGGCCCACCGATTCCTCGGGCGCCGCAATCTCAAAGTGGTAGGACTTCGTCGGGTCGTTCATCGTACCCGCCATGCAGAAAGCCGCGCGGAGAAAACTCCGCTTGCAACAGCTCTGGGACAGGATGTCTTCGGATAGAATCGTAAGCCCGTCCTCACGTTCCATACTCGTGCCGAGCCGCAGTTCTTTAAGAAGCTGCGCGGTCTCGTCCGCATCCGGAATCCGGACCGCGTATTCGGTCCTCCGCTGCCCTTCCGCCTTACGTGTCACTGCAACAAATCCCATATTAAATGACTTTTTCAAAAATGTAAAGACCTTTTTCGAAATCGCCGGATTTTCGGTAACAAATTCCAAAGAGCCGTCGGAAAGCATCCGTCCTTTATAGACAAAATAACCACAAAGCTCCGCCTTCCTGCAGTGCGCCGCCGAAGGGAGCTTTCCGATTAATTCATTTCTTACTTCCGCGGAAAATGACATGCGTTTTCCTTTCTTAAAACCCGAGGAATCGAACCTCCGGCTCCAACAGAATTCCGAACTGTTCCATAACCTTCCGCTGCACCGCGGAGATCAGCTGCATCACGTCCTCCGCCGTCGCGTTTCCCCGGTTGATGACGAAGCCGCAATGCTTCTCGGATACCTGTGCGTCCCCGACTCGGTAGCCGCGAAGGCCGCAGTCGTCAATCAGCTTGCCGGCGAAATAACCTTCAGGGCGCTTGAATGTACTGCCCGCGCTCGGGTATTCAAGAGGCTGCTTCTCTTTCCGCTTCTCGGAAAGTTCCGCTACTCTTGCCGAAACCGCCTCCGGATCCTCGCTCTTTTTAACCGCGAACACCGCCGAAAGAACGGTGTAGCATTTGTCGTCGATGTTACTGTGCCGGTAGGACAGGTCGAGTTCAGAAGCCGGAACCGTAAGGATTTCCCCGCTTTTTGTAAGCACATCGGCAGAAACAAGTACGTCCTTCACTTCGCCGCCGTAAGCGCCTGCGTTCATCACAACCGCGCCTCCGATGCTTCCGGGAATTCCGGTCGCGAATTCAAGGCCGGTATAGCCGTCGCGGCACAGGGCTTTCGCAAAGGACGAGAACAGACTGCCCGCCGATACGCGGAAACAGTCCCGTCCGTCTTCCGCAGTTCCGGTCTTCTCCCAGGAGTTCTCTTCCATGCGGATTACGATGCCCGGAACGCCGTCATCCGAAACGAGAAGGTTGCTGCCGTTTCCGATGATATGGCAGGGGNNCACCTGCGAGCGCTATGGTCTTTCGGATCTGCTCTGCATCATCGGGAATGACATAGCATTCCGCCGGTCCGCCGATACGGAACGTCGTATGCTTTGCCATCGGCTCATCGAACAGAATCTGCTCCGGCCGGTAATAATTTTTTACGGTTTCCTTCCAGTCCAAATCCGTCTCCATTCCGTCACTGTTTCGTCAACGATTCGTTACGAATCAGTCCTTGTTCACTCTGCCTTTACCATGCTGGCCGCGCCGTAGATTCCGGCGTCGTTGCCGAGCTCGGCAAGCAGGAATTTCTTGCCCTGAAGGGCCTTTAAGATATTGTCGTTATAGTGTCTTTCAATCGCATTTAAGAGAATGCCGCCGGCACGGCTTACGCCGCCTCCGATGACAAATGCCTGCGGATCCGCGACTGCTGCCACATGCGTAAGTGCAAGCGCGAGATACTTACCGAGCTTGTCGGTCAGGTCAAGTGCCGCCGCATCGCCGTTCTTCGCTTCATCGAAGATATCCTTTGCGGTAAGCGGCATATGATTCCGAAGCGCCGACTCCACGGTCTCGTCAAGAAGCAGCTTCTTCGCCATTCTTACGATACCGGTTGCGGACGCATACTGCTCCAGGTGTCCGTGGCCGCCGCATCCGCAGAGGTCGGTCTCATCGGGTTCCACGATAATGTGTCCGATTTCGGCTGCTGCGCCGTTTGAGCCGCATACAATCTTTCCGCCGAGAATCAGCCCGCCGCCGACACCGGTTCCGAGGGTTACCATCAGGATGCTGTCAAAGCCTCTGCCACCGCCGAAGTACGCTTCGCCGAGTGCCGCAACGTTGGCGTCATTGCCTGCGAAAACCTTACATCCGGTAAGGGCTTCCATCTGTTCCTTAACCTTTACAATACCCCATCCGATGTTCGGGCAGCGGTATACGGTACCGTCCGAAAGCACCGGTCCGGGTACTCCCATGCCGATGCCGAGAATGCTCTTCTTATCGATCTTCTTTTCTTCCGCCTTCGCAAGAATCGTCTTCGCAACGTCTCCGATAATATTGGCGCCGTTGTCGGTACGGTCCGTGGGGATTTCCCATTTGTCGAGAAGCTTGCCGCCCTCTTCGAAGAGGCCGCACTTAACGGTTGTTCCGCCGATGTCTATTCCGAATATATAATTCATGACTGCTGTCCTTTCCGAAGGTTATTCATTACACGGTTATGCAGCTCCTTGGCTGCGTTATAACCCATCTTCTTCTGACGGTAATTGATTGCCGCCGCTTCACAGATAATGGCGAGGTTACGGCCCGGGCGAATCGGGATGTCGTTGCAGACAACGCGGTTGCCGAGGAACTCGGTGTAGTTGTCCTCAAGGCCGAAGCGGTCGTAATCCTTCTCCTTGTCCCATTCCTCCAGACGGATTACCAGGTTAATGGATTGGGTTTCCTTAACGCTCTGTACGCCGTACAGCGTCTTGACGTCGATGATGCCGATACCGCGAAGCTCAATCAGGTGACGGGTTACGTCGGGTGCCGAGCCGACCAGCGTATCGTCGCTTACCTTCTTAATCTCAACAACGTCATCGGATACGAGACGGTGTCCTCTCTTGATGAGTTCAAGCGCTGCCTCGCTCTTACCGATTCCGCTCTCACCGGTGATTAGAACGCCTTCACCGAAGACGTCAACAAGAACGCCGTGAATCGAAATGCGGGGCGCGAGCTCCACCTGCAGCCAGCGTACCAGCTCCGCAACAAGCGCGGTTGTTTCCATCGCGCAGCCGAATACCGGAACGCCCTTCTCAATCGCGAGCTTCTTCATTCCGTCGCTGACCGGAAGACTCCGGCAGAAGATAATGCACGGAACGCCGTACCCCATAAGTCTCGAGAAGCAGATGTGCCGTTGCTCGGAATTCATCTCGTTGTGGTACATGTATGCATATTCCACGTTACCAATCAGCTGAACGCGGTTCGGATCGAAATCGCTGAAAAACCCCGCGAGCTGAAGTGCCGGACGGTTAATCTCCGGAGTGGAAATCACCCGCCCCGTGATGTCAATTTCCGGGGTCAGATTCGTAAGGTGCATCTTCTCCGCCATTTTTGTTAATTCTACTGTGTACATATATGTCTCCTTCCAATCAATGTTCCTTTAAGTATTTCACGATTTCGTCCGCGACCTTCCGGTTCATCCCGGGGAGTGCTGCAATTTCATCTGCGTCAGCCTTCCTTAAAGTGTCGATACTGTCAAAATGACGCATCAGCTCGCGGCGGCGCTTCGGGCCGATTCCCGGGATATCATCTAAGGAGGAGTGAACCTGCTCCTTGGAGCGGATGCTCTTATGATATTCGATTGCGAACCGGTGCACTTCGTCCTGGATGCGCGTCAGCAGGGCGAAGCCTTCGCCGCGCGTGTTAATCGGAAGTTCAGCATCTTTAAAGTACAGTCCGCGTGTCCGGTGACTGTCATCTTTTACCATACCGGCAACCGGAATGTCAAGACCGAGTTTCGCGATTACCTCTTCCGCGATATGGACCTGTCCCCGGCCGCCGTCCATCAGGATAAGGTCCGGATACCGAGTAAAGCTGCTCTCCTTCTGCTCCTTACGTTCTTCCATTCCGTGCAGGAACCGCCTCGTCAGCACCTCTTCCATGGAGGCATAATCGTTGGGACCGTTCACGCTCTTGATGCGGAATTTCCGGTACTCGCTCTTCCGGGGCTTTCCGTCATGGAAGACAACCATCGAGCCGACGCTCTGAAAACCGCCGATGTTGCTGATATCGTACGATTCCATACGGTGTATCTCCGTAAGTCCGAGAAGTTCCGCAATCTCCGTTACGGCACCTCTGGTCCGTTTTTCTTCTCTGGTAATCTTCTCAAGGTCCTGCCTAAGCACCATCTGCGCATTCTGCTTTGCAAGCGCGACAAGATGCTCCTTGCCGCCGATCTTCGGAACACGGATATGCACCGCTCGCCCCCGCTTTGCGGTAAGCCATTCTTCAATAAGCTCCCGGTCCTCCGGCTCCGTTTCCATGGATATCTCCTTCGGGATATACGGCATGCCGTCATAATACTGTTTCAAAAATTCGCCGAGATAGGCGGCAGGCTCCTGCTGCTCGGCCTGCTCGAGATAGTGATGCTCACGGCCCACAAGCCTTCCGTTCCGCTCGAAGAATACGGAAATCACCGTATTATTGCCCTCCGATGCCGACGCGATGACGTCGCGCTCCTCGGTTACCGAATCGTCCGCCTTCTGCTCCTGGTGAAGCGCTTCCACGCGTGCCATCAGGTCGCGGTACTCCGCAGCTTTTTCGAATTCAAGCTTCTCGCTTGCGGCGAGCATTTTCCCTTTTAACATCTTAAGCACATCGTCGTAATCACGGGACAGAAACTTAAGTACCCGTTCCACTGATGCGCGGTAGTCTTCCTTACTGATTTCCCCGTTGCAGGGGGCGTCGCACTGCCCGATCTGGTGATACAGACACGGCCGCTCCTTTCCGATGTCCTTCGGCAGGGAGCGGTTGCAGGTACGTATGCGGAACAGTTTCCGGATCAGTTCAATCATGCTGCTGATTGATCCGGAAAGCGCATAAGGCCCGAAATATCTGGCCTTATCCTTCTTCTGTTCTCTTGTCAAAAGGACCCGCGGAAAATCCTCCCCGACCGTCACCTTGATGTACGGATAGGTCTTGCTGTCCTTTAACATCGTATTGTATTTCGGCGAATGCTCCTTGATGAGATTGTTCTCAAGCACAAGCGCCTCAAGCTCGGAGTCTACGACAATATATTCAAACCAGGCAATCCTTCCGATCATCAGCTCAATTTTCGAGGAACGCCGGATGCCGGTCTGAAAGTACTGCTTCACCCGGTTCTTAAGAATCTTCGCTTTTCCGACATAGATAATCTGATCGTTCGCGTCGTGCATCAGATACACGCCGGGACGATTGGGAAGCTGCTTCAATTCCTTTTTCAGATCAAACTCTCTCACAGATTATCCTTCCGTGGCGGCTTGCGCGGTTTCTTTCTCCTCTTCCGGAGCAGCGGTCACATTTTCCGGGTTAGCGGTCCCATCGGCCTTGGCATCTTCGGAATTCTCCGCATTAGCCTCCGCACTTTCCGGCGCAGCCTCTCCCTTCACCTCGCGGAAGATTTCCATAAACTGCTTTCCGGTAATGGTCTCTTTCTCAATCAGGAATTGTGCGGCGCGGTCGAGAATCTCGCGGTTCTCCGAAAGCATCGCCTTAGCCTTCTCATAGCATTCCTTCATCACGAGACGGATTGCCTCATCCACCTTGGCAGCCGTTTCCTCGCTGCAGTTCATGACCGAGCGTCCGTCCAGATACTGGCTCTCGACGGTCTCAAGCGCCACAAGTCCGAATTCGTCGGACATGCCGTACATCGTGATCATCTGGCGGGCTAGACGCGTCGCGCGCTCGATGTCGTTGCTGGCACCCGTCGTGATCGAACCGAACACGATCTCCTCGGCAGCGCGGCCTCCGCAGAACGTGCGGATCATCGTCATAATGTCCTCTTTCGAGTTCAGGTATTTCTCTTCCTCGGGAACCTGCATCGTGTAGCCGAGAGCGCCCATGGTACGGGGCACGATCGTAATCTTCTGTACGGGCTCCGCATTCTTCTCAAGGCAGGCAACAAGCGCATGTCCAACCTCGTGAAATGCAACGATCTTCTTCTCTTCCGGCCCAAGAATCCTATCCTTCTTCTCCTTGCCGGCAAATACGACCTCCACCGACTCCATCAGATCGGACTGCTTTACTACGGTGCGGCCTTCCTTAACCGCAAGGATTGCGGCCTCGTTAATGATGTTCGCAAGATCGGAACCTACCGCGCCGCTTGTCGCAAGGGCGATTTCCTCGAGGTTCACGGAATCATGCATCAATACATTCTTCGCATGCACCTTAAGAACCGCAAGGCGGCCCTTCAGGTCGGGCTTGTCTACAATTATCCGGCGATCAAAACGGCCGGGTCTTAACAGCGCTTTGTCAAGTACCTCCGGACGGTTGGTTGCTGCCAGAATAACGATACCTTTCGATGTATCGAAGCCGTCCATCTCCGCAAGCAGCTGGTTCAGTGTCTGCTCA
>DBWJ01000045.1:0-11108 GCA_002308955.1 Lachnoclostridium sp. UBA1241 | reverse complement strand
CGGGATGCGCCGACACCGACGAACATCTCGACGAAGTCCGAGCCGGACAGTGAGAAGAACGGTACATGCGCCTCACCGGCAACGGCCTTCGCAAGGAGCGTCTTACCGGTTCCGGGAGGTCCTACTAAAAGGGCGCCCTTCGGAAGCTTCGCTCCGATTCTCGTATACTTTGCGGGATCATGCAGGAAATCCACAAGCTCCATAACGGAGTCCTTGGCTTCCTCCTGGCCTGCCACATCCTTAAATGTGACACCGGTTTCATTCTCCACATACATCTTGGCACGGCTCTTGCCGACACCGCCGACGCCGCCGATTCCGCCGCTCTTACTGATCATGCGGAACAGAAGCCACATGACCAGATAAATCAGAGCGAAGGGAAGGATGTACGCAATGATGAAGTCCACGAAGGTCGAGCTCTTGTTGACGATCTTCCGTCCGAACTTGATGTTGTGGTCAAGAAGGAACTGCGGCAGCGACTCATCGTCCACGATACCGGTGTAATAATACTCCACAATCTCGTCCGGGGCGGTCACAGGTTTAATGATGATCCGGTCATAGTCCGCCTGGATCTCGACTTCCTTGACGTTATTGTCCTCCACCATCTTGACAAACTCGTCGTAGGTGATTTCCTTATGCTTCAGCGAATCGGTGTAGTTATTGATCGCCATGTAACCGGCGATAAATACCATAGTTACGATTATCGTAATGATAATCCGCGCGGCAAGACCTTTCTTTCCGCCGCCTTCGCCGTTTTTCTTTTCGTTGTCGGAATTATTCTCCACGTTTTTGTTCCTTTCTTTCCGAACTTATGCTTCGCAGACAATCCGGTCTGCCGGTTTCCTTCCGCCGTTACGATTAAGCGAGATGTCTGCTGCTTTCCTTCCGCCGTTATGCTTCCCCGGCAAGCCCGTCTACGGCTTCACGAAGCACCTTCGCGATATCGTCGTGAATGACCAGATCGGCCATCGAATCCGCGCTTGTCACGCTCTTATTGATCAATACAAGATGCTTTCCGCGGAAATAATGCACAAGGCCGGCTGCCGGATAAACGATCAGCGAGGTTCCGCCGATGATCAGCATGTCCGCCTTCTCGATGGCTCGGATGCTCTTAGACAGAAGCCAGTCGGAAAGCCCCTCCTCGTAGAGTACGACATCCGGACGGACCATGGCGCCGCAGGAGTCGCATTTGGGGACGCCTTCGCACTTCATGACATAATCCGAATCGAACTGCTTTCCGCAGGACACGCAGTAATTCTTATGCACGGTTCCGTGAATCTCGTATACCTCTTTCGAACCGGCTGCCTGATGCAGGCCGTCGATGTTCTGTGTAACGATTGCCCGAAGCTTGCCCATCTTCTCAAGATCCGCAAGGGCGTAATGCGCCTGGTTCGGCTTTGCCTCGGGATACACAAGGTACTTCTTGTAGAAATCGAAGAAATCCTCGGTGTGACGCATCAGAAACGTGTGGGACACCATCTCCTCAGGGGAGCACTGGCGGTTCAGCTTCTGTACATACAGGCCGTTCGAACTGCGGAAATCCGGAATGTTGCTCGCGGTCGAAACGCCTGCGCCACCGAAGAATACGATATTGTCCGTCTCTTTCATCCATTGGGTCAGTAAAGCCGTGTTCTCATCCATAGGTCAGTCCTCCTCTTCGATTTTCTTGCGGTAATTCATCGGGGACACGCCGTAATGCTTTTTGAAAAGCTTACTGAAATGGTACACATCCTCATATCCGACCATGGCGGATATACTGCGGATGTTGCCCCGCCCGTCCTCAAGCATCTCCTTGGCCTTCTCGAGGCGGACGTTGATCAGATAGTTGATCGGCGAATCTCCGGTCTGCTCCTTGAAAATTTTCGAAATGTACACCGGGCTTAAGTACATATTCTTCGCAATCTGGTCGAGCGACACATGCTGCGCGTAGTTCTCGTTTAAAAAGTTCAGAATGTTCTTCACCACGTAGCCCTTCGAGTAACTCTCGAAGTTTACGCCTTCCGCAGCAGTCTTCTGATGTCCCTTCAAAGCGCGGAATATGAGAACAAGCATGCGCATCATCTGCGCCTGGATCATATAATAACGGCCCGGTTCGGAAGAGCCGTTCTCTTCGATAATCTCGTAACAGCAGCGGCTGATCTCACGCTTCGTTTCGCTTGTCAGCGGAAGGATCGGCGAATTGTCGGGAAGGACAATCCGGTTCTCCGGCATGTCGATCAGATGAATATCGGAAAAACCGCATACGAATTCGAGCGTCGGATCGGACGGGTCCGTTACGATGCTCTGATGCATTACGCCGGGGTTGCAGATGATCAGGTCTCCCTGCTTAACGTCGTAGGTTACGCCGTCAACGAAATACTGCCCCGTTCCGGCAAGCACGAAAGCGATCTCAATAATCTTGTGCGAATGATACCGGGCAAGACGGCTGTCCCGGACACGGCTGCAGTACCAGATAGTCGGATGCAGTTCCTGATAGGAAATGTCGGATAAGGTTTCTGCCATTTTGCGGCCTCCGTTTATATATTCTCGATCTGCCAGTCAATCGGGGTTTCCCCGTGTTCCTGTAAAAACCGGTTTGCCTTGCTGAAATGCTTACAGCCGAAGAACCCGCGGTAAGCGGATAAGGGACTCGGGTGCGGCGCCTTCAGGATCAGGTGGTTCGGATTGTTAAGCATCTCCGCTTTCCGCTGCGCGGGACTTCCCCACAGCAGAAAAACGATCGGACGGTTTTCGCGGTTCAGCGCCTCGATGACCGCGTCCGTAAACCGCTCCCAGCCTGCGCCTTTATGGGAAAATGCGACATGCGCACGCACGGTAAGAAGCGTATTCAGCAAAAGCACGCCCTGCTCTGCCCATTTGACGAGATAACCGTTGTTCGGAATGTAGCACCCTAGGTCGTCCTGCAGTTCTTTATAGATGTTGACCAAAGACGGCGGAATCTCCGTTCCCGGGCGCACCGAGAAGCACAGTCCGTGAGCCTGATTCGGCTCGTGATACGGGTCCTGGCCGAGTATCACGACCTTCACCTTCGAAAGCGGCGTCAGGCGGAATGCCGAGAAGATTTCGTCCTTCGGCGGGTACACCGTATGCTGCTGATACTCCCAGTTGACGAACTTCGCCAGCTGCTTGTAATAATCCTTCGAAAACTCGTCGCCGATTGCCGGCAGCCACTCGTCAATAGCCCCCATTGCTCTCCTCCGTTGCCTGGCCTGCTGTCTACAGCCGGACGCTTACGCCCCGTCCGCGCAGGTATTCCTTTACCTCAGAGATTTCCAGTTCCTTATAGTGGAACAGCGTTGCCGCAAGCGCCGCGTCTGCGCCGCCCTTGGTCAAAGCGTCGTAAAAGTGTTCTTTCGTACCGGCTCCGCCCGAGGCGATCACCGGAATCTTCACGGCGTCCGCAACCTTCCTGGTCAGTTCTAAGTCGTAGCCGTCCTTCGTGCCGTCACAGTCCATGCTCGTGAGAAGGATCTCGCCGGCGCCGAGGCGCTCCGCCTTCTTCGCCCACTCGATCGCGTCAAGCCCCATGTCAATCCGTCCGCCGTTCTTGAATACATGGAACGTTCCGTCATCGGAGCGCTTCGCGTCGATCGCGCAGACCACGCACTGGCTGCCGAATTTGTCGGCCGCGCGGCTTATGAGCTCGGGATCCATGATCGCGGCGGAGTTCACCGCAACCTTGTCGGCGCCTTCCCGAAGGATCATCCGGAAGTCATCAACGCTCCGGATTCCTCCTCCGACGGTAAATGGGATGAATACCGTCTCAGCCACCTTGCGGACCATCTCCGCACGGATGTCGCGCGCATCGGAGGATGCCGTAATATCCAGAAAGACAAGCTCGTCCGCGCCGGCAACACCGTAGGCCTTTCCGACCTCGACGGGATCGCCCGCGTCACGCAGATTCACAAAATTGATTCCCTTTACCACGCGCCCGTTGTGGACATCAAGGCAGGGAATGATACGTTTCGTAAACATAAAAGACTCCTTTTACAGGTTGCCGAAATTTCGAAGAATTGCCATACCCACATCACCGCTCTTCTCGGGATGGAACTGGCACGCGAAAACGTTGCCGGACTCAACCGCTGCATGTACCGTCGCTCCGTATTCGGTCGTTGCGGCTACGACACCCGGGTCGTCCGCCTGCAGGTAATACGAGTGCACGAAGTATACATAGCTGTGCTCCGGAATCCCCGCGAAGAGGCGGCTTTCCTTCGGGAAGGAAAGGTCATTCCAGCCGATGTGCGGAATCTTCCGTCCGCCGCCCTCGGGAAGTCTAACAATCTTACCCGGAAGGACCGACAGTCCGCGGACGCCGGGGCTTTCCTCACTCTCATCGAACATCAGCTGAAGCCCGAGGCAGATTCCGAGAAACGGTTTCCCCGCAGCTACTACCTCACGGATCACGTCTGTAAGGCCGTAGGTGTCCAATTTGCCCATAGCATCACCGAAGGCTCCGACACCCGGAAGGATTACCTTATCGGCTTTCCGGATGACTTCGGGATCTCTTGTCACCGTATGGTCAAATCCGAGAGCGGCAAGCGCATGTTCTACGCTTCGGATATTGCCGGCATCATAATCTATGACTGCTATCATCGTTATTGCTCCTGTTTTTTCTCACTCTGTCCGTCGGCCGCCTCGAGTTCAAACCAGAACTCCACGCCGCCTTCGTGATTGATCACGCCGCACTTCTGATTGTGGGCATCCATCACGGCTTTGACAACCGAAAGACCGATTCCGGTACCGCCGTATTCCCGCGTTCTGGCCTTGTCCACTTTGTAGAATTTGATCCAGACTTTATCGAGATCTTCCTCCGGAATCTGCTCTCCTGTATTATACACGGAAACGCGCACGGTTGCATCAGTTTTTTTCACGGAAACCGCAATCTCTTTCGAGCGGCTGACGTGATGAAACGCGTTGCTTATGTAATTGGTCACGACCTCCTCGACGCGGTACTCATCCGCCCATACATAGCAGGGACCGTCGTCGTAAAAATGTACGGTTACCTCCTGCTGTTTCTGCAGGATTTCGGTGTCCCTCAGTACCCCGCGAAGTACGTCGAAGATATCAAAGCGGTCATACTCGAGCGCCTGCTCGCCGTACTCCAGCTGGTTTAACGACAGAAGCTTCTTAACGATGCCGTTCATCTTGGCTGCCTCGTCGATGATAACCTCGCAGTAGTAGTTCCGGCTCTCGGGGTCATCATTGATGTTGTCCTGAAGGCCTTCCGCGTAGCCCTGGATCAGGGCAATCGGGGTTTTCAACTCATGGGATACGTTCGAGATGAAATCGCTCCGCATGTTCTCGATTTCTTCCTTCTTTCGGATATCGTGCTCGAGTTCATTGTTCGCCTTCTTCAGGTCTCCGATGGTCTCCTGCAGGCGTTCCGACAGAACATTCAGGGATCTTCCGAGCTCGCCGATCTCATCGCTCCGGTCCTCCGGACAGCGGGCTTCGAAATCCATGTCGCACATCTTCTCGGCTACGACGCACATCTTCTCAATCGGTCTCGTAACCATGCGGCACAGCAGGAAGATGATAATTGCCGCAACGAACAGAATTCCGATTGCTACCTTCAGCTGGAAATCGGACGCAATCGTTGTAGACTTGGTAATGCTCTGGTAGTCGATGCTCAGGTACACGTAGTACCGGTCGCCGACATATCCGCACAGATCGATGTACGTGCCTTCCGTCTTCTCCTGCTTCACGGAACTCCGTTCTTCGCTTTCGCTCCGGCTCGTCTGAATGATCGAGCCGTTCTCGTCAACGCTCTCCATCTCGTAGACCTGGTAGCGGTCCGTCTCGCGGAGGATCTCCGCGTCCCAATGGCTGTCACCGAACTTGATCTTCGCTTTCATCAGCTCGAGATCAATCATCCGGTCCTGCAGCTTACGTGTCGCATTTGTGTAAAGAGGATCCCGCACGAACGGGCTCTTCGCGTCCATGACAAGCACGGAAACGTTCTTGCCGCTCTGCAGACTGTTCAGGCTCAGGGTCGTGTCGTCCGTAAATTCGTCCGTCTGGGACAGCAGGACTTCAACGGCGTCGAACGTGCTGATCAGGTCATTCAGTTTCGATTTCAGATAAACCTTCGGCAGCACAAAAACGGTGAGCATCCAGGTCCCGATCAGAATGCCGATCGTTACCAGAACGAATGCCGCCACCATCTTAATCCGAAGTGATTTTATCCTGCGTTCTTCCATTCCTTCTTACTCCGTTCCCCCGTGCTATAAAAACACGAAAAGCCCTGCGTCATGCACAGGGCCGTTCGGGGTTTGTCAATAATCGAATTTATATCCCATACCCCATATGGTTTTGATGTACTCGCCCTTCTCTCCGAGCTTGCTTCGGAGCTTCTTCACATGCGTGTCGATTGTCCGGGCGTCACCGAAATAGTCGTAATTCCAAACGTTGTTAAGTATCTTCTCACGGGACAGCGCAACGCCCCGGTTCGTAACAAAGTAGCTGAGAAGCTCAAATTCCTTCACGCTCAGTTCGATCGGATTGCCGTCAATCGTTACCTGATGCGCTTTCTTGTCGATCACGATGCCGCCTGCCTCGAAATTATCTTCTACAGTTGTAGTACGTCGTAAAATGGCGTCGACCCTCGCCACGAGTATCTTCGGGCTGAATGGTTTACTGATATATTCGTCCACGCCGAGCTTAAATCCGAGGAGCTCATCCCGCTCTTCGCTTTTCGCCGTCAGCATAATGATCGGCACCTTGGAGTACTGGCGGATCTCCTTGCACACCTGCCAGCCGTCCATCTTCGGCATCATGACGTCGAGAATCACAAGGTCGATGTTCTTCTTCTCGAAGAAGATCTCAACGGCCTTCTCTCCGTCCTCCGCTTCAATCGTCATATATCCGCGCTTCTGCAGGAAGTCACATACCAGTTTTCTCATTCTCGCTTCGTCATCCACGACAAGCACGCGAATCTCATCCATATCGGCTTCTCCTTAATGCCGCAGCCCTGTTCCGCCGCGGCCGGTTAATCTACGAAAAATGTAACAAAGTTCTATGGTGAAACTGTGAACAACCGGGAAAGAATCTGCGAACCCTACGGAATTGTCTCCACCGTAACGCTTTCAATGAAGATTCCCGGGTTCGGAACGCATTTGGAAGTCACCTTGGCTTCCGAAAGCGCGTCCAGAACATCGAATCCGTCGTACACCTGTCCGAATACGGTCTGATGGCCGTAAAGCCACGGCGCGCCGCCGTAAGTGTAGTAGAAGTCCAGCTGCTCTTCGCTCAGTTTGGTGTTGTACGCTTCTTCGAGATAATCGGCAAATGTCATCTGATATCTCGCATCCAGCGGATCGCTCAAACTTTTCAGAAGGTTGGGCTTTGTGACGATAATATAAAACGAGCTTGTATTGGTGCCGTCCTCGGAAGCATCCGCCATGCAGAGGGCTCCTCTCACCGGGCGGAGCTTGTCGGAGGTTTCCACCTCAAATCCGCCGCCGTAGATACTCGACGTATAGCCCTGCGCCGTAGCGGACTGAACCAGATAATCGGCAATAATACGGGCAAACTTTACGTTTTCATAACAGCCCTGGCTGGCAAGCGTCGTGAAATTCTCAACCGCCTTCGGGGCTTCGTTCGGAAACAGCTTGATACAGATGGTTCCGTACTTTTTCACATTGATCTTAACAACGATGTCGCCGGATTTCGGTGTCTCGAACTGGTAGATGGTCTTCGCCTCATCGGAAAGTGCGGCCTCCTTCGGTCCGTAAGGAATCGCCGTCGGAGTTGCGGTCACCGAGGGCGTCGCATTTGTCTCCGTATCCGTTTTCTTCTTTTTCTTACCACAGGCGCTAAGAAGACAACACAAAAGAAGCATTGTTACCAGCAACAATGCCCTGCCGCGCCTGTTTTTCCAACAAATTCCATGCATGTCCGGACTCCTCCCGCTTCACGTCCGATTATATCATACTCCCCGCTATACCGCAAGTTATGAAGGGATCACAAACTGCTCCTGCTCTTCATCCGTCAGGTCATACGGATCCACTCCTTTTTCTTCTGCATACGCAATCAGAGCCTTATAATCAACTCTGACTTTTCGCATCGGTTTCTGAATCTTTGTGGTTTTCAAAGACTCTTTGTATCGAGCATAATCATACTTCTTCTTCAGTCCATTCATAGTTATACATCTCCTCTATTTGACGAGCGCTTTTTCTCCGAATTCGGATTACCTCCGTGTCAACCATCTCGCCGGTGACGGCGTCTTTAAGGCACGGGGTAATCAAATCAACGTCCACACAAATCATTTTTCCTCCTTTTGATTATAGCATAAATCGTATTCTAATTCAACAAAATCAACACCCGGAAAGCGGAACAATCAGCGCTCGGAAAATGAAACGAACTATATTGACATCTTCCGCTTCCATGTGATACAACGACGGGTGAAGGGGCACGCGAATCTGCTTGAAAATGACAGATAAAGGCAGTAAAAAGCGTCGCCCAGCGCCATGCGAAACGGGAAGGAGAAGGTTATGGTTGCCATCGTTACGGGAGCAAGTTCCGGAATCGGATATGAGGTCTGCATACAGTTATTACAGAAAGGTTATAAGGTTTACGGACTGAGCCGCAGAGGTACCGCGCCGGAGGGCGTAGAAGGTCGGGCGGTCGACATCTCCGACGAAGCGGCGGTATTCGCCTGCATTCGGGAAATTGCCGGGATTGAGGGTCGCATTGACCTTCTTGTCAATAACGCAGGAATGGGGATCTCCGGTCCGGTTGAATTCGCGAGTGATGAAGACGTGCGCCGCATTATGGACGTGAATTTTCTCGGGGCGTTCCATGTGACCCGCGCGGTACTGCCCTACATGCGTGAGCAGAAAGGCGGCTCCGTCGTATTTACCAGTTCCGTAGCCGCGCCGATTTCCATTCCCTACCAGGCCTTCTATTCCGCAAGCAAGGCTGCCCTTCAGGCAATGGCTCTTGCGCTTCGAAACGAAGTACGGGAATACGGGATCCGGGTAAGCGTCGTGATGCCCGGGGATTCCGGGACAGGCTTCACCGATGCCCGCCGCAAGACTTCGGGAGGCGATGCGTATCCGCGCTGCGAACGAGCGGTGTCCTCCATGGAACATGACGAGCGGAACGGTATCGCTCCTTCGAAGGTTGCCGCGGTTATTGTTCGGGCAGGAACGCGCAGAAATCCCGCGCCGCTTTATGTTGCGGGCTTCCGTTACCGGCTTCTGCTTACGCTTTATAACCTTCTGCCCGCACGCGTTGCCGTGTGGCTCGTCGGAAAAGTGTATTGAAGAATGTCATTTGCTCTTGCATTTCCCGCATTCGCATTGTATAATAATACTCGCCTTTGCACTTGTAGCTCAGCTGGATAGAGTAGCAGCTTCCGAAGCTGATGGTCGGGGGTTCGAATCCCTTCAGGTGCAGAGTAAAACGGAGTCATCGCTTACGCGACGGCTCCGTTTTTTCTAACTTCCCTTTTTCTGATTTCTCCGCCATGCGTACTTGCGGCGGATTTTTTCAATCATTTCATCCGAAAGAGGAGGACAGTCTTCATCGTATACAATCGGATGCTTTTTGGCTTCCTCTATCTCGCGGATTTGCTCTTCTGTCGGTTTTTGTCCTTTACAAAGGGTAGAATATACGATCATAATACAGCCTCCTTTCTCGTTTGTCCGCCAGTCTTGCGGAAATAATTCGGATTCTCTCTTTTCGTTCTGTGAAGACCACATAAAGAAGCTCAGGCTTTTAATTATCTTCACCCTCAATCTATCACATAATCTTTTGTAAAACAAGGGATTTCTGCGGTTATTATGCCTGTGCGCACTGAAGCGCTTCCCGGATTTTGTCCCGCATGACACTGTAGCGATAGACACCGTCCGAAAGGTATTCCTCCTCGGGGACTTCGCGTTCGTTGACCTCGTGTACCATTTGCAACAGCTTCTCTTCGTCCGGGGCGCACGAGACCGGGATCAGAATCAGCTCGTGGACACTTGACGGAAGAATGAAAAAGTCTTCCTTAAGCTTCTCGCGCACGCCGTCCATAAACGGAAGGTTCAGGATTGCGCCGGCGCCGAAATGGTTCATCGCGTTGGAAAGCACGTACATCGGAAGCCCGCTCTCATCTCTTCTCGCGAGGACGCCGTCTATGATTTCCTTTGTCTTCTGTTCCTTTTCCTCCCTCGTCAGTGACCGGTCCTCTTCGAGCCTGCTGATAAGCATGCCGGCGAGCACCTCTTCGATGGGCTCAAGCTTGGACGGAAACATGCGGAACGTATTCTGAAGCGCCAGCTCTGTCAGTTCCTTAATGCCGATCCGCCAGCGGGTTGCAATCACATAGTCAACGCGAAATGCCCCGACCTGTCCGCACTCTCTGGTGATTACGCACTCAAAGCAGACCGCCCAGTCATCGATCCGAAGGTGCGGTACCTCATCAAGCATGTCAAGATTCTTTTCGTAGTTCACAACACGAAAACCGATCTTCTCCTTAAGGCCTTCAAAGGAAAGGTCAATCCCTTCCGGCCACGGGTTTCGGTTCTCGCGGTAGACTTTGAGAACCGTTTCCACAATCTCTTCCATTCCCATGCCGTTTTTGTATTCGTCGTAGAAGGTCTCGAGATAGATGCTCGGCATGATCTCATCCTCCCCCTCGCGGATCACAATGCTTTTATGCTCCGTCCGGTTGTTCTTCACAACGCTCCGAAGCGTTGCCTCATACGACTCTCCGAGCTGCGAAACCACGCGGTCCCGCACCTCCTCACAAAACTGTACAAAGTCCAAAAGGACATAGTTTTCCCCTGTTTTCGGGCATACTGCTACCATAGCTTAACCTCCGTAAGTAATATCGTAAAATGTGAAAGTGTGCCGGACAATGTCGGCAGAAGCCCGTGTGGGGTGCGGGCACAGAAAAAAGAGTCGGAATAATCTCCGAGATGGGTCTATCGTATCATGTTCCGGGCGGATATGCAATCGGAATCCGGTCGTTTTGATGTAGAAAAATCGGCGAAATCTTTGTGAAATTGTTCCAAAAGATTTCGCCGGAAGCGTCCTACAGACAGAAAACGAGCCCGGTTAAAAACCGGGCCCTAAACCATATGGATTATTGCATCGAGGCGACGTGACTTGAACACGCGACCCCC
>DBWJ01000051.1:28821-38000 GCA_002308955.1 Lachnoclostridium sp. UBA1241 | reverse complement strand
TGGACGGCAACGGCCGCTGGGCGAAGAAGCGTCTGCTTCCGAGGAAAGCCGGCCACGTGCAGGGCAGCCGTGTCGCGGAGCAGATCTGCGAGGACGCTTACAATCTCGGAATCGAGTATCTGACGATCTATGCCTTTTCCACCGAGAACTGGGCGCGTCCGAAGGATGAGGTCGACGCATTGATGAACCTCCTTCGGAAATATATGAAGGACAGTATTGAGCGAAGCAGCAAGAATAACATGCGCGTACGTGTCATCGGCGATATTTCGGCACTTGATCAGGATCTGCAGGACAGCATCCGTAAGCTTGAGGAAGTGTCCGCATCCAATACCGGCCTGAAATTCCAGGTTGCCATTAACTACGGCGGGCGGGATGAGATTTTGCGCGCCGTCCGTAAGGTCGCCGAAGGCGTAAAGGAAGGTACAGTTGATCCGGAACAGATTAATGAGGAGATGTTTTACAGCTTCTTCGATACGGCCGGAATTCCTTATCCGGACCTGATGATCCGGACAAGCGGAGAGCTTCGGACGAGCAATTTCCTTCCCTGGCAGCTCGCCTATTCGGAGTTTTATTTTACGGATACGTTATGGCCCGACTTCAACAAGAAGGAGCTGCAGAAGGCCATTGATTTTTATAACGGCAGAGAACGCCGGTTCGGCGGAATCTGACTAAAGGAAAGGACCGGCTGGGCCGGCAGGTTTTGTGATGCTGAAAAGAACGATAAGCGGTGCGGTACTGGTTATCATCGCGATTATTTCATTTACACTCGGAGGATATGTTCTGTTTGGGCTGACGATGTTTCTGTCCCTTCTCGGAATGTATGAGCTGTACCGGGCGATGCATGCGGAGAAGACTTCCCAGGCGATTATCGGATATATCGGCCTTGTGGTCTATTACATTACCATGCTTTCTCCGTCGAACGAGCAGTACTTTCTCCCGGCGTTCAGCGTATTCCTGCTTGTATTGATGATTTCCTACGTATTCACGTTTCCGAAGCGGAAGTCAACCATTATGTTCATGGTTCCCTTCGGGCTTGTTTACGTGGGCGTTTTCTTAAGCTATATCTATCGTACCCGTGTGCTTCCGGGCGGCGTATATCTCGTCTGGGTAATCCTTCTCGGCGCATGGGGTAGCGATACCTTTGCCTATCTGGTCGGCTGCTCCATCGGAAAGCATAAGGCTTTCCCGAGACTCAGCCCCAAGAAGACCTGGGAGGGCTGTGCCGGAGGCGTTATCGGAGCTTTTCTGATCGGCTCCGTTTACGGATTATGCTGCGATAAGCACCTGCCTGATTTCTCACCGATTCCGACCTGGCTTGTGATCGGTATCGTATGCGCATGCTCGGCCGTTCTTTCGATGTTCGGCGACCTCACGGCGTCTGCGATCAAGCGGGACAACGGCATTAAGGATTACGGAAAGCTGATTCCCGGCCACGGAGGCGTTCTGGACCGCTTTGACAGCGTACTTTTCACGGCACCCTGTGTCTTTTATCTGATTAAGATGTTTTTGTGGTATAAAGGATGAAAAGTTTAGGTATATTCGGTTCAACCGGTTCCATCGGAACCCAGACGTTAGAGATTGTCCGGAACTATCCGGAGGATCTCTCGGTATCCGTTTTGGTAGCCGGGACAAATGTGACACTTATCGAACGCCAGATTCGGGAATTCCGCCCGAAGCTGGTTTGTTTGTTCGATGAGAAAGCTTTTGCGGATCTTAAGGAGCGGATTTCCGACCTTTCCGGCATCACTCTGTATTCGGGAATGGAAGGGCTTCTTGCCTGTGCGGAGTCGGACTGCTATGACCTGATGGTTGCGGCAATGGTCGGAATGATCGGCATTCTTCCGACGGTTCATGCGATCCGTTCCGGTAAGGATATTGCGCTTGCCAATAAGGAAACGCTTGTTACCGCAGGGCAGTTTATCATGCCCATGGCGGAAGAGTATCATGTAAATATCTATCCGGTGGACAGCGAGCATTCTGCCATTTTTCAGTCCCTGCAGGGGCTTACCTATGACGGACCGGTATCCCGCGGGCATGATCAGATCCGCCGGATTCTTCTGACAGCTTCGGGAGGACCTTTCCGCGGAAAGACCCTTTCCGAGATGGAAAACTTCACCGTTGAGGATGCACTTCGTCATCCGAACTGGTCGATGGGACAGAAAGTGACCATCGATTCTGCTACAATGGTGAACAAAGGACTTGAGATGATGGAAGCGAAGTGGCTGTTCGGTCTGAAACCGGAGCAGATTCGCGTGGTAATTCATCCGGAAAGCATTCTTCACAGTGCCGTGGAATTTATTGACGGTGCCGTTGTCGGGCAGATGGGAATTCCGGATATGAAGCTTCCGATTCAGTACGCTTTGTTCTATCCGGAGCGGAAGCCGATGGATACGAAACCGCTGGATCTTTTTGAAGTGGGGGCGTTACATTTTTCGGAGCCGGACCGCGTAAACTTTCCTGCACTTGCGCTTGCGGAGCAGGCAATGGTGACGGGCGGAACAATGCCTACGGTATTCAATGCGGCCAATGAATACGCCGTTTCCGAGTTTCTGAAGAAACGGATCGGATTCACCCGGATTGCGGAGATGATTAGCGCTTCGATGGAGCAGCATAAGCTTATCGAAAAGCCGGCGCTTGAGACGATTTTTGATACGGAGCGGGAGACCTATGAGTTTCTTCGCGCACAATACGGGAGAAATAACGGATGAATAAGGTTGTCGAAATATTGATTGCCCTTGTTATGCTCGGGATTGTTATCGCATTTCACGAGTTCGGGCACTTTATTATGGCAAAAATCAACGGCGTTGTGGTGAAGGAGTTCTCCATCGGCCTCGGTCCTCGTATCCTTTCGAAGGAGTATAAGGGTACGAAGTATTCGCTGAAGCTGTTACCGCTCGGAGGTTCCTGCCAGATGCTCGGAGAAGGCGAGGTCTCGGACGAAGAGGGCTCGTTCAACTCGAAATCGGTATGGAAACGGATCAGTATCATATTCGCCGGGCCGTTTTTCAACTTTATACTGGCGTTTCTGCTTTCTCTGATCATCCTGAACGGAATCGGTTATGATCCGTGCTACGTGACCTCGGTGGACGAGGAGATTGCCGCACAGACGGGGCTTACGAACGAGGATCTCATAGTCCGCTATGACGGTCATAAGATTCGCATCGGACGTGAGCTGAATCTTTATGAGACGCTTGACGGCATCAGCAAGGACCCGATCACGATAACCTATGAGCGTGACGGAAAGCGGCATACGGTCACTTATGATCCGGTCCATACGGCGCGTTACTATATCGGTGTTTACTATAACGAGGACAAGAGTCTTCCCGGAAGCGGTCCCATGACCCTTTCCGATGTCGTAAAGGACGGCGCTGCCGAGAAGGCAGGCCTTAAGAAGGGCGATAAGATCGTTTCGATTGACGGAACGCAGGTTTCGACGGTGGAAGAGTTCGTGGGGTATACGAAGGAACATCCCTTCGGCGACGCGCCGGTGCAGATCGGTTATGAGCGCGACGGCGTTGTTTACTCGACGCAGATGACACCGAAATATGCCGAAGCCTATTCCCTCGGTTTCACTTATAACGTGAACGGTCGTGAGAAGGTCAGCGTGATCCAGTCCGTCAAGTACGGCGTTGTGGAAGTCAATTACTGGATTAAGACGGTTGTCAAGAGTCTCGCTTACATATTCCGCGGCAAAGCCTCCACCGAGGATATCGGCGGCCCTGTGCGTGTCGTGAGCGAGATGACCAACGTCATGGAGACAAGCTACAAGACCGACGGTTTGTTCTATGCTTTTCTGAATCTGATCAACTGGACGATTCTTCTGAGCGCGAACCTCGGCGTAATGAATCTGCTTCCGATTCCGGCTCTGGACGGCGGACGCCTGTTCATCTACCTGATCGAGGTTGTACGCGGCAAGAAGATGGATCCCGAGAAGGAAGGCCTGATCAATTTCATCGGCTTTGTGCTGCTGATGATCTTGATGGTATTCATCCTTTTCAACGATATCCGGAATGTATTCCATTAGGATTTCTGCGTGATATCCGGAATGTAATTTATTCGGCTGCATGCTATTGAAAATGTGACATTTTCCGTAGGAGAGTATTATGTACCGCGAGCATACAAGAGTCGTTCGCATCGGTGACCGCGTGATCGGCGGGGGTAATCCCGTTCTGATCCAGTCCATGTGCAACACGAAAACCGAGGATGTGAAAGCAACCGTAAGCCAGATTCAGAGCCTTACGGAGCTTGGCTGTGACATCATAAGAGTTGCGGTACCGACTATGCAGGCGGCAAATGCCATAGCAGAAATCAAGAAAGAGATTTCTATACCCCTTGTTGCCGACATTCATTTCGATTACCGTCTCGCAATCGCTTCGATTGAAGCGGGCGCGGACAAGATCCGGATTAACCCCGGTAATATCGGAAGCCGTGAGAACGTGCAGGCGGTTGTTAAGTCCGCTAAGGAGCACGGAATCCCGATCCGTGTCGGCGTGAACAGCGGCTCCTTGGAGAAGGCAATTCTTGAAAAGTACGGTCATGTTACCGCTGAGGGCATTGTGGAAAGCGCTCTCGATAAGGTCCGGATGCTTGAAGACGAGGATTTCCATGATATCGTAATAAGCGTAAAGTCGTCGGACGTACCGATGGCAATCCGTGCCCATGAACTGTTAGCACAGGCAACCGATTATCCTTTGCATGTCGGAATTACGGAGGCCGGCTCGGTTTACGCGGGTAACATTAAGTCTGCAATCGGCATCGGAACGATTCTTTACGAAGGCATCGGCGACACGATCCGCGTTTCATTAACTGACCGTCCGGAAGAGGAGATTCGTTCGGCTAAAACGATCTTAGCCGCCCTGGGGCTTCGTAAGAGCGGTATACAGCTTGTTTCCTGTCCGACCTGCGGGAGAACCGAGATTGATCTGATCGGGCTCGCAAAGAAAGCGGAAGAGCTTGTTGCCGGGTACGACCTGAACATTAAAGTAGCCGTTATGGGCTGCGTTGTGAACGGTCCCGGAGAAGCGAGAGAGGCTGACCTCGGCATTGCCGGCGGCCGCGGAGAAGGTTTGTTATTCAAAAAGGGCAGTGTACTTCGAAAGGTTCCCGAGGACTGCCTGCTTTCCGAACTGAAGAAGGAACTCGATAATTGGAATTAAGGGTTTATTTATGAAGTTATTGGATGTTTTTACGGGACTTTCGCTCGAAGCGCGAGTTCTGAATATGTTTTCTGACTGTGACGTGGATGCCATCTCCATGCCGAAAACCGGCGGGGATATCCGCGTCCGGCTTTTATCCGGGGAATTTATCCGTCCGTCGATGGTGCGTTCCCTCGAGCAGTCTCTGTTTCAGCAGTTTTTCTATGACTCGGGAAGAGATGTCCGGGTTCATGTATCGTATCCGTTTTTGTTTGAAAAGAGTATAGCGGAAATCTGGGGCGATCTTTCGGAATATGTTCTGGAGGATGTACGCTGCAGAGACCATCTGGACGGCACATTTCTCGAAGATGCCGACTTCCGGGAAGACGAGAACAGTCTGACCGTTATATTACAGGATTACAGCGTGACGCGTTCCCGCAAGCAGGCAATCATCGATGAGCTTCAGAAGAGTATTCTCGATATGACAGGCTTACATTGTAACATTTTCCTCGAGTACCAAAAGCCGCAGGCAAGGGACGAGGAGATCGAAGACGATTATCCGCTGTCGATGGAGGAATTTATCGCCCGTAACGAAGCCGCGAAGGCCCGTAGGGAAGCGAAGAAGCACGCAGGCGAGAAGCCTAAGGACCTGCAGAAGCCGAAGAGTAAGGAGGAAGTCGCAAAGGGACCGGAAGAGAAGGACAAAAAGAAGAAATACGCTGTTCCCGCGGATCCGGATATCGTATACGGCAAGCCTTTCCAGGCGGACCGCGTGATGCAGATCATGGATATCCAGGACGAAATCGGCGACGTCATCATTGCCGGACAGGTGATTTCTTACGAGGACCGCGTTCTGAAGTCCGGCGACCGCTATCTAGTGAGCTTGTCCGTGACGGACTTTACGGATACGATAAATGTGAAGCTCTTTGTTAAAGAGGACGTTCTTACGGCACTCCGTCCGGAGATTGCCCTCGGCAAATTCATCATGCTCAAGGGCATGGCGCAGTACGACAAATTCGACCACGAAATTACCGTCGGAAGCGTTACCGGAATTAAGAAGTACAAGGACACCAGAGCCCGCAGAAATGACCTTGCGGCTGTTAAGCGTGTGGAACTTCATGCCCATACGCAGATGAGCAACCTGGACGCCGTAACGAACACCAAGGAGCTTGTGAAGCGTGCCTTCGACTGGGGACATCCCGCGATTGCCATTACCGACCACGGCGTCGTGCAGTCTTTCGTGGACGCAAGCCACGCCATCGACCCGAAGAAGTTTGCGGACGACCCGGAGAAAACCGAGCGGTTCAAAAACTTTAAGATCATCTACGGCTGTGAAGGTTATATCGTGGATGATGAGGGTGTGACCGACGAGAACGGAAATCCGGTCACCTATGACCTTGAAAAAGACAAGGAAGCCATCAGTAAGCTTCCGAGTTATCATATTATTCTCTTGTGCAAGAACGATATCGGCCGCGTAAACCTGTATCGTCTTGTTTCCATGTCGCATCTGGATTACATGTATAAAAAGCGTCCCCGTATTCCGAAGAGTCTTCTTCGGAAGTACCGTGACGGCATCATCGTCGGTTCGGCATGTGAGGCGGGAGAACTGTTCCGCGCGGTTCTTGATAAGAAACCGGAAGCGGAGCTTCGAAGAATCCGGGATTTCTATGACTATTATGAGATTCAGCCCTGCGGCAATAATGCGTTCCTGATCCGGGACGAGAAGCATCCCGAGATTACGACGGAGCAGGATCTGCAGGAACTGAATAAGAAGATTGTACAGCTTGCGGATGACGACGGAAAGCTCTGCGTGGCTACATGCGACGTGCATTTTCTGAACCCTGAGGATGAGATCTACCGCCGCATTGTTATGGCCGGTAACGGCTTTGATGACGCCGATCTGCAGCCGCCGCTTTACTTCCGAACGACGGAGGAGATGCTTGCGGAGTTTGAATATTTCCCGAGACAGAAGGCTTATGAGCTTGTCGTAACCAATCCGAACAAGATCAATGATATGATTGAGCGGATCAAGCCGGTGCGTCCCGACAAATGCCCGCCGGTCATCGAAAACTCCGACAAGGAGCTTCGTGACATGTGCTACAATACCGCGCGCTCCATGTACGGCGATGACCTTCCGGAGATCGTAAGTTCCCGCCTTGAGAAGGAACTGACGTCAATCATCAATAACGGTTTCGCGGTAATGTATATTATCGCGCAGCGTCTCGTCAAGCACAGTAACGATGACGGTTATATGGTCGGTTCCCGCGGTTCGGTTGGTTCGTCCTTCGTGGCGACGATGTCCGGAATCACAGAAGTTAACCCGCTTCCGGCGCATTATTACTGCAAAAACTGTCATTTCTACGATTTCGATTCGGACCTCGTTAAGCCTTACGCGCAGATGTCCGGTTTCGATATGCCCGACCGGCTTTGCCCTGTGTGCGGCAAGCCTCTAAAAAAGGACGGACAGAATATTCCGTTCGAAACGTTCCTCGGCTTCAAGGGAGACAAGGAGCCCGATATCGACCTGAACTTCTCAGGAGACAATCAGTCGGCGGCCCACGCCTATACCGAGGTTTTGTTCGGCAAAGGCCACACATTTCGCGCAGGGACCATTGCGACCGTAGCGGAGAATACTGCGTTCGGTTATATCAAGAAGTATTACGAAGAGCACGGTCTTACAAAGCGTATGGCCGAGATGAACCGGCTCGTGCAGGGCTGTGTCGGCGTACGGCGCTCAACCGGTCAGCATCCTGGCGGCATTGTTGTATTGCCCCACGGCGAGGAGATTTATTCCTTTACGCCCGTTCAGCATCCGGCAGACGATATGACCACGAATACGGTTACGACGCATTTCGATTACCATTCGATTGACCATAACCTGCTGAAGCTGGATATTCTCGGTCACGATGACCCGACCATGATCCGTTTCCTTGAGGATTTAACGGGTTTAGACGCGAAGGACATCCCGATGGACGACCCGAAGGTTATGTCCCTTTTTGCTTCGACGGAAGCCCTCGGCATCACGCCCGAAGATATTGACGGCTGCGACCTGGGCTGCCTCGGATTACCCGAGCTCGGTACGGAATTCGTTATGCAGATGCTTCGGGATACCCATCCGAACAGCTTCTCGGATATGATCCGTATCTCGGGACTTTCCCACGGTACCGACGTATGGCTGAATAACGCGCAGACGCTTATCAACGAAGGCACCTGCACACTGAAGAACGCTATCTGTACCCGAGACGATATCATGACCTATCTGATCTCTATGGGCGTTGAGAACAGCCTTTCCTTCAAGATCATGGAGAGCGTACGTAAGGGAAAAGGGCTTACCGAAGACATGGAAAAGGCCATGCTTGAGAAGGAAGTACCGGAGTGGTATCTGTGGTCCTGCAAGCATATCAAGTACATGTTCCCGAAGGCCCACGCCTGCGCCTACGTTATGATGGCCCTTCGTATCGCATACTGCAAGGTATATTATCCACAGGCTTATTATGCAGCATACTTCTCAATCCGCGCGAAGGCGTTCAGTTATGAGCTGATGTGTCTCGGAAGAGAAAAGCTTGAGGCATGCCTTAGTAATCTCAAGAGACGTGCCAATTCGAACGACCCGGCGAAGAAACTGTCCGATAAAGAAAAAGACCAGATGTACAGCATGCGAATCTGTCAGGAGATGTATGCAAGAGGCCTTGAATTCCTGCCGCTTGACATATACCGTGCCGGCGCAACGCGCTTTAAGATCATTGACGGCAAGCTGATGCCTTCCCTGATTTCCATCGACGGACTCGGCGAAATCGCCGCGAAGCAGATTGAAGAGGGCGCCAAGGGTGAGCCGTTCCTTTCGAAGGAGGACATGATGATCCGCTGCCATGTCGGCAAGTCCACCGTGGATCTGCTTTCGGATCTCGGCATTCTTGCCGGCCTTCCGGATACGAACCAGCTGAGTCTTACGGACCTCTTAAGTGCGGAATAAAGAAGGCTTTTTCGAAAAATGTGAAAATAATGCTTGCATTTTCGGATGACATTTGGTATCATTCGTTATGC
>DBWJ01000051.1:6155-28787 GCA_002308955.1 Lachnoclostridium sp. UBA1241 | reverse complement strand
CGGAAACGGGGGTTCGATTCCCCCACAAGCTGCTAACGGGAACCGGATTCTTGCGAATCCGGTTTTTTCTGTAAAACCCCAATATGCAAAGGAGTCTTTATGAAACGGAAACCGTCTGCATGGATCGCAGTTCTTTTGGTTGTAGCCATGGCATTTTCCGGATGTACGAAGAAGGGCGCCGACCCTACGCCGACTCCGGTGCCGACCGAAGAAATCACGCCTACGCCCACCGAGGAGCCGACGCCTACGCCGGACCCGAAGAGCGAGTGGGACGATAAGTTTCTGAAGGACCGTTATGACGGCGTGTTCAAAATCGGTGTCGCGTTGTCTTCGCAGACCATCCGCAATGTGAAGGCCATGGAAATCGTAAAGAATGAGTTCAACAGCTTTACGTTCGGAAACGAGATGAAAGCGGAGAACCTTCTTGATCAGGCGGCGACGTTAGCAGGTTATCCGGATACAAATACCGAACCGGTGTTGAAGTTCATCGGCATTCAGAACGGCCTCACATTTGCCATGAATAACGGCTACGGCGTGCGCGGCCATACGCTTTGCTGGTATTCGCAGACGCCCGCATGGTTCTTTACGGAAGACTATAAGGCCGGAAGCCCGCTTTGCTCAAGGGAGGTCATGCTTGCGCGCCTTGAAAGCTATATCCGTCAGGTAATGGAATACTGCCAGACCAATTATCCCGGCGTTATCTACGCGTGGGACGTTGTAAATGAAGCGGTCGACCCGCAGACCGGAGACGAGAACTACATCCGGAAAGGAAAGAATCTCTGGTATGAGACAATCGGTCCGGATTTCATCCAGTATGCGTTTGAGTATGCCCGTAAGTATTCCGACGGAACGGCCGACCTTTATTATAACGATTATAACTGTTATGAGAAGACCGACTGGATTCTGAAGGCGCTCGCGCCGATTAAGGAAGCCGGCAATATCGACGGAATCGGCATGCAGTGCCATCTGTCGACCGGCGACAATATTCAGAATCATGTTTACAAGGTTGCCAAGAAGTTTTCGGACGCAGGCTATAAGGTGGAGATTACCGAGCTCGACATCACCGTAACCGACAGCGGTTATGCGGACAAGATGCAGAGCATGAAATATAAGCTTGTATTCCAGTATATGGAACAGGCGAAGCTGAACGGCGAAATCGATATCGATTCCGTGACCATATGGGGCCTTTCGGATACCGATTCGTGGAGAAGTTCCCAGAAGCCCGTGCTTTATAAGAGCGCAGGCAGCCAGTTCGAGCGGAAGCCCGCTTGGTACGGGGCGATGCAGGACCCTTCCATCGACGCATTTGAATGGTAGATCAAATTTCTTTTCGGAGGATTTAGGATAATGAAAGCTTACGGTGTTAATGAACTTCGAAAGATGTACCTGGATTTCTTCAAATCCAAGGATCATCTTTGCATGAACAGTTTTTCGCTTGTCCCGAAGAATGACAAGAGCCTTCTTCTGATCAACGCAGGTATGGCTCCTTTGAAGCCTTACTTTACGGGACTTGAGGTACCGCCGAAGAAGCGCGTTACGACCTGTCAGAAGTGCGTACGTACCGGCGATATCGACAATGTCGGAAAGACTGCGAGACACCTCACATTTTTCGAAATGCTCGGTAACTTCTCCTTCGGGGATTACTTTAAGCATGAAGCAATTGCATGGAGCTGGGAGTTCCTGACTCAGGTTGTCGGAATGGATCCGGAGCGCCTGTATCCGTCCATCTACGGTGAGGATGATGAGGCCTTCGATATCTGGACGAAGGAAATCGGCGTTCCCGCCGAGAAGATTACCCGTTTCTACCGTGATCCGGTAACGGGAGAGTGCGACAACTTCTGGGAGCACGGCGCAGGTCCCTGCGGCCCCTGTTCCGAGATATACTATGACCGCGGATTGAAGTACGGCTGCGGAAAGCCGGACTGCAAGGTCGGCTGCGACTGCGACCGTTTCATGGAAGTATGGAACAACGTATTCACCCAGTTCGACGGAGACGGCAAGGGCGGCTATACCGAGCTTGCCAACAAGAACATCGATACCGGTATGGGCCTTGAGCGTCTTGCCGTTGTTGTACAGGATGTGGATTCCGTATTCGATATCGACACGATGCGCGCGATCCGCGACCGTATCTGCGAGCTTTCCGGAAAGACTTATGAAACCAATGCGGATGACGACGTATCCATCCGTCTGATCACCGACCATATCAGAAGTTCAACGTTTTTGATCTCCGACGGCGTTATGCCTTCGAACGAGGGACGCGGCTACGTGCTTCGAAGAATCATCCGCCGCGCCGCAAGACACGGTCGTAAGCTCGGCATCAACGGACTGTTCATGGCAGAACTTGCCAAGACCGTAATTACATGCTCGAAGGACGGTTATCCGGAGCTTGAGGAGAAGAAGGATTTCATTCTGACGAACCTCATCAAGGAAGAAGAAGCCTTCAACAAGACAATTGATAAGGGCCTTTCGATTCTTTCTTCCTTCGAGGACGAGATGAAGACAGCCGGCAAGAAGGTACTTTCCGGCGCAGACGCATTCAAACTTTATGATACCTACGGCTTCCCGCTTGACCTTACCCTCGAGATTCTCGAGGAGAAGGGCTATGAGGTCGATAAGGAAGGTTTTGATAAGGCTATGCAGGTACAGAAGGAGACTGCCCGTAAGGCACGTAAGGTTACGACCTACATGGGCGCGGATGCTTCGGTATTCGACTTCTATACAACGCCCACCGAGTTCACCGGCTATACGAAGCTTACGGATGAGGCGGAGATCCGTGTTGTTTCCTGCGATACGGAAACCGAGAGCGGCATCGCTTCCGAGCTTACCGAATTCCTCGGCGAAGGCCAGAACGGTACGCTGATTGCGGACAAGACGCCTTTCTATGCGACTATGGGCGGCCAGCAGTCCGATCAGGGCGTTATCGTGACCGATGAGGGCGAATTCCTCGTGCAGAACGTAGAAAAGCTCGTAGGCGGCAAATACGCGCACCACGGCGTAGTCCGTAACGGAATCATCCGTAAGGGTACTACCGGAACCTTCAAGGTTGACGCGGCTCTCAGAGGAGCCACATGCAAGAACCACAGCGCAACGCACCTTCTTCAGAAGGCCCTCCGCGAAGTGCTCGGTTCCCATGTAGAGCAGAAAGGTTCCTATCAGGATGCCGAGCGTACCCGTTTCGACTTCAGCCATTTCCAGGCGATGACCAACGAAGAGCTTGCGAAGGTTGAGGAAATCGTTAACCGCGAGATTGCGGCTTCCCTTCCGGTTTTAACCGACGTTATGGATATCGAGTCCGCGAAGAAGAGCGGCGCAATGGCTCTGTTCGACGAGAAGTACGGTGATTCCGTACGCGTTGTCAGCATGGGCGATTTCAGTAAGGAGCTGTGCGGCGGTACGCATGTAAAGAATACGAGCGAGATCGGTTCCTTCAAGATCCTTTCCGAGAGCGGCATCTCCGCAGGTGTCCGCCGTATCGAGGCGATTACCTCTGCAAATGTGACCGCTTACTATAAGACTCTGGAGAACGAGCTCCGCAGTGCTGCAGCAGTTGCAAAGTGCGCTCCGGATGCGCTTTCCGCTAAGATCGCTTCCCTTCAGGAAGAGATCAAGAGCCTGAATTCCGAGGTGGAGAAGCTGAAGGCAAAGCTTGCGGGCAATTCCCTTTCGGATATTATGAATAACGTACGTGAGAAGAACGGCGTAAAGATTCTCTGTGCAAATGTTCCGGATGCCGATATGAACAGCCTCCGTAATCTGTGCGACACCCTTAAGGAGAAGCTCGGTGAGTCCGTATTGCTGCTTGCTTCGGCAACCGACGGTAAGGTAAGCCTTGTATCGATGGCGACCGACGGCGCAATGAATAAGGGCGCCCACGCCGGTAACCTGATCAAGGAGTGCGCGGCGCTTGTAGGCGGTGGCGGCGGCGGAAGAGCCAACATGGCTCAGGCCGGCGGAAAGAACCCCGCAGGCATCGGTGCCTGCATCGAGAAAGGCTTCAGCGTAGCAGAGAGCCAGATCAACTAAATCAGCGCTGTGTGGCATTTGTCGAAAAAACAATTGACAAATCACGCAAGTATGATAAAATAAGAAACGTGCTATGTTAGCCCAATACCGTTTACGGAGGAATCCGGCGGCAGGGAGGTAGGTGAAAATCATGTCAAGTGTTATCGTAAAAGAGAACGAGTCTTTGGACAGCGCACTTCGCCGTTTCAAGAGAAACTGTGCGAAGGCAGGCATTCAGCAGGAGATTCGTAAGAGAGAGCATTACGAGAAGCCCAGCGTAAAGCGTAAGAAGAAGTCTGAGGCAGCCCGTAAGAGAAAGTTCAAGTAAGAAATCCATGAATGTAACAGGAAGATCCGAATTGTTTCGGGTCTTCTTTTTTTGCTTTATTATTCGCGGAAAATGTGATATATTAACTATGTATGTGTTAAAATGAGTTATTTATGGGGTTTTGACGGAGGTTTACGGCGAATGGTGGAAGTTATTAAGGATGTTTCGATGTCCTGTCAGAAGAGTGTTTTCGGCGAATATGACGCTTACGCGAAGATATTGGAGCGGTCGCTGCATGTTTCTCTTCTTACAAGAGAGGATGAAATACGTGTAATCGGCGAAGACGGCCCGGTGAAGCGCGCGGTATCGGTTCTGCAGACTTTAATCGGTCTTTCAAAGCGCGGCACCGCAATCACGGAACAGCAGGTGAATTATACCATTTCGCTTTCAATGGAAGGAAAGCAGGACGAAGTGCTTACCGTGGATTCCGATTTAATCTGCCATACGATTTCCGGAAAGCCGATCAAGCCGAAGACAATCGGTCAGAAGAAGTATGTTGACAGCATTCGGAACAATATGATTGTATTCGGTACGGGTCCCGCCGGTACCGGTAAGACGTATCTTGCGATGGCAATGGCAATTACTGCTTTCAAGAATGATGAAGTGAACCGGATTATTCTGACGCGTCCCGCGATTGAAGCGGGCGAGAAGCTCGGTTTCCTGCCTGGTGACTTGCAGAGCAAGGTAGACCCTTACCTGCGGCCGCTTTACGACGCGCTCTATCAGATTATGGGTGCGGAAACGTTCCAGAAGAATATGGAGAAAGGGCTGATTGAGGTTGCCCCGCTTGCCTATATGCGCGGCCGTACCCTCGACAATGCCTTTATTATACTCGATGAGGCTCAGAACACGACGCCTGCCCAGATGAAGATGTTTCTGACCAGAATCGGTTTCGGCTCCAAGGTAGTCGTGACCGGTGACCGTACCCAGAAGGACCTTCCGTCCGGTGAGATTTCCGGTCTGGATGTCGCTTACCGCGTTCTTTCGGAAGTGGAGGAAATCGCATTTTGCGAATTGACAAGCGCCGACGTTGTGAGACATCCGCTTGTACAGAAGATTGTTCAGGCGTACGAGTCCTACGAAAAGAAACGTGCCGACAGAGTACTTAAAAGAGATGCGATTAAACGAAGCACAGGCATAAGGGAGGCCCGTTATGACCGTAAACATTGAGCGGGAGATTGAACGGGAGTATGATTTCCCGACAGAGGAAACCATCCGTGCGGTGATTGCGGAAGCTCTTGACTATGTGCAATGCCCTTATGAATGTAATGTTAACGTGCTTCTTACGGATGATGCGGCCATTCATGAACTGAACCGCGAATACCGAAACACCGACCGGCCTACCGATGTGCTTTCGTTTCCGATGATTGATTACGAAACGCCAGCGGACTTCTCGATGGTCGAGGAAGCACCGGAGGAGTACGCGGATCCGGACAGCGGGGAGCTGCTTTTAGGGGATATCGTGATTTCCCTTGACCGGATGGAAGCTCAGGCAGAAGAGTACGGACATTCCATCCGGAGAGAACTTGCCTTTTTGATTGCCCACAGCATGCTTCATCTGTGCGGCTTTGATCATATGAATGACGACGAACGCATCGTTATGGAACAGAAACAGGAGGAGATTCTGAGACGCCTCGGAATCACACGTGACGCAAAGTAAGTATGGATATCGAGAGCAGAAACCGAGCACACAGCAATATGCTTCTTCAGGGAAGCATTCTTGCAATGTCTTCGCTGATTGTCCGCATGATCGGTCTCGTATATCGGATTCCGCTGGCCAGAATCATCGGCGATGACGCTTACGGCTATTATTCGACGGCTTTCGAGTTCTACAGCCTTGCGCTGCTTTTAAGCTCCTACAGTCTTCCCCTTGCGGTTTCCAAGCTTGTTTCGGCAAGACGCATTGCCGGACGGCATAAGGACGCAAGACGCGTGCTTTATGTGGGGCTCGCATTCGGATTTGCCGTCGGTGCGATAGCTTCGGTGCTTGTGTATATCGGTGCTGACCTGTACGGCAGGTTCAATAAAACCCCGCAGGTGGCAATTCCGCTTCGTGTGCTTGCCCCGACCATCTTCGTGTTCTCCGTGATGGGAGTTATTCGGGGCTATTTCCAGGGCTTCGGCAACATGGTTCCGACGGCACTGTCGCAGATTATCGAGCAGATTGTCAATGCAATCGTTTCCGTCGGCGCAGCCGTCTATATGGTGAAGAAGTACGCGGGAACCACCGAACAAAGCGCTTACGGCGCGGCAGGCGGCACTTGGGGAACCTTCCTCGGCGCATGCGCGGCGGCGGTCACCCTTGTAATCATCTTTCTGTCCACCAGAAAGTATTACGTGAGGCAGCTTCTTGAAGACACCTCGAAGGAGCAGGAACGTTATCGGACGATTCTTAAGGTTTTGATTATGACCGCGCTGCCGGTTGTAATCAGCCAGACGGTTTATCAGCTGTCGGGAACCATCGATGTTTCCATCTTCAACCGTACGCTTAACAATAAAGGCATTGTGGAGGAGACCCGTAACACCTGGTGGGGAATCTATTCCGGCAAATACAAACTCTTAACGAACGTTCCGGTTGCCATTGCATCCGCCATGGGAACCGCGATTGTACCGAATCTTGTTGCACTTATCGCGAAAGGAAAAATCGAAACGACGAAAGAGAAGATTGCGACAGTTGTCAAGTTTAATATGATCATCGCATTTCCCTGCGCCTTCGGTTTTATCAGCATCGGCGGACCGATTCTTCGGATGCTTTACGGTGACGGCCGGGAACTGAGCGCCTTGATGATGCAGATCGGCGGCATAGCGGTTGTATTCTTTGCTTTGTCGACGGTTACGAACGGCGTTTTACAGGGAATCAACCATATGTTCCTTCCGGTATGGCATTCGCTGATTGCTTTGATCATTCACTGTGCGGTGCTTTGGACGCTGCTGCATTTTACGGAAATGAACGCAATTGCGCTTGTTCTTTGTAACGTATTGTTCGCTTTCATCGTATGTCTTTTGAACGCAAGAAGCATACGGAAGCTCCTCGGCTATAAACAGGAATGGCGGACGACGTTCGTGATCCCGCTTGTTTCCGCCGGAGTGATGGCGGCATTTGCCAATATGTATTATCAGTTCCATATATGGATTCTCGGGATGGCTTTCCCGAATCGTCCGACGCTTAATAATCTGATTGCATGCATTATTGCAATCTTCCTGTCGGTATTTGTTTATTTCGCGGTGCTGATTTTCCTGAAAGGAATTTCCCGGAAAGAAATCGTAGAGATGCCGAAGGGTAAGGTAATCGCGGATATTCTTACTAAACTGCACCTGTTGCGGAAGTAATTTTGAAGGTAGTTAAATGAGTAGAATTGCAGTAATCGGAGGCGGCGCTTCCGGCATGACGGCTGCGCTTACGGCGCGTGAAGCCGGTGCGGAGGTTGTGCTCTTTGAACATAACGAAAAGCTCGGAAAGAAGCTTGCGGCAACCGGCAACGGACGCTGCAATCTCGGCAATGCCGAGCTTAAAGATGACAGTTACCGCGGAGGCGATAAGGCATTTATTCAGAAGGTGCTGAATCTCTGCTCCCCGGAAGCGGTAAGGGAATTCCTTACGGAACACGGCCTGCTTCTTAAGGAAAAGCGCGGATATTATTATCCCCGTTCCGAACAGGCGGCTTCGGTTGTCACATGGTTCGCTGCAAGGCTTACCGCGCTGGGTGTTACGGTACGCTGTTCGGTTGAGGTGAATAAGATTACAAAGGAACGGAAGGGCTTCCGGATTTCCTATATGGATCTTCAGAAGGAGTGCGCGGGACAGGAGCTTTTCGACCGCGTGATTCTTGCAACCGGCGGACTTGCCGGACAGAATCTCGGCGCCGGTCCTTTCGGCTATGAAACCGCCAAATCCTTTGGACATGTATTAAGCCCGTTGTTCCCGGCACTTGTACAGCTGGTTGCAAAGGATAAGAACCTGAAGACGCTTTCGGGCGTTCGCGCCGATGCGGAGGTACATCTTCATACGAGTCTTGACGGCGTAAATCAGGTGCATTCGGAAAAGGGCGAGGTGCTCTTCACCGATTACGGCGTCAGCGGAATTGCGGTAATGCAGTTAAGCCGTTATGCGGGCGATGTTCTTCGAAGAAAAGGCGATGCAATGATTTCCTTTGATTTCGTTCCCGAGAAAACGGTTTCGGAACTTGTGAAGGAACTTTGCGTCTGTCTCGATACCGCCGGATCGGTTGCTGCGGAAGACGCGTTAAGCACGGTGCTTCCGAAGAAACTGCTGTACGTGGTATTCCTGAGATCTGATCTGAAGGCGTTCACGCCTTCTTCGAAGCTTTCGGTACAGGAAATCGAACGGCTGGCGCAGNNCGATGAAGGATTTCCGCCTGCCGATTCTTTCTACGAAGGATTATTCCATGGCGCAGGTGACTGCAGGAGGCGTTACGCTTTCCGGCGTTCATGCAAAGACAATGGAATCGAAGCTGCAGAAAGGTCTTTACCTGACCGGCGAACTTTTGGATGTTGACGGAACCTGCGGGGGGTATAACCTGCAGTTCGCATTTGCCACCGGAATCCTTGCAGGACGGGCAGCCGGGCAGGCATAATTGAGGTATTATGATTAAATTATCGCAAATCCATGTTCCGATAAAGCATACGGAAGCGGACCTTAGAAACGCCGCGGCGAAACTGCTGCGGGTTTCCGTATCGGATATCCGGGAGCTTAGGATATTAAAGCAGTCGATTGATGCCCGTAAGAAGCAGGAAATCGGTTATTCCTATGCCGCAGCCGTATCCGTGAATCAGGAGGAACGGCTTCTTCGGAAGGGGTTTGAAAGCTATAAACCGAAACGGTATCATTATGCGGTGACCGGGACGAAACCCCTGAAGAACCGGCCGGTGATTATCGGCGCGGGTCCCTGCGGACTTTTCGCCGCCTATATGCTTGCTAAGGAAGGCTACAAGCCGATCGTTCTTGAGCGGGGGCCCTCTATGGATGGCCGTGTGGAGGCCGTGGAAGCCTTTTATGAAACCGGCAGATTAAATCCCGAAGCCAACGTTTTGTTCGGCGAGGGCGGCGCAGGAACATNNTTTTCCGACGGCAAATTAAACACGCTAATCAAGGATAAGGACGGCAAAGGACAATTCGTCCTCGATACATTTGCCGCATTTGGAGCGCCTGAGGAGATTACCTATAAAAACAAACCGCATATCGGAACGGACGAGCTCCGGAAAGTCATCATCAATATGCGGAAGGAAACCGAACGGCTCGGCGGAATGTTCCGCTTTGAGACGAAGGTGTTTGCAATTGAGACGAAAGACGGACAGGTTAGCGGAGTAAGGGTGCAGGGCGCTTCCGATGAGTTTATCCCCTGCGAGGTCTGCATTCTTGCAATCGGACACAGCGCAAGAGATACTTTTAAAGCGCTTTACGAAAGCGGAATATGCATGGAACCGAAGGCATTCGCCGTCGGTGTAAGAATTCAGCATACACGCGAATGGGTGAACCGGTGTCAGTATAAAGACGCAGCGCCGCTTCTTCCTGCCGCCGATTACAAGCTGACGCATAGCTGCAGGGACGGAAGAGGCGTATATTCCTTCTGCATGTGCCCCGGCGGATACGTCGTGAATGCTTCTTCGGAACCCGGCATGCTTACGGTGAACGGCATGAGCAACCACAGCCGTGACGCGGAGAACAGTAACGCGGCAATCGTCGTGACGGTAACTCCCTCGGATTACGAGAATCCTAAAGAGCCCGGCAATCCGCTTTCGGGAATCGCTTTCCAGAGAGACCTTGAAAGAAAGGCTTATGAAGCCGGACAGGGAAAGATTCCGACGCAGCGCTATGAGGATTTCAAAGAAGACCGCCCGAGCACGGGATGCGGTACGATTGCTCCCTGTACGAAAGGCGCAGTAAGCTATACGAACTTAAGACCGGTACTTCCCGAATGGATGAGCGCGGATATCATTGAGGGCGTTGAAGCATTTGACGGGATGATGCCCGGATTTGCAAACGGCGACGCGCTGCTTTCGGCGGTTGAGTCGAGAACGTCTTCGCCGGTACGGATTCTTCGGGGAGATAATTTGCAGTCCGTGTCATTTGCCGGGCTGTACCCATGCGGTGAGGGAGCCGGGTATGCCGGCGGAATCACGTCCGCAGCCATGGACGGAATTCGGGTATTTGAAGAGATTATTAAAGAGTTTACATATGGTTTGGAGGCATAACATGGACCGTACGGAATTGATGAAAGAAAAGAAGCGCATTGTCGTAAAGGTCGGTTCTTCGACGTTGACGCATGAGGAAACCGGTGATATGAATCTTACGACTATGGAACGTCTGGTTCGGATTCTAACGGATCTTTCAAATTCGGGAAAGGAAGTTGTTCTTGTTTCTTCCGGTGCAATCGCAGTAGGAAGAAAGACGATGAATATTGCCGAACGTCCTAAGGAGCAGGATTTGAAACAGGCCTGCGCAGCCATCGGCCAGTCCCGTCTCATGATGGTTTATGAGCGTCTGTTCGCTGAGTACAACAAGGTTCCCGCGCAGGTACTGATCACGAAGGACACGATGATTAACGATAGGATGCGCAGAAACGCCCGAAGCACGTTCATGCGGCTTCTTGCAATGGGAACGATTCCGGTTGTTAACGAAAATGATACGGTTGCTACCGACGAAATCGAATTCGGCGACAACGATACGCTTTCCGCTATCGTTGCGGCACTGATTCACGCGGATCTTCTGATCGTGCTTTCCGACCAGGACGGCTTCTTCACGGATGACCCGCGAACGAACCCCGATGCGAAGCTGGTGGAAGAAATCACCTATATTACCGACGAGCTTGAGGCTATGGCGAAGGGAGCCGGAAGCGACGTCGGAACCGGCGGAATGGCGGCTAAGATAAGCGCAGCACGTGTGGCAAATGATGCGGGCGCCGACATGGTAATCGCGAACGGCAATGACATGAATAATCTCAGAAGGGTTCTCGAAGGAAAGAATATCGGAACGCTGTTCCGTGCCCACCGCAACGAGAATTTCCATCTGATTGATTATCTGCAGAGAAAGGCACATTCATGAACGAAGAAAAGATTAAGCGTATCAATGCGCTCTATCATAAGTCCCAGGCGGTAGGGCTTACCGATGAGGAGAAGGCCGAGCAGGCCGCGCTCCGAAAGGAATATATCGAAGCAATCCGTGCCGACCTGAAGAGCTCTCTTGAGAACATTTCTCTTTTGAATCCGGACGGCTCCATTACCGATGTCAAGGATATGAAGAAGAAACCGAACAATGTAACGAGGATATAAAACCTGCAATATTAACGAAGGAAGTATGGGATGATGACAAAAAGCGAATTGCGAACCATTATGAAACGGCGTCGCAGAAGCCTTTCGGCAACGCGCATTCTCTGCTACAGCGCGATCGTGACGGATAAGCTTGTGCGGGAGGATATTTATAAGAACGCCGATCTGATTCTCGGCTATTACTCCGTAAGCGCCGAGGTTTCGATGGATTACCTGTTTGAACAGGCCTGGAAGGACGGCAAGAAGGTTGCCCTTCCGGTATGTCTGCCGGGACATGAGATGGAATTCCGGATTTATACAAAGCAGACCGTAATGGAAAAGGGCGTGTGCGGCATCCCCGAACCCGCGAACAGCGAAGTCGTGGACCCTTCGAAGGTCAACGCGCTGATTGTCGTACCGGGTGTGTCATTTGACGCGGACGGAAACCGTATCGGCTACGGCGGAGGCTATTACGACCGCTTTTTGAAGAAGTATCCGGACATCCCGCGGGTTATGCTCGCTTACGAGATGCAGAAGACAGTCAGCATCCCGTATGACGGAAACGACGTTCCCGTGGACCTTGTTCTCACAGAAACCGACCGCTACCTGTGCGGCGCGCAGTAAAGGAGACCGGCTATGAATCTTTTGATTATGGGAAAGGAAGCCAAGCTTGCTTCCGAAATACTCGGTATCACCGATACCGCCAAGAAGAATGAGACGCTTTTACATACCGCCGACCTTCTTGAAAAAGAGACGGCATCGATTCTTGCGGCAAATGCCATCGATGTTCAAAACGCGGAACAGAAGGGCGTAAGTCCCGCTATGGTGGACCGTCTCCGCCTGAATGAAAGCCGTATTGCCGGAATGGCAGGGGGGNNGCTCTTCCGGATCCGGTTGGCGACATCCTCGAGTCCTTTGAGCGACCGAACGGCCTTAAGATTGATAAGGTCCGTGTGCCCTTCGGCGTGATCGGAATCATCTATGAATCCCGGCCGAATGTAACGGCTGATGCCTTCGGACTCTGCTTTAAGACCGGTAATGCCGTGATCTTACGAGGCGGCTCCGACGCGATTCATTCCAACGAAAGAATCAGCGAAGTGCTCCGTCAGGGCGTAAAGGAATGCGGACTTCCCGAGAACAGCATCCAGCTGATCACCGATACGAGCCGCGAAGTCGTTACGGAGTTTATGAAGTTGAACCGTTTCGTGGACCTTCTGATTCCGAGAGGCGGCGCGGGACTCATCCAAAACGTCATTGAAAACAGCCTGATTCCGGTGATTGAGACCGGTACCGGTAACTGCCATATATTCGTCGATGAGAGCGCCGACCAGGATAAGGCACTGGATATCATCGATAACGCGAAAACGCAGCGTATGGGCGTCTGCAACGCCTGTGAGAGTCTTGTGGTGCATGAGAAGATTGCTGCGGAGTTTCTGCCGAAGATTTACGAAAGACTTTCCGCTAAGAACATCACATTTCGCGCGGACGGGGAAGCAAGAGCCGTTGTTCCTTCGATGGAGGAGGCGACCGAGGAGGATTTCGGTAAGGAATATCTCGGAAGCCTGATCAGCGTGAAGACGGTAGCGAATGTGGACGAGGCGATTGAGCACATAAACCGCTACCATACGAAGCATTCCGACGCGATTCTTACGAACAACGAGGCCAACGCGGAGGCATTCCTCAAGAGAATCGACAGCGCATGCGTTTATGTTAACGCTTCAACGCGTTTCACCGACGGTGAGGAGTTCGGCTTCGGCGCCGAGATCGGCATCAGCACCCAGAAACTTCACGCAAGAGGACCCATGGGCCTTCGCGAGCTTACCAGCTATAAATATCTGATTCGCGGAAACGGACAGGTCCGCGGCTAAAGGAATTCATGATTTACGACGAGATCACAAAAACCTATCCGGTATCGCTTCCAGAAGAGGAACCCGCGAGACAGTATGCCTTTATGGATATCTTAAAGGCGGAGCTTGCGGACCGCATGCAACGGGAGAACCGCATGTTTACGATGCATGTGGAGACCTTCGGGTGCCAGATGAACGCGAAGGATTCCGAAAAATTAGCCGGAATTCTTTCCTACATCGGTTACGTTCCGACGGATTCCGAGGACGCCGACATCGTTGTCTACAATACATGCACGGTACGTGAGAACGCGAACACCCGCGTATACGGAAGAATCGGTTATCTCGGGCGGCTTAAGAAGTCGCATCCGGGGATGCGAATCGTTCTGTGCGGCTGCATGATGCAGGAAGAGCATGTGATCGAGAAGATCAAGAAGAGTTATCCTTTCATCGACGTAATCTTCGGAACCCATAATATCTATATGCTTGCCGAGCTCCTTTACAGAAGGGAGCAGTCAACGAAATGCGTGATCGACGTCCGTAAGGAAGCCGACCGCATTGTCGAAGACCTGCCGAGTCTTCAGAAGTACGGCTTCAAAGCAGGCGTGAATATCATGTACGGCTGCAATAACTTCTGCACCTACTGCATCGTTCCGTATGTTCGCGGGCGCGAACGTTCGAGAAATCCCATAGACATCGTCCGTGAGACCGAGATGCTTACAAAGAACGGCGTCCGTGAGGTGATGCTTCTCGGGCAGAATGTGAATTCCTACGGGAAGAATCTTGAGCCGGGGATGTCATTTGCCGAATTAATAAGGGAAGTCAGTAAGGTCGACGGACTTCAGAGAATCCGGTTTATGACGCCGCATCCGAAGGACCTTTCCGATGAGCTGATTGAAGAAATTGCCGTCAATCCGAAGATCTGTAAGCATGTGCACCTGCCGTTACAGTCCGGAAGCAGCAGGCTTCTTAAGCTTATGAACCGGCATTATACGAAGAAATCCTTCCTCGCTTTGGTTGATAAGATCCGCGAACGGATTCCGGAGGTTGCGATAACGACCGATATCATCATCGGTTTCCCCGGTGAGACGGAAGAGGATTTTGAGGATACGCTTGACGTGGTGCGGAAAGCCCGTTTTATGAGCGCCTTCACATTTATCTACTCGAAACGCTCCGGAACGCCTGCGGCGGAGATGGACGGTCAGGTCAGTGAAGAAATCTGCTCGGAGCGCATGAAGCGGCTTCTTGATACGGTCGGCGAGGTTGCCTCGAAGGAAGCGGAGCGGTACACCGGCAGGACGGAAACGGTTCTGTGTGAAGAGTACCGGGAGGATACCGGGTGCGTGACCGGAAGACTTGATAATAACCTGCTTGTGCATTTCCCGGGAGAGAAGACGCTCCTTGGGGAGATGGTTTCCGTGAAGCTTTCGGAATGCAAAGGCTTTTATTATATCGGAGAGCAAAGTTCGGACTTGTAAAAACCGTACTTGTATTGTATAATGGCATTCGCAGTATGGAGGAGTACCCAAGTGGCTGAAGGGTCTGGCTTCGAACACCAGTAGGTCGGGAATACCGGCGCAAGGGTTCAAATCCCTTCTCCTCCGTTATTATGGATTGCCGTCTTTTGGGACGGCAATTCTTTTTTCCAAGGGGGTTCCTATGAAAAGAATGTTTCTGATTCTTGTTACCGTGGCTTTATCTGTGTGCCTTTTTGCCTGCGGCAAATCGGACGACAAGGCCGAGACACCTGCCGAAACACCGAAGGAGGAAACGAACATGAACGAGAATGAACCTACCAAACAGGCCGAACTGACTGTTACCGAAACTCCTACCGATACGCCGACTCCGACACCCACGGAAGCGCCGAAGACGGACGAAAACGGCATGTATCTTACCTGCCCGACTTCCTATCTGACGAAGAAGGAAGGCGTTTCCTACGGCAAATTCGAACGCCATACGTATTATTCCTATTACTGCAACCGAGAGAGAGCCTATACGATTCTTCTTCCTCCGGATTATACGCAGGATAAGAAGTATCCGGTTGTATATCTGCTTCACGGAATCTTCGGAGATGAGAATTCCTTCGCAGGCGACGCAAAACTGCCGATTCTTGTCGGCAACATGATCGCGGAAGGACTTTGCGAAGAGTTTATCCTTGTATGCCCCGCAATGTATGCAGCCGGCGATGATACGGCTCAGGCGCCCGCTTTCAACGCGGAAGCGTGCATCCCTTATGACCGTTTCCCGAAGGAACTCGTAGAAAACCTGATACCGCACATCAACGCAACTTACTCTGTACAGGAAGGTCGCGAGGGCACGAACATCGGCGGTTTCTCCATGGGCGGACGCGAGACTCTGTATACTTTGATGCTTTATCCGGAACTCTTCAAGAATGTATGCGCGATGGCACCGGCTCCCGGAATGACACCCGCAAAAGACGGCTTTATGGAGCATCCCGGATCCCTTCAGGAGGATGAAGTCAGATTTGCCGAAGGAACCGTTGTTCCGGATACGATTATTATCTGCTGCGGAACGAGAGACAGCGTTGTCGGCAAATTCCCGATGGGTTATCACAATCTGTTCGAGAAGAACGGAATCAGGCACATCTGGTATGAGGTTCCGAATGCGGACCATGATATGAATACGCAGTACTCGGGAATGTTCAATTTCTTCCGGCTGATCGGAAAGTAAGCAAAAAAAAAGGAACGGTGGGTTAAGCCGTTCCTTTCATATTATGCCAACTTGTTAACAGAAAGCTGCAGTCTGGAAATCTTCCGGGCGGCGGTATTCTTATGATATACGCCCTTAGCGGAAGCCTTGCTGATTGCAACCGTAGCATCCTTAAGACTCTTCTCGGCAAGTGCTTTGTCACCGGCAGCCACGGCAGCATCCACTTTCTTAATCAGGGTCTTAACCTTAGACTTGATAATCTTATTCTTTAAGGTTTTCGTCTCGATAACAAGAATTCTCTTCTTAGCAGACTTGATATTAGCCATCTTCACACCTCCTGTTCGTAAACTGGTTTTCGCATGAAGTGCCGTACGAATCCGGACACGGACGTTTCGTACACACAGATGAAATTATCATAGTACACAGTCGGGCTTTTGTCAATGATTATTTTCACATTTGTAATTGTCTTCGGAGCGCAGATATGGTATAGTAATCGGGAACCATGCAAACGGAAAGAAAGAGAGTATCCCATGGCAGATTTTGATCAAAGTAAGATAAGGAATTTCTGTATTATTGCCCACATCGATCACGGCAAATCGACGCTCGCCGACCGTATCATCGAACGGACGGGGCTTCTTACGCAGCGTGAGATGCAGGAACAGGTCCTTGACAATATGGATTTGGAGCGGGAGCGCGGCATAACGATCAAGGCGCAGACCGTCCGCACGATATATAAAGCGAAAGATGGGCAGGAGTATATCTTTAACTTGATCGATACTCCCGGTCACGTAGACTTTAACTATGAGGTTTCAAGAAGCCTTGCTGCCTGTGAGGGCGCGATTCTGGTTGTAGACGCCGCGCAGGGCATTGAGGCCCAGACACTTGCGAACTGTTACCTCGCGATCGATCATGACCTCGAGATCATGCCGGTCATCAATAAGATCGATCTTCCGAGCGCCGAACCAGAGAGAGTTGTGGCGGAGATTGAAGACGTTATCGGAATCGAAGCGCAGGACGCTCCCAGGATTTCCGCAAAGCAGGGCATCAACATTGATGATGTGCTTGAAGGCATTGTAGCGAAGATTCCCGCGCCCAAGGGTGACCCCGAAAAGCCGCTTCAGGCACTAATATTCGACTCGATTTACGACCCTTATAAGGGCGTTATCATATTCGTACGCGTGAAGGAAGGCCGCATCACCAAGGATACGAGAATCCGCATGATGGCTACCGGCTGCGAGGAGGATATCGTTGAGATCGGAACCTTCGGTCCCGGCAAATTCATCCCCTGCGACGAGCTTCCGGCAGGCACCGTCGGTTACATCACGGCTTCTTTGAAGAATGTGAAGGATACCCGCGTCGGTGATACGGTAACCGATGCCAACCGTCCGGCTGCGGAACCGCTTCCCGGATATAAGAAGGTCAACTCGATGGTATACTGCGGCATGTATCCCGCAGACGGCGCCAAGTATCCCGACCTTCGGGACGCTCTTGAAAAGCTTCAGTTGAATGATGCTTCCCTTAATTACGAGCCGGAGACATCCATTGCCCTCGGATTCGGTTTCCGCTGCGGATTCTTAGGACTTCTGCATCTTGAAATCATCGAAGAGCGCCTTGAGCGGGAATATAACCTTGACCTTGTAACGACGGCACCGAGCGTTATCTATAAGATTTATAAGACCGACGGCACCTGCATGGAGATTTCCAATCCCGCCAACATGCCCGATCCGACCGAGATTGAGCATATGGAGGAACCGTTCGTCAACGCCGAAATAATGGTGACCACCGAATTTGTCGGACCGATCATGAAGCTCTGCCAGGAACGAAGAGGCATCTATCTCGGCATGGAATACATGGAGCAGACACGCGCGCTTCTTAAGTATGAACTTCCGTTAAATGAGATCATTTACGATTTCTTCGACGCGCTTAAATCACGTTCCAAGGGATATGCTTCCTTTGACTATGACCTGAAAGGCTATGTGCCTTCCCGCCTTGTGAAGCTTGATATTCTTATTAATCATGAGGAAGTGGACGCGTTATCATTTATCGTACATGAAGATTCGGCCTACGAGCGCGGCCGCCGTATCTGCGAGCGCATGAAGGACGAGATTCCGAGACACCTGTTCGAAATCCCGATTCAGGCGGCAATCGGCAACAAGATCATAGCCCGTGAGACCGTTAAGGCAATGCGCAAGGACGTTCTCGCCAAATGCTACGGCGGTGACATATCCCGTAAGAAGAAGCTTCTTGAGAAGCAAAAAGAAGGAAAGAAGAGGATGCGCCAGGTCGGCAATGTGGAGATTCCGCAGTCTGCTTTCATGAGCGTCTTAAAACTGGATGAAGAATAAACAGGCAATGGAATTGTATATACATATTCCGTTCTGCAAAAAGAAATGCAATTACTGCGATTTCCTTTCCTTCTCCGGAAAGGAATACCGGTACTGGGATTATCTCGAAGCGCTGATGCGAGACATACGGCGCTACGGCGGGCATACCGTATCGACGATCTATATCGGCGGCGGAACGCCTTCGGCGATGCCGATCGGCTTTTATGACAAGCTGTTCGGCTGTATCCGCGAGAATTTCTTTCTGCAGCCGGATGCGGAGGTGACGATCGAGGCGAATCCGGGTACGCTCACTGCTGCCAAAGCAGTAGAATACAAGCGCGTCGGAATCAACCGCATGAGCCTCGGCCTGCAGTCAACCGTTGACGAGGAGCTTCAGACACTCGGAAGAATCCACACCTATACGGATTTTCTGAAGTCCTTTGAGATAGCGAGGAAGGCGGGAATCGCCAACATAAACGTGGATCTGATGATGGGAATTCCCGGTCAGACCGAGGAATCCTTTAAGACGACGCTTTCCCGTGTGGCGTTATTACATCCCGAGCATATCTCCGCGTATATGCTGATGGTGGAGGACGGAACGCCTTTTCAGGAGCTTTACAGAACGCAGCCGGAACGCTTTCCGAACGAGGAGGTTGTCGGGAATCTTTATGAGATGACCGTAGCATTTCTCGCAAAGAAAGGCTACGAGCAGTATGAGATTTCCAACTTCTCGCGGGGCGGTTACGCATGTAAGCACAATATCGGCTATTGGAGACGGATTCCGTATCTCGGCATCGGGCTCGGCGCGTCGTCGCTGATTGACGACACGAGGTACCGCGTCACCACAGATCTTGCGGAGTATCTGAAAGAGCTTTCGTACGAGAGCGAAAAGCTCACGATGACGGATATCAAAAACGAAACGATCATTCTCGGGCTTCGGCTGAAGGAGGGAATCTCGTATTCGGATCTTAAGGAGGAGTTCGGCGAAGGTTTCGCCGGACGGACCATAGCAAGACTCGGAAAGTACGTGGAAGAGGGCTTCATGGAGCACGATTACGACCGGTTTTACTTCACGACGAAGGGGTATCTGGTCAGCAATACAATTCTTTCGGAACTAATGGAATAAGGCTTAAAACGGTTTTCGCAGCAATGCGGAGACCGTTTTTCACATTTGCCGTAAAAATTCGAAAAGATTTTCGAAAAATGATAACGATTTCTGTTGACAAAACGATTCTACAGTGGTATCTTATATGAGGATGTTAGCACTCAAACCGAATGAGTGCTAATAACAGGAATCGGAGAAGACTATGGAATTAGATGATCGAAAACTGAAGATTCTGACAGCCATCATCCAGAACTACCTGGAAACCGGAGAGCCGGTCGGTTCGCGTACCATTTCGAAGTACACGGATCTGAACCTGAGCTCGGCGACCATTCGGAATGAGATGTCCGACCTTGAGGAGCTCGGCCTGATCATTCAGCCGCATACTTCCGCAGGACGAATCCCTTCCGACCGCGGTTACCGGTTGTACGTCGACATGATGCTTAAGGAGAAGGAAGATGAGCTGAACAACCTTAAGGTTGAGCTGAATGCCAAATCCGAACGCCTTGATACGATCCTGAAGGAAGCCGCCAAGGTCATCGCAGACAGCACGAATTACGCGTCGATGATCACGGTTCCGAAGTACCGTACCAAGAAGATCAAGTTCATTCAGCTGACGCAGGTTGACTTTTCGACGTTGCTTTGTGTGGTTGTTCTCGACGGTAACCTCATTAAGAACATGATGGTTCCGTGCGATGAGGAGCTTCCGAAGGAAGCACTCTTAAAGCTTAACCTCATGATGAACACGTTCCTGCAGGGACTTGATATGCAGGAGATCAACGTGAGCGTGATGCAGAAGCTTCGGAACGAGGCCAACGAATACTCCGCTTTGATTTCGAACATTCTCGATGCCATAGCCAAATGCCTTGAGGATCAGGGCGTGGAAGCCTACACGAGCGGTTCCACGAACATCTTCAAGTATCCGGAACTGAACGAATCCGGAAAGGCAAGCAATCTTCTCTATGCGCTTGAGGAGAAGAAGGAACTGACCGACCTGATGTATAAGGAAGGCGACAGCAACAGAGGCATTCAGGTTTATATCGGAGAAGAGAATCCGATCGAAGCCACGAAGGACTGCACGTTTGTTACCGCAACTTATCACATTGAGGACGGGGTTTACGGTAAGATCGGAATTCTCGGTCCGCGCCGCATGGATTACGAAAAGGTTGTCGGAACCTTAAGGAATCTGATGAACGAGCTGGACGGGATTTTCGGCAAAGAATAGCAGGAACGGATTGGAGTGACAGAAATGTCAGAAGAGAACAAGAACGAACAGGCCCCCGATGAGGAAACGATGACGGGCGCCGAAGAGGTTTCCGCCGGGCAGGCCGAAGAAACCGCAGCGGATCAGGAAGCCGTGAAGGCCGAGCCGGAAGCAGCGGGTAAGGAAACGGACCGGAAGAAGAAAAAGGACAAGAACAAAAACAAGACGGATAAGAAGGATGAGGAAATCGCCGATCTGAAGGACAAGCTCCTTCGCCAGCAGGCCGAATTCATCAACTTCCGAAACCGTACGGAGAAAGAAAAATCCCAGATGTTCGAAGTCGGCGCGAAGAGCATGCTTGAGAAGATGCTTCCGACCATCGACAATTTTGAGAGAGGGCTTGCGATGCTTTCTGAGGAGCAGAAGCAGGAACCTTTCGCGCAGGGGATGGAGAAGACGTACAGACAGATGCTCGCGGCGCTTGAGAGTGCCGGAGTGAAGCAGATCGAAGCGGTCGGACAGCCTTTCGACCCGAATCTGCATAACGCGGTCATGCACGTGGAGGATGATTCCGTCGGCGAGAACATCGTCGTCGAGGATTTCCAGAAGGGCTATATGTACCGGGATTCGGTACTCAGGTTCAGCATGGTTAAGGTTGCAAATTAATATTTCAGATACAGGAGGATACGATTATGAGCAAAATTATCGGTATTGACTTAGGTACAACCAACAGCTGTGTAGCTGTCATGGAAGGTGGCCAGCCCACCGTTATCGCCAACGCGGAAGGTTCCCGTACGACACCGTCCGTAGTAGCATTTACAAAGTCCGGTGAGAGAATCGTCGGTGAGTCCGCAAAGCGTCAGGCTGTTACGAACTCCGACAAGACGATTTCTTCCATCAAGAGACATATGGGCACGGATTTCCGTGTAACCATCGATGACAAGAAGTATACGCCTCAGGAGATTTCCGCAATGATCCTTCAGAAGCTGAAGGCAGACGCGGAGGCTTATCTCGGCGAGAAGGTAACGGAAGCGGTTATCACCGTTCCGGCTTACTTCAACGACGCACAGCGTCAGGCTACGAAGGACGCCGGTAAGATTGCCGGTCTTGACGTAAAGCGTATCATCAACGAGCCTACCGCTGCAGCACTTGCTTACGGCCTTGATAACGAGAAGGAACAAAAGATCATGGTATACGACCTCGGCGGCGGTACCTTCGATGTATCCATTATCGATATCGGCGACGGCGTTATCGAAGTTCTTGCCACGAACGGCGATACGAGACTCGGCGGCGATGATTTCGATGAGAGAATCACCCGCTACCTGATTGATGAGTTCAAGAAGCAGGAAGGCATTGACCTCGGTCTTGACAAGATGGCTCTCCAGAGACTTAAGGAAGCCGCTGAGAAGGCCAAGAAGGAGCTTTCCGCATCCACTACGACCAACATTAACCTGCCGTTCATTACGGCCAATGCAGACGGTCCTAAGCACCTTGACATTAACCTTACGAGAGCAAAATTCGAAGAGCTTACGCACGACCTGATCGAGCGTACCGCAACTCCCGTACAGAATGCGCTTCGTGACGCAGGCCTTACTCCTTCGGATCTGTCGAAGGTTCTTCTGGTCGGCGGTTCGACCCGTATTCCTGCCGTACAGGAAAAGGTTCGCATGCTGACCGGTCATGAGCCGAACAAGTCCCTGAACCCNNTGTGTTGCACTCGGTGCTTCCATCCAGGGCGGTAAGCTTGCCGGTGATGCCGGTGCGGGCGACATCCTTCTTCTCGATGTTACGCCTCTGTCTCTTTCCATTGAGACCATGGGCGGCGTAGCAACCAGACTGATCGAGCGTAACACCACGATCCCGACCAAGAAGAGCCAGGTATTCTCTACCGC
>DBWJ01000051.1:0-6034 GCA_002308955.1 Lachnoclostridium sp. UBA1241 | reverse complement strand
ATCGTAAATGTATCCGCCAAGGATCTCGGCACCGGCCGTGAGCAGCACATCACGATTACCGCAGGCTCCAACCTGTCCGATGACGAAATCGAGCGTGCCGTTAAGGAAGCTGCCGAGTATGAGGCACAGGATAAGAAGCGTAAGGAAGGCGTTGAGGTTCGTAACGAAGCCGATTCCCTTGTATTCCAGACCGAGAAGGCCATGGAGGAAGTCGGCGACAAGCTTGATCCTACCATGAAGTCCCAGGTTGACGCAGACCTTGCTCATCTGAAGGAGCTGGTTCAGAAGACCAATCCGGAGGTTATGAGCGACGGCGAAATCGAAGACATCAAGGCTGCCAAGGAGAAGCTTATGAATTCCGCGCAGCAGCTGTTTTCTAAGATGTACGAGCAGGCTCAGGCAGCACAGGGCGGCGCAGGTCCTGACATGGGCGGCTATAACGGCGGAAACGGCAGCAATGGCGGCAATGATGACAACGTTGTTGACGGCGACTACCGTGAGATTTAATCAGTAAGATTTTGCATAATCCAGGGCTGGCTCTTTGTCAGCCCTGTTGTGCGACATATTATACATTTCGATAATGGGAGAAAGAACCCTTTATGGATCAGAAGAGAGATTATTACGAAGTGCTCGGTGTGGATAAGAGCGCTTCCGAGGAAGAACTGAAGAGAGCCTACCGGAAGGTGGCGAAGAAGTACCATCCGGACGCGAATCCCGGGGACAAGGAAGCCGAGATGAAGTTCAAGGAGGCCAATGAAGCATACTCCGTGCTTGGCGACCCTGAGAAGCGTCAGATGTACGACCAGTATGGTCATGCCGCCTTCGACCAGAGCGGCGGACCGGGCGGCGGAGCTTATGACTTCACCGGCAGCTTCTCCGACATCTTCGACATGTTCGGTTTCGGCGACATGTTCGGAGGCGGTACGAGAAGAGGTGCCCAGAGAAGCAATGCTCCGAGAAGCGGCGCAAGCGTCCGTACCAGCATCCGTATCACGTTCGAGGAAGCCGTATTCGGCTGTGAGAAGGACCTTGAGCTTAACCTGAAGGATGTCTGCAAGACCTGCGGCGGTAACGGCGCAAAGCCCGGAACCAGTCCGGAAACCTGTCCGCGCTGTAAAGGCCAGGGTGCCATCATTTATACCCAGCAGACCATGATCGGCGTGATTCAGAACCAGAAGACCTGCCCGGACTGTAAGGGTACCGGTAAGATCATCAAGGAAAAATGTAAAGACTGTTACGGAACCGGTTACGTTACGACCAGGAAAACCATCCGCGTATCCGTTCCGGCCGGCATTGACGAAGGCCAGAGCGTAAGAATCCCGAATATGGGTGAGCCCGGAATTAACGGCGGCGAGCGCGGAAGCCTTCTTGTAGACGTTATCGTGTCCCGTCATCCGTTCCTGCAAAGAGACGGTTATGACCTTTACTCGACGGCGCCGATTTCCTTTGCGCAGGCGGCACTCGGCGGAGACATTATCATTCCGACCATCGACGGCAACGTGATTTATGAGCTGAAGCCCGGAACCCAGACCGACACGAAGGTCCGCCTTCGCGGCAAGGGCGTTCCGCATATTCACCATGAATCCGAACGCGGCGACCATTATGTAACGCTGATCGTTCAGGTGCCGACCAAGCTCACGAACGAGCAGAAGGAACTTCTGAAAGCGTTCAATGAGAGCATGGGCGGTAAGAATCCCGACGACGGCAAGAAAAAGAAATTCTTCGGCAAATAGGACAGCATATGAAGTGGAACGTAATTCGCATCCGGACAACCAATGACGTGACCGATTATCTCGCGGGAATCCTTTTTGATCTCGGATTTGACGGGATTGAGGTGACTGATACCGTACAGCTTTCCGAGCAGGAGAAGAAGGCTATGTTTATCGATTTCCTGCCTGAACTTGACGAGAACGATAAGACGGCGGTTGTAACCTGCTATACGGAGGAATCCGCGGACCCGCAGGAGGCTATTGAAAGAATCCGTGAGGAACTTGAGTCTTACCGGGATTTTATTGATCCGGAGGCGGTTACATTCGAAACCGGAGTTACCGAGGATAAGGACTGGATCAACAACTGGAAACAGTTCTTCAAGTCCTTCGCCGTTGACGAGGATATCGTGATCAAGCCCACCTGGGAACCGATGAAAGAGGACCTCGGCGGAAAGCTTGTCATTGAAATCGATCCGGGTACGGCATTCGGAACCGGTTCGCATGAGACGACAAGGCTTGCGATTGCGAATATGAAGAAGTTTTTAAAACCCGGTGACCGGCTTTTAGACATCGGTACCGGAAGCGGAATTCTTTCGATTATCGGCATGAAACTCGGTGCCGGTAAGGCAATCGGAACCGATATCGATCCCATTGCGGTCCGTGTCGCCTGTGAGAACGCGGAAATTAACGGAATTCCGGTTTATAACGGGGAGATTTCGGATGTACCTGCGGGAGGGGTAGCATTTTACGCAGGGAATATGCTTGACGATGAGGAATTCTGCAAGCCCTTCGAGGAACAAAAATATCCGATTGTGGTTGCAAATATTCTCGCAGATGTTATTATACCATTGGCGCCAGTGGTGCGCCGTTTTCTCGAGCCGGGCGGCGTGTTCGTCTGCTCCGGCATCATCAATCTGATGGAGGAGAAAACCAAGAAAGCGCTTTCGGACCTCGGCTATGAGTTCCTTTGTGAGGAGCGCATGAATGACTGGGTGAGCTTCGCTGTGAGGCTGCCCGGTTAGAAGGAGGCTTTTCGTGCCAAGGTTTTATGTTGACCCTTCGAACATCTTCGGGGACCGGATGGTTCTGGAAGGCGGAGAGTACAACCATTTGAAGAACGTACTACGTAAGCAGGTTGGAGACACCCTGCTTATTTGTGATGGAGAGGGACACGAATATGACTGCCGGATCGCGGCTTACGAGGACGGCAGGGTTATCTTCGACATTCTCGAAACCCGCGAAGGCAATACCGAACTCGGGATTTCGATTACGTTATACCAAGGCCTTCCGAAGAAGGACAAGATGGAGCTGATCATCGAGAAGGCGGTCGAGCTCGGTGCAGAAAGAATTGTGCCTGTTGCCTGCGCCCGTTCCGTCGTACATTGGGACGATCCCGCAAGGGAAGAAAAGAAAGTGAAACGTTTCCAGGCGATTGCGGAAGCAGCCTCGAAGCAGAGCGGCCGGGGCGTTATCCCTGAGGTCAGCAAGGTTCTTTCCTTTGCGGATGCCATGAAGGAAGCCCACGGCAAATGCGACACGATTCTCTTTCCGTATGAGAACGCCGAAGGCATGAATACGCTTAAGAAGTGCGTTTCCGAGTTGAAACCCGGTACGAAAATTGCCGTGTTCATCGGGCCGGAGGGCGGATTTGACCCGGATGAGGTGGAAACCGCAGAGAAAACTGGCGCCCAGATCGTAAGCCTCGGAAGGCGGATCCTTCGGACCGAAACCGCAGGACTTACCATGCTTTCGTATCTGATGATCGAAGCGGAGATGGCGGAGGGCATGTCATGAGAGAGATTTACTTAGACAATGCCGCTACGACGCGTGTCTGTGAACCGGCTATCGAAGCAATGGCAAGGGTGATGCGTGAGGATTACGGAAACCCTTCTTCGCTTCATGGCAAAGGCATCCGCGCGGAGCAATATATCAAAGAAGCCAAGGCGGTTATCGCTAAGTCCTTAAAATGCGACCCGAAGGAGATAATCTTCACTTCGGGAGGAACCGAATCCAACAACCTTGCGCTGTTCGGAGCGGCCGAAGCGAAGAAACGGCAGGGTAAACATATCATTGCATCGCCGATTGAGCACGCTTCGGTATATAATCCATTAATAAGGCTTGAAGAACTCGGCTACGAGGTAACTTACCTTCCGGTTGACGGGAACGGATTATTGAAGCTTGATGCCCTTAAGGAAGCGCTTCGTAAGGATACGATACTCGTCAGCTGCATGATGGTGAATAACGAAATCGGAGCAGTGGAACCGATCCGTGAGATTGCGGAAATCGTTCACGGCTTTCGTCCTGACATTCTGTTTCATGTGGACGCGATTCAGGCGTACGGTAAGATTCCTTTCGCCCCCGGAAAGCTCGGTATCGACCTTCTTTCCGTAAGCGGTCATAAGCTGCACGGACCGAAAGGAAGCGGATTCTTATATAAACGCGACAAGGTCCGGATCCTTCCCGAGATACTCGGCGGAGGCCAGCAGAACAATATGCGTTCCGGTACGGAGAATGTACCTGCGATTGCAGGTCTCGGCGCAGCCGTCAGCGATTATTTCGCAAACCAGAAGGATTATATCGACCGGATGTATGCATGTAAGAAGACGTTTCTTACGGAACTCGATAATATGGAATTCGCCCATGCCAATGCCGTATTCAATGAGCTTTCCGGAGAACTGAGCCTTGACGAGCGGGTTCGTAAGACAGCCCCGCATATACTTAGCGTAAGCTTCGATTCGGTTCGAAGCGAAGTGCTGCTGCATGCCCTTGAGGATTACGGAATCTATGTTTCTTCCGGTTCCGCATGCTCGTCAAACCATCCGGCAATCAGCGGAACGTTAAAGGCAATCGGCGTTGCCGATAAGTACCTCGACAGCACGCTTCGGTTCAGTTTCTGCCCGGAGACGACTCCCGAGGACATTCAGGAGACGTGCAAAGCATTACGTGAGCTGGTTCCGAAATTAAGCAGATTCACGGTGAAATAACAGGAGGAGCGCCTAAGGCGCGTTTGCGATGGAATATAAGTCATTTTTGATCAAGTACGCGGAAATCGGACTGAAGGGCAAGAACCGTTCCTATTTTGAGGATTGCCTTGTAAATCAGGTCCGCCAGAACCTTTCCGCTCTCGGAGAATACCATGTCCGTAAAGAACAGGGCCGAATCTATGTGGACTGCCCCGAAGGATATGATTTTGATGATACGGTTGACTGCCTTTCGAAGATTTTCGGAATCGTCGGTTTCATGCCGGTGATGGAGATTGAATCCACGGAGTGGGACGATATCTGCAGGATGGCTGTGGAATTTGTCGAAGAATCCTTTGAAAAAAAGGATTTCACCTTTAAGATGTTCTGCAAGCGCGGCGACAAATCCTACCCAAAGACTTCGCCGGAGATTGCAGCGGATCTGGGTGGCGTTATACTGGAGCATTTCCCGGGTTTATCCGTTGATGTGGTGCATCCGCAGAAGAGCATCACCGTGGAAGTCCGGAGCCATGCGTATATCTATTCGGACGGATACAAGGGCGTCGGCGGCATGCCGGTCGGCTGTAACGGCAAAGCGATGCTTCTTCTGTCCGGCGGAATCGACAGCCCGGTTGCCGGATATATGATCGCAAAGCGCGGCGTAAGCATTGACGCGACTTATTTCCATGCGCCGCCGTATACGAGCGAACGCGCAAAGCAGAAGGTCATTGACCTTGCTCAGCAGATATCCAAGTATGTCGGTCCAATCAAGCTGAATGTTGTGAATTTCACCGACATCCAGATGTACATCTATGAGACATGTCCTCATGAGGAACTGACGATTCTGATGCGTCGTTATATGATGCGGATTGCCGAAGAGATTGCCAACCGCAGCAACTGCCTGGCTCTTATTACCGGCGAAAGCCTCGGTCAGGTTGCAAGCCAGACCATGCAGAGCCTTAATTGCACGAATGCGGTCTGCACGATGCCTGTCTACCGGCCGCTGATCGGCTTTGACAAGTCGGAAATCGTTGAGATTTCCCAGCGGATCGGGACTTTCGAGACAAGCATTCTGCCGTATGAGGACTGCTGCACGATTTATGTCGCGAAGCATCCGGTAACGAAGCCGATCCTTAAGGTAATTGAGCGAAGCGAGAAGCTTCTCGAAGAGAAAATCGACGAAATGGTAACGAAGGCCATCGACGAGCGCGAAGTTATCAAAATCCGTCAGGAAAACTGAATTGAAATGCTTATTGAATCCGTGTTATACTGATAACACGGATTTTTTTGTGAATTATTGAAAAATTTACATAGAACTTTTTTGAAAATTTTACATTGATTTATTTAATTGAAATTCGAAATTCT
>DBWJ01000054.1 GCA_002308955.1 Lachnoclostridium sp. UBA1241 | reverse complement strand
GAGTACAAGAGACAGCTTCTTAACATCATGCACGTGATGTATCTGTATAACAAGCTCCGCATGAACCCCGACATGGAGTTCTATCCGCGGACCTTCATCTTCGGCGCGAAGGCGAGCGCCGGTTACCGCCGCGCGAAGGCCATCATTAAGCTGATCAACAGCGTGGCCGATGTGGTGAACAACGATAAGAGCATCAAAGGAAAGATCAAAGTCGTATTTATCGAGAATTACCGCGTAAGTAACGCCGAGTGGATTTTCGCGGCGGCCGATGTTTCCGAGCAGATTTCCACCGCAAGTAAAGAGGCTTCCGGTACCGGTAACATGAAGTTCATGCTGAACGGCGCAGTTACGATCGGTACGATGGACGGCGCGAACGTGGAGATTGTCGAGGAGGTAGGCGAGGAGAACGCATTCATCTTCGGCCTGTCCTCGGACGAAGTTATTAACTTCGAGAACAACGGCGGATACGAGCCGCGTGAGATCTTCAACACCGACCAGGACATCCGTCTTGTGATGACGCAGATGATCAACGGCTTCTACAGCCCGGAGAATCCGGAGCTGTTCCGCGAGCTTTACAATTCCCTTCTCGAGCGTAACGGCGGCGAGCGTGCCGACCAGTACTTCATCCTGAAGGATTTCCGCTCCTATGCGGCTGCGCAGGAGCGTGTTGAACAGGCTTACCGCGACGAGGCCCGCTGGGCGAAGATGGCGCTTCTCAATGTTGCCAAGTCCGGCAAATTCAGTTCGGACCGCACCATCGAGGAATACGTAAAGGACATCTGGCACCTCAAAAAGGTGACCGTGGAGCTGTAAACAATCGCAGCGGAAAATGTGAATGTGGAACTTTAAAACGACCGACCGGAGATGTGAACCGGCCGTATGCCCGAGGGCATGCGCCGGCACTTGCGTCTCCGATCTTTTTGTATTAAAATGAAACCGGCCGCATTGCATAGCGGGCCGAATTCGGGAAAGGAGGACAGCCATGACATTTTGTTTGGAACTGCCGAAGAATGTGAAGAAAATCATCTCCGTTCTGGAAAACGCCGGCTACGAAGCATACGCCGTCGGCGGGTGTGTTCGCGATGCGATTCTAGGACGGATTCCGCAGGACTGGGATGTCACGACGTCCGCCACGCCCGAACAGGTGAAGTCACATTTTTCGCATACGGTGGACACCGGAATCGCCCACGGGACGGTGACGGTGCTCCTGGGAGGTACGGGCTACGAGGTGACGACCTACCGGATCGACGGCTCCTACGAGGACTGCCGCCACCCGAAGGAGGTCACGTTCACGAAGAGCCTTTCGGAGGACCTTAAGCGCAGGGATTTTACGATAAATGCGATGGCATATAACGAGAAGGAGGGACTCGCGGATCCCTTCGGCGGACGGGAGGACCTTAAGAAAGGACTGATCCGGGCCGTCGGAAACCCGGAGGAGCGGTTTTCGGAGGATGCGCTCCGGATTCTAAGAGCCATAAGATTTGCCGCGCAGCTCGGATTTACGATCGATCCGGATACGGAAGCGGGCATGCGGAAGTTAGCCGGGAATCTGCAGGCAGTAAGCGCAGAGCGCGTTAGGGAGGAACTCACGAAACTGCTTGCTTCGGACCATCCCGAAGAACTGGTGCGGGCGTCCGAATGCGGCCTTACGGCATACTGGCTTCCCGAGTGGGACCGGATGCTTCAAACGCCGCAGCATAACGTTCATCACGTCTATGACGTCGGGCGCCACACGGTGGCGGCCATACAGGCGTTGCATGAGACGGAGGAGTACCGCGCGGCGGGGAAGCATGAGCAGAATCTTCTCAATTACACGATGCTTCTGCATGACGCTGCGAAACCGCTTTGCAGGACGACCGACGAGAAGGGTTCGGACCATTTTTACGGGCACCAGAAGGAAAGCGCGGCGCTCGCAAGAGAGGTTTTAAGAAGGCTGAAATTCGACAACGAAACCGTCGATACGGCGGAGAAGCTGGTTTTGCATCATGACATCCGTTTCCGGCTCGTAGAGGGAGACGCGGAGCGGCAGGTAAGAAGGCTTGCGAACCGCATCGGCCTTTCTAATATCGCCTTGCTGTTCCCGGTGCAGATTGCGGATATCGAGGCCCAGGCGCCGAAGTACCGGGAGTCCGGCATGCGCGCGGTAGCAAGGATGCGGGAAGCGTACGCGGAAGTGATGAGAAAGGCTTCCTGCGTCAGCTTAAAGACGCTCGCCGTCAAGGGAGCGGACCTGATGGAGGTCGGGTTTCCGGCGGGACCGGGACTCGGGGAAGTACTGAAACGGCTCCTCGAGGACGTTCTCGACAACCCGGAGCATAACACAAGAGAATATCTTCTGAATAAGGCACTTTCAGAGAAGGAATGAGAGAGAGCGGGAAGCCGTTTTCTCTCATTTTTCTTCGTGACAATTCGGGCTCTTTGTGCTATAATATATCCGATTATGGGCTTGGGAGGCCGACATGTTATCTTTTCTTGGTATTTTCGAGATTGACCGTGACATTTTGCTCTATGTACAGGACAATATCCGGAGCGGTTTTCTCGATAAGATTTTTCCGAACATCACCCATCTCGGGGATGCCGGAGTCTTCTGGCTGATTCTGACGGCCGTTCTGTTATGCTTTAAAAAGACGCGCAAGGCCGGAGTCTTCTCGCTCGGAGCGCTTCTCGGCTCGGTTCTTATAAACAACGCGATCTTAAAGAACGCGATCGGCCGCACGAGACCTTACGAGCTGATCGACAGCCTTAAGCTGATCGGCAAGGCGGCATCGGATCCGTCGTTCCCGTCCGGCCACACGGCGGCGAGCTTCGCGTCCTGCACGGCAATCCTGCCGAACGTGAAGAAGCGCTGGTGGGCTCCGCTCATTCTCATGGCAGTTCTGATCTCGTTTTCCAGAATCTATATCGGAATCCATTATCCGTCCGATGTTGTCGCCGGTTTCGCGAGCGGCGTGATTCTCGGTATCGCGGCAAATGTGATCGGGAACAAGGTCATTACCCGGTGGGAGAAGAGGAAGGCGCCGGAAGAGGCAGCGACCGCAGCTGTGGCATTTGCCGCAGAGACGGAGACTTCCGGGGAAAGAGAGTAAAGCATGAAAGTTACGGTGATTGTTCCGTCCCTGAATCCGGACGAGAAGATGGTGAATACCGTGAAGAACATTATCGCCGAAGGCTTTGACGATGTCGTGGTTGTTAACGACGGAAGCGCGCCGGAGTACCTTCGGTACTTCGAGGAGGTCTCGAAGCTTCCCGAGGTTACGGTTCTGACGCATGAGGTGAACAGGGGCAAGGGGCGCGCCATGAAGACGGCGTTCTCCTACATCCTCGAAAACCGAAAGGACATTCTCGGCGTCATTACGGTCGACGCGGACGGGCAGCATCTTCCGAAGGATATGCGGGCCTGCGTTGCGGCGATGGAGCAGCAGCCCGACAAGGTGATCCTCGGCGTAAGGGATTTCTCGGGGCCGCAGGTTCCGAAGAGAAGCAAGACAGGCAACAATATCACAAAGGCGGTGTTCCGGTTCGCCTGCGGCATCCGCATCAGCGATACCCAGACCGGACTTCGGGCGATTCCCTATAAGCACCTGCCCGTGATGATCGATATTGACGGTGACCGGTACGAATACGAAACGAACCAGCTTCTTGTGATGAAGAAGAAGGGAATCGAGTTCGACGAGGTGGTAATCGATACGGTGTACATCGACGACAACGCGTCGTCACATTTTCACCCGTTCCGCGATTCCATCCGGATTTACATGATAATTCTTAAGTTCATCGGAAGTTCCCTGGCGTCCTTCCTTGTGGACTTCCTGCTGTTCACGCTGATCAACATGCTGATCGGGGACAGCATGAACGAGACCGCCCGGCTTGCGATCGCAACGGTGGGCGCCCGCGTGGTAAGTTCCCTGTTCAACTACTACGTGAACCGGAAGCTTGTCTTCAAGTCCGACGCGGACACGAAGAAGTCGCTTGTCCGGTACTACATCCTGGCGGTTTGCCAGCTCGCCGCGTCGTTCCTCTTAGTGGATCTGATCGCGGAGCGTATACTCGGACTCGGAGCTACGCTTCTTGAGTCGGTAATTAAGATGATTGTGGACCTGTTCCTTTTCCTGATCAGTTATCAATTCCAGCAGCGCTGGGTATTTAAGTGATAAGCACTCATAGGAGAAAGTTGTAATGAACGCAAAGAGAGTATTAAAGTATGTGGGGAGAGTTCTTCTGGTGCTCTTCGTGACCGTCCTGATACTGGCGGGAACGGTTTATCTTGTGGTTTACAAGATTTGTAACGGCCCCTCACCGGCGGCCAAGGCGGAATTCGGTTCGTCCCTTCTTGAAAGCGGACAGATGAAGTTCGTCGCAAAGCTGGTGCTTTCCAAAGAGGAAATCGAGGAGATCAACAACCGGAACTCCCGTGAGCAGATGGATACCGATTCCCTCGACACGGATCTGATTCATATTGAGAACAATGACAATCCGGATGACCCGAATGCGACACCGGTTCCTGCAGATAAGCGCGAAGTGTTCGACGAGAACGGCATCCGCATCATTGAGATCGCGGGAAGCTCTTACGTCGCGCAGCTGATGATCGTCAAGGATCCGTCGCAGGTATGCGTCGGAACCACCTATCCGTGGAGTGAATACGGTAAGAACCTGAATGAGATCGTAGCGAACTGCGGAGCCCTCGGCGGCGTAAACGGCGGACTTTACGAGTCCTCCGGCAACAAAGGCGGATATCCGCTCGGCGTAGTCGTGCAGAACGGACAGATTACATGTAATAAGCCTTATTCCAATAAAGGCCTTTACATGATCGCAATGAACAATGACAACATTCTGATCATCAAGAATATCGAAGGCATGAGCGAATCCGACGTCAAGAAGTACGTGGAAGAGGAAGGCATCCGCGACTGCGTATGCTTCCAGGAGGAAAGCTCCGATGCCAATAACCATTTTGTTCCGCTCGTCATCAACGGCGAGGGACGTGAGCTCAAGGGACAGGGTTCCGGCGCGAACCCGCGTACCGCGATCGGCCAGCGCGCAGACGGTGCGATTCTTCTTCTGGTTACCGACGGCCGCGGCGCGAACGGACATCTCGGAGCAACCGCTGCCGACCTGATCGCCATCATGCTCGAGTATGGCGCAGTCAATGCCGCCAACCTCGACGGCGGAAGTTCTTCCTGCATGTACTACAAGGGCGAATATGTTCAGGGCAGCGTAACATTTTACTATCAGAACTCGTCATGGAGATTGCCTACGGCGTTCGTTGTAATGCCGAAGGGACAGTAGGGAGGGGGAGAAGCGATGGATGATTATAACGACGATTCCTTCAACCCGAATTCGTTAGGCAATTTCCGGGATGAAAGTGAAAGAAAACTGTATGAAGCGCTTCGTAAGAATCCGAATCTGGATTACGATCCGGAGGAAGACGAAGTAACGGAAGAGCAGTATCTTGCCATGGTGGAGCGCAAGAAACGCATCGCCGAGCGCCGGGAAGAAGGACGTAACCGCCGGGCGCAGGAGGCCGCCGCAAGAGCTGCCAAAGAAAAGGCGAAGGACGCAAAGCGCTCGCCGAAGAAGGTGCCTGTCGCAACCAAGCCGGTTGTCCGTAAGCCGAAGCCGGAGAACGATCCGGAAGGCGAAGAGGCAATCATGTACGGCAGCAAGCGGAAGCTTACGCAGAAGGAAAAGGACCGTAACGGCCGTAAGATTTTCTACATCTGCCTCGGCATTTACGCGCTGGTACTTATCATTTTAGGTTTTATCTTCCTTCGTTACACGGACAAATGCCTGCGCCGTTACGAGGCAACCCGTTACGAGAACGCGATTGACGACCTCGTGAAGGAATTCACTTTAAAGGTGAAGGACGGAACGGTACTCAACATGGTTAAGATTCCCGAGCACGCCTGCGTATTCGAGAGCGAGGACCTGTACCGGACGACCTACCTGAACCTGCTGCAGTCAAGCGGCACGTTCTCGTATGAAAAGGACAAGAAGAGCTACGACACCACGCATCCGGTTTATGACATCTTCTCGTCGGACGGAAGCCTGGTAGCCAAGATTAAGTTGAAGGCGGTCAATCAGAAGACGATTTTCGCGATCCTCACCGTCGGCGACTGGGTAATCGATTCGGTAACGCCGAGCTTCAGCGTAACGACCAACACCTACCGGATTTCGATCCCGGACAACTACAAGGTTACCGTGAACGGAATCGGCGTAACGGATGAGTTCCGTAAGGGCGAGCCGGTACCGGTTGAGGTGAAGCTTGCCGAGGACGTTCTCGCGCATGTAAGAATCCCGTCGGTTGTCACATACGAGATTGACGGACTGGCCGAGGAACCCACGATCGTGATCTACAACGGAACCGGTGAAGAAGTTCCGTACACGCCGGACGAGAACGGCAACATTAAGATTGAGGCCCAGGTCGGAACGAAACCCGATACGATGTCGCAGGACCGCCACGATTTCGCGCTTGAGACCGCGCAGATGTGGACCGACTTCCTGACCCGCGACCTTCCGGGATCTACTTACGGACTCGGAACGATCCAGAAGCGTCTCATCAAAGATTCCTACTACTACAATGAGGCAGACCATTACGCGCACGACGTGGATATCACATTTATCAGCGATCACCGCGACGCGAAGCCGAAGTATACCGACGTATCCGTGACGGACTACACCGAGTACAGCGACGAATGCTACTCCTGCCATATTCAGTTCACCAAGAACATGATCCTGATCAAGACCGGACAGCTTCGTACGGTAACCGTCGACACGACGAACTTCTACGTATACGTGGATGACAGCGACGACGGCGTGATCAACCCGCACTGGTGCGTGGCGGACATGAAGACAACCACCAAGACAACCGAAACGGAAGCCACTGAATAAAACGAACGGGCTGTCGCTAAGCGACGGCCCATTCTCTTTCTACGGCACGCCTGCAGCTATGTCCCCAAACGAATTGCGCTGCAACGCCTCGCCAAACTTCCTCTAAGAGCTGCAAATAAGCCGCTCGGTGGCGTCCTCGCGCCTTGCAGCTCTAAGAGGTGATTTCGGCTCGGCTAAAACCGCAGCCACAGGCAATTCTTTTCGGGGACATAGCTGCAGGTGTGCTCTTTACATAAGGACAGAGGCCATCGCATTTTGCGCGACAGCCCGGAAGGCGCTAATTCCTACCGCTTCTCTGTTATTTGAAAAAACAAATGAATCCGATACTGCCTATTTCATATGGAATCTGACAAAAGAATAGTTTCGTGGGAAGGTCGGGGGATATGCGTTCCCATGAAGTAATTCAAAATCCATGTTTCGTATGAATTTACGCCATATTGACTCCCACGGAAAATCCGTTTTCGCAAAAAGAGTATGACGCCTCATGAATTTCTCCTGAAAAATGAACACAAACAAAAAGAACTGCCGCTGAAGTGACAGTTCCTTTCGTGTTTAACCCTTTGCTGCAAATGCGACGCCGTCCCATGCATCCGCGCAGAACGCCGCATGCCGGCGGAATCCCCTATCGGATCCGGCTCCTTCTGTGGTAGTAGTTCTTGTACTCGGAGGGGGTGCAGTCCTTTGCCTGGCGGAACACGCGGTTGAAGGTTGCGATGGAAGTGAAGCCGGACTGCATGGCCACATCGGTGACCGACATGTGAGGGCTCAGAAGAAGCGCCTCGGCCGCCTTCACGCGGCGCTCGTTCAGGTAGTTGTAATAGGACTGACCCGTAAACTGTTTAAACAGCCGCGAAAAATGAAATTTTGAAAAGCCGGCAAGCGCAGCCGCCTTCTCGAGCGTGATTTCTTCTGCGTAGTTGGTATTGATGTAGGAGATGACATTGTTCAGTTTCTCCACATATTCCTGCTGCTTGCCGACGCTGACATCCGGGAAACGGACATCCGCACGGACGTGCTGACGCCCGAGGTGCACGAAGAACTGAAGCAGATAGGAGTAAATCATCGAAATCCGCATCGTCTCGGAGCGTTTGTTGTACTCCTCCGTGATTTTGTTAAGAAGTTCCACTTCCGTCCGGTGAACGGCCGGCGAGGAATCCGCTGAGAACAGCACCGGCTGGGAAAGAATCGGGGTAATCGTGGAAAAATCCTCCACGGAATTGAAAACGGAGAGGTCGAACATGATATTCAGGCGCTTCCCCGTGGGCGGTGCCGTCAGTGTATGAAGGTCCCCCGGCGGAATCAGAAGAATGTCATAGGGATTCAGCTCGTAGGTACGGTTCCGGTTGTTGATGAATACCGTATAGCCGTTTTCAATCGGCATGATGATTTCCGCGGCAGAATGCCAATGGGTATCATAGTTCCGGGTCTGCTGATTTATGTATAAAAGAACGGAATGATTGTCTTCGTAAGAAACCCGTTCGTAAGTTTCCTGAAGTTCTTTCGCCATCCTTGACATGGGGAGCCTCCTTAAGAATTTATTATTCGTTTTGCCCAAAAACAAATGTTGCTAAACGAAAATCCACTAAAATGCACAAAAAAACGGGTCGAAAAAGGCGGATTTTATGACATGCGAGGGCATTTTCACGAGGAAAACAGGCGTACATCGGGGTAAATGCCATTAACATACCCATTTTTTGCACAATTTCGGCTGAAAAATCGGGCTGTAATTTGGTCAAAAACGATGATTTAGCAATATTTGAGTATATAATAGCAAAAAATGAAGTGCATTTGCAACACTTTTTTTATATAATATTTGCACATCATGGTGATTTCTGGGGTGCTGCGTCTGCCGGACCTTCGGTTAGTGGCGGAATGCACCATCAGAACGGAGGGTTCAATGTTAAAATTTTTAAAGAAAAAGAGCGTATACTGGTCGGTCATTATCGCTGCAGTAGTCATCTTTCTTCTTGTCTGGAACGGCGTGACCAAGAAGACGGACTATTCCGACAAGTATGAAGGATTCGACGTCTCCAAAGTTGAGGGTGAGGGACGTTCCGATTCCTATACCGCTTACCTGTACCGTCATCAGGATGCGGCATGTCCGGCACAGGACATAACCGTTGACCTGAAGAGCGCGACCGGTGAGCAGTTTGAGTTTGCCGATGAACACGGAGAAACCGGTGTTCTGAAGTCTTATGAAGGCGGTTTCATTGAATTGAAGGTGGATGTACCGGAGACCGGATTCTATAATCTTCGTCTTGTGTACTATCCCGATCAGGAATCTTCCCGCGGCGTTGAAATCCAGAGAGTTCTCAAGATCAGAACGGCTTCCGAAAAGGACAAGAGTTTTGATGAGATTGCGTCTCCTTTCAACGGTGCGGATAAACTTATGTTCCCGCGTATTTATACGGATGCGGCAGAGCCCAAGAAGGATAACCGCGGAAACGAGATTCGTCCCAGCCAGAAGGAAGCTCCCCGTTGGGAGACTGCCTATATTAAGGATGAACTCGGATATATTACCGAGCCCTACAAGTTCTATTTTGAGAAAGGTGAGAACACCATCCGCCTGGATGCCGCTCAGGAGCCCCTTGTATTGAAGGAGCTCACGCTTACGGCTGTTCAGAAGCGCGATAACTATGATTCTTATCTTGCCAAGATGACCGCAGAGCACGGTGCCGTTACCGCGAACAAGAATTCCGTACGGGTTGAGGGAGAAGATGCGCAGTATCGCTCTTCACAGTCTCTCTATCCGCTGTATGACCGTTCCTCCGCAGTCACCTATCCTTACAGCGTAACCAAGCAGGTTCTCAACATGATCGGCGGTGAGAACTGGAAGATGCCCGGACAGTGGATTGAATGGGAAGTTGAAGTCCCTGCCGAAGGTTACTATGAAATTACGATTAAAGCAAGACAGAACTACAACCGTGGTTTCGTATCCTGCCGTACCCTCTATGTAAACGGCGAAGTTCCTTTTGACGAAGTGGCCACGATTCAGTTTGCTTTCTCGAGCGACTGGAAGATGCAGACGCTCAGCGATGAGAAGGGCAATCCTTACAAGTTCTATATGCATAAAGGAACCAACACCATTCGCCTTGAGGTAACCCTCGGTGAGATGGGTAACATCCTGAACCGGATGAATGACAGCGTGTTCCGTATGAACTCCATGTATCGTCAGATTCTCGTTCTGACCGGTACGACTCCCGATGAAAACCGTGACTACAACATCGCTACCCGTTATCCGGGCGTTGTTGCTTCCATGGCTGATGAATACAAGGTACTCTACAAGCTGATTGATGACCTTGTTGCATACACCGGTGAAAAAGGCTCCCAGGTTACGGCCTGCTTAACGCTTGCCGATCAGCTTGAGAAATTCACCAAAGACGATGCCAAGATTCCGAAGAACTTAGTTATGTTTAAGAATAATGTAAGTTCTCTCGGTTCCGCAATTCTTACCCTGAGCGACGCTCAGCTGGATATTGACTACATTGTAGTTTCCGGCTCCGATGCAAAGGTTAAGAAGGATACCGCGAACTGGTTCCAGAAGGCATTCCATGAGGTTCGCGCATTCTTCGCTTCGTTCGTTGTAGATTACAATGCAATCGGTAATGTATACGGTGACAACATCGAAACCATTACGGTTTGGATTTTCGCCGGACGTGACCAGAGCACAATCCTGAAGTCCATGATTGATGACACCTTCGTTCCGACATACGGAATCGGTGTTAACGTTGACCTGATTACCGCGGATGTTCTGCTTCCCGCAACGGTTGCCGGAACCGGACCGGACGTTGCGCTCGGCGTAGCGGGTGCTGAGCCTGTTAACTACGCTTTGCGAGGCGCGGCGTGCGATTTGACGCAGTTCAAGGGCGATCCCGTGGAAGGCATCCGAAGCTTTGAAGAAGTCGCTTCCGAATTCGCGGATTCCGCATTTGTCGGGTATCGATACGGCAAAGGCGTATATGCGATTCCGGAAACCCAGTACTTCAACCTGATGTTCTACCGTACCGATATTTTCGAAGAACTCGGCATCGAGCCTCCGAACACCTGGGATGATCTGATTATGATTCTTTCCACGATTCAGAAGGCACACATGGATGTCGGTATTCCTTCGACCGAACGTAAAATTAATAACGTAGCCAACCCGGATATGAACGGTTTCTACGCACAGCTCTATCAGAGAGGCGCTTCGCTGTACTCTCCGGAAGGCGACCGCGTAATGCTTGATACCGACGTGGCAATCGAAGCATTCGAAAAGTACACGATGTTCTTTACGCATTACAACACGCCTCGTGATTATGCGTTTGTAGACCGTTTCCGTACCGGTGAGATGCCACTGGCATTTGCCGATTACAACAACTTCAATACTTTGTGCGTATCCGCTCCTGAGATCAGAGGTCTCTGGGATATGGCAATCATGCCCGGTACTTACGTAACCGACGAGAACGGAAACCATGTAGACCTTGACGGCGACGGCGAGGACGACATCAACCGAAGCGTTCAGTGCTGGGGCGTATGTACGATGATTCTTGAGAACAGCAAGAAGCATAAAGAGGCATGGACCTTCGTACAGTGGTGGGCAAGCGCAGACATTCAGGCCCGTTACGGTATGGAACTCGAGGCTGTCATGGGTGAGTCCGCACGTTACGCAACGGCTAACCGTAAGGCATTCGACCAGCTCGCATGGAGCGCAAGAGAACGTGAAGTTCTTCTTGCACAGTGGGAGTGGGTTGTCGGAACGCCCGAGGTTCCCGGCGGATACTACACCACAAGACATATCGTTAATGCGGTCCGCCGCGTTATCAATAACTATGAAGACCCGAGAGAGACTCTTCTTGATTACACCCGTGATATTAACGAAGAAATCCATAAGAAGAGAGTCGAATTCGGTTTGGATAAGAGATAAGGAAGGAGGAAACACGTTATGAGTTATGCAAATTGGCGCAGACAGAAACAATTACGCCGCAAGTTTATGTGGCGCGACGTCAGAACATACAGGACATGTTACCTTTTCCTTTTGCCTTATGCGCTGATCTTCACGCTGTTCTATGTAGCACCGGTTGTCGTATCCATCTGGTACGGTTTTACCTATTATAATGTATTGCAGCCGGCACGTTTCATCGGTCTGCAGAACTACATCAACCTGATTCTGGTTGACGATATCTTCCTTACCGCAGTTAAGAACACGTTCCTGATTGCGGCCATTACAGGACCGGTCGGATATATCGCGGCATTCCTGTTCGCATGGCTGATTCATGAGCTGCCGAAGAGAATCCGCGCATTTGCCGTATTGATTTTCTACGCGCCTACGATTTCCGGTCAGGTTTACCTGATTTGGACGTTCATCTTCTCCGGCGACTCCTACGGTTATGCAAACGCCTACGGTGTTCAGCTAGGACTTTTGGAAACCCCGAGACTGTGGCTGACTGACCCGAGATACATGATGACCATCGTTATCATCGTTATCCTGTGGGCATCCCTCGGTACCGGATTCCTCTCCTTCATCGCAGGTCTTAATACGATTCCGGATGACCAGTACGAAGCAGGTTATGTGGACGGTGTTAAGAACCGTTGGCAGGAGCTTTGGTACATCACCCTTCCAAACATGAAATCCATGTTGATGTTCGGTGCGGTTATGTCCATTACGACCGCGTTCAACACGGCCGACGTTACCATGGCGCTCTGCGGCTTCCCGAGTACCGACTATGCCGCACGTACCGTTGTTACCCACCTGATCGACTACGGCCAGCAGCGTTTCGAGATGGGATACGCTTCCGCAATTGCAACAGTGCTGTTCCTCTGCATGTACCTGTGTAACAAGTTCATCCAGAAGGCACTGAGCCGACTTGGAACCTGATAGGAGGGAATGACGATATGAAAAAGATTAAAGCCGGAAGACAGCCGAACCGATCACTGGCCGGTGATATCGGTGTAGGGATTGTCCTGATTTTGTTTGGATGCTTTTTCGCATTCCCGCTTGTATACGTAATCAACTCCGCGTTTAAACCGCTCGATGAGTTGTTTGTATACCCGCCTAAGTTGTTTGTGCGTAACCCTACGACGAAGAACATTACCGATATGTTCCTTCTGATGAATAAGCAGGGCATCATCACATTTACCCGTTACGCATTCAACTCTTTGTTAATCACCGCTGTCGGAACCGCAGGCCACATCATGGTAGCTTCCATGGCAGCATACGTACTTGCTAAGTATCGTTTCCCCGGATCGGGCCCGTTCTTCAAGATGGTTACCGTAGCTCTTATGTTCAACGGTTACGTTCTTTCCATCCCGAACTACCTGATTATGTCGAGACTCGGATGGGTAGATACCTATCTTGCACTGATTATCCCGGCATTTGCTTCCCCGATGGGACTCTTCCTTATGAAACAGTTCATGGAGTCGAGTATCCCTGATGTTCTGATCGAGGCAGCCAAGATAGACGGTGCGAAAGAAGGAAGAATCTTCATGACGGTCGTTATGCCGCTTGTTAAGCCGGCTATCCTGACCCTGATGATTTTCTCCATTCAGAGTTTGTGGAACAACGTCGGAACGACTTACATCTACTCCGAGGAATTGAAGACCCTGCCGTTCGCACTTCGTACCCTGGCACAGGGCGGTGTAGCACGAACCGGTGTATCCTCGGCATCCACGCTGTTTATGATGATTCTGCCTGTCGCATGTTTCATCTTCTCACAGAGCAACATTGTTGAGACAATGGCAAGCTCCGGTATTAAGGAATAAGGAGGAAAGTTACAATGAAAAAAAGAATTGCTACAATCCTTCTTCTGATTTGTCTGGTGATGACCAGCATCCCGACCGCATATGCCGGAGAAGACGATTGGTACACTTACACTTATAACTTCTGGGGCGATGCCGTAGCATCTCCGGATGCCTACTCTGTAGAGAGAGTTCTGTACGGGCGTTCGTTCGGCGATGAAGTAGGCGTATTCCTGAGCCCGGAAAGCCTTTTCGTAATCGATGATATTATGTTTGTCGTTGATACGAAGAACAACAGAATTGTTGAGCTGCAGTGGACGGAAGGCGAGTTTGAACTCATCCGCATCATTAACAAGGTTCATGTTTCTGTTGATAAGAAAGACGAATTGTTAATCGGCGATGAAGTCGTTGTAACGATGCTTCAGCCCGGTGATGTATTCGTCAGAGCAATTGACAAAGAAACCCGTGAGAAAGTTTACGGAAAGTACTTAGGGCCGGAATACATTCCGCCGAAGAAGGAAACAACCGAACCTGCGACCACGGACGAGGATGCTTCCGAAGGTGATACCGAGGACGCAGATTCCAGTGCAGGAACGAGCGATTCCGAGGATGCGGATGACGCATCCGATGACGGTGATGGTGCAACGGACGGCGAAGGAGATGACGGTGACGGCGCGACGGATGGCGATGATGGAGAAGACACTCCCGCACCGGTTCAGGTAAAGGACGTTGAAAATGTTATTAAGAAGGATTTGAATCGTGACTATGACATTTTCATCGCAGACACGAAGAACCATCGCATTATTCATTGCGATTACGAGCTGAATGTAATTGACGTTCTCGATAATCCGAAGGATGAGACGCTTGCCGAGAACTACGAATTCCTACCTTCAAAGTTTGTAGTAGACGAAGCATTCCGTTATTATGTTCAGGCAACGAACATCAACGCCGGTCTGATGGAGTTTACGAAGGACGGAACCTTCACCGGATATATCGGTGCAAGCCCGGTTACCGTATCATTCATTCAGAGAATCTGGAGAAAGATCCAGACCAAGGCACAGCGTGCCCGTACGAAACAGTACGTTCCGACGGAGTACAACAACGTGTCCATGGATTCCAACGGATTCCTCTATGTTACGACAGGTTCCCTTACGGACGCCGAGATCGCCGTCGGTAACGGAAAGCCGGTAAGAAAACTGAATTCCATGGGAACGGATATCCTGATTCGAAACGGTAACTTCTACCCGATTGGCGATATTCATCCCGGTAACAGTAAGTCCATCTCCGGAGCATCCGCTTTCGTTGATGTTGTTACCTTTGAGAATGAGACTTACGCTTGTCTGGATAAGACCAGAGGCAAGATTTTCGTATATGACTTCCAGGGCAACCTGCTTTACGCTTTCGGTAAGCCCGGTATGAATGAAGGCTGCTTCCAGAACCCGAGCGCACTCGTAAAGCTGAACGAAGAGACGATTGCCGTACTCGACCGTTTCTGCGGAACGATTACCATCTTCGTAATGTCTGATTACGGAAAGCTTGTAAATGAAGCACTGAGCCTGTATCGTGTCGGTCTGTATGATGAATCCGCCGATATCTGGCGTGAGGTTCTGAAGTACAACGGTAACTGTGAACTTGCTTATGTCGGAATCGGCCGTTCGCTGCTCCGTCAGGGTGAGTACAAGAAGGCGATGGATAACTTCGAAATCGTAAGAGATTCCCGAAACTACTCCAAGGCATATAAGTATTATCGCGAACAGGTGGTAGAAGAGAATATTGTCTGGTTTATCGTTATTCTCGCCGCTTTGATTATCGTTCCGAAGCTGATTCGGAAGATTATCCGCGTAAGAAAGGAGATTAGAGAAGCATGAGTAACATTATTTCAAAGATTCTCGGTTTCTTTTCGGGAGCAGGCTTTAAGAACTACCTGAAGTCGCTGAAGTACAGCCTCTATATGATTCTCCATCCTTTCGACGGTTCCTGGGATCTCGTTCATGAGAAACGCGGAACGATGGCAGCCGCTCATACGATTGTCATCCTGACGCTCCTCACGAATATCTGGGATACAAGGTTTGCCAATTTCATGGTAAACCACACCAGATGGAGTGAAGTAAACATCATTATGAAGCTGGCCAGCATTCTGGTTCCGCTGTTCATCTGGGTTTTGGCAAACTGGTGTCTTACAACCCTGTTTGACGGCAAAGGACGTTTCAAGGACATTTACATGGCCACGGCTTATTCCTTCACCCCTTACGTGCTGATCGGAATCCCGATGATTTTCGTCAGCAACGTGGTTACGTTAGAGGAAAGCGTGTTCTACACCTACTTCAATGTATTTGCATTGATTTGGTGCGTATTCCTGATTCTCTGCGCAATGATGATGATTCACGACTACGGTCTTGCCGGCGGTCTTCTTTCGACGATTGCGTCGGTTGCAGGTATGGCGGTTATCATGTTTATCATCCTGCTGTTCTTCAGTTTGATTGGTGACGCAATTGCATATTTCGTTTCAATCTATAAAGAAGTCGCATTGCGAATGGGTTAACGTAGGAGGAGCAAGAAATGAAGAAAAAACTGATTGCATATGGAATCACCTGCGTTATCATTGCCGTGCTGACTTTCCTCGCGATTAAGTTCGGCGGAGACAAGGATGAAACTCCCGAGCCGATTGAAGCATATCGTTTCGATTCGGACCTGTCAATTGACCCGCAGAAGATTTCCAATGGTATTGTTTCTCTGGAGTTCTATCCCGAGACAACGAACTTTATCTTTACCGATAAGTACGGAAATCAATGGATGGGATATCCGGCAGACGCGGATTCCTCCGGATTCGACATCACGCGGTCCCTTATGGTTATTGAATACAAGAACTATAACGGACTCGGAAAAACAATGGGCAGCTACGAATACAGCGTAAAGAAAGGTACTTATACCTACGAAGTTCTTGCTGACCAGAATACAATCCGTATTGATTTCACAATCGGATTGCTTTCGAAGACTTATTTCATTCCCGCAGCTATGACTGAGGAAATGTATGAAGATTACCGGTCAAGGACATCCAAAGAGAATGCGGCGAATATCCGTGACTGGTACAAATGCTATAACCCCGAGAAACTTCGTGATAAGGAAGAGTGGGCAGAACTTTCTAAGAAGTACCCGGATTTGGAAGCCGGCAAGAAAGTTTACGAACTCTTCAACAATCTGAAAGACTGGCAGAGGGAGAAACTTGAGGATGCATTCCTCGAGATGGGTTATACCCGTGAAGATTATGAGCGTGACCTTGAGTACGCGAACGCGGAAGAAACGAACGACATCAAAGCAACGTTCAACATCTGCATGTACCTGAAACTTGACGGAGAGAGCCTTGTTGCAGAAGTACCTTATGATGAAATCGTTTACTATGATGATTTCCCGATTACGACAATGCAGATTCTTCCGTATATGTGTGCATCCGGTCTTACGGACGAAGGTTACCTCTTCGTTCCCGACGGTTCCGGCGCAACAATCCGTTTCAACAACGGAAAGATTTCCTCCAGCGCGTACAGTGCAGGTTTGTACGGTTGGGATTTCGGTCAGTCCAGAAAAGAAGTCGTAAATGACCCGATTACCCGTTTCCCTGTATACGGTATCTCTTTTGAGAATCGTGAAGCTTCGCTTCTCTGCATGGTTGAAGACGGCAGCAGTTACGCGCGTATTCTTGCGGATATCTCCGGAAAGAGTCATAACTATAACTATGTTACCAATGAATTTACTTTGATTCATAGTGACCTTGCCGACATTGCCGGCCGTTCGCTCGAAGAGATTTATATCTATCAGAACAAGCTTCCGGCAGGAGAGAAACTGTGCGTCCGCGTGCAGGGTGTCAATTCCTCAAGTTATGTGGATATGGCAAAGGATTATCGGAACTATCTGATGGGACGTTATCCGGATCTTTCGGATAAGGTTACGAAGACCGAACTTCCTACCGCGGTTGAGTTAATCGGATCGATTATCAAAGTGCAGCACATCCTCGGATTCCCGAAAGACCTGCCGTATGCGCTGACTACGTATAATGAGATGGATGAAATCCTGAAGGATCTGAAGGATTCCGGATGGGAAGGCCTGAATGTTATCCTGAACGGTTGGTTTAACCGGGGCGTGATTCATGACTGGCCGGACGATGTCGATTTGATTCGTAAGCTCGGCAAAAAGAAAGACTTTACCAACCTTCTTAATAAGGCTTCCGGTTACGGTTATTCGGTATCCGGTAAAGCGGAATTCCAGTTTGTGAATAATAACAAGATGCTGGATTCCTTCGTCGCAAGACGGGATGCTTCCAGATTCCTTTCCAACGAAGTTGCCGGGTTCCATGAAATCAGTGATGTATGGTTTGGTGAGGACAAAGAGTCGGATACCTACTACTATGCAAGACCGGGCTACAGTGCGAAAGCAATTGAATCCTATCTGAAAGATGTGGATAAGCTTGGAATTAAGAATATTGCATGGGGTTCCATCGGCGGTAAGCTCGGATCGGATTATCGTTCCAAAGACGGCGTGAGCAGAGAAGAGGTTCTGAACCAGCACCAGTCGAAGCTTGCGGAACTGAAGGACCGCGAGAACGTTATCTATAACGGAAATATATATGCCCTTCCGTATGCGGATTTGGTAATAAACTTCCCGATTCACGCGGACGGAACCAGCATCGAGGATGAATCCATTCCGTTCTTCCCGATTGCGCTGCACGGATATGTTCGTTACACCGGTGATTCCATTAACATCACGAATGACTATGTTTCGAACCTGCTGAACTCCGCGGAGACCGGCGCCGGTTTGTATTTCATTTTCATGGATGCAACGGGCGACGAACTTCAGGAATCCGATTTTACGTACTACTTTGGCGCGAACTACGGTTCCTGGAAAGATGCGGCGAAGACGCTTTACAACCGTTATAAGAGCGATTTCGGTAATCTGACGACGGAAACGATCGAAAATCATATTAAACTTGACGACAGCGTATATTGTACTGTATACTCGAATGGAACGAAAGTTTATGTCAACTATCGTACCTTCACATATACGACTAAAGACGGTGTCACCATTCCCGCACAGGATTGGGTAGTTGTGAAAGGAGGTAACTAATGGCTAAGAATAAGCAAAAGACGATGGCGAAAAGCAATGCCATTGCCGGATACCTCTTTATACTTCCGTTTATTATCGGGTTTATCCTTTTCCTGGTAGTTCCGCTTGTACAGTCCTTTTACATGTCGTTCTGCGCGGTAACGTCCACGAACGGTCAGGGACTTGCCTACGACTGGATCGGATTGAAAAACTATCATGACGTATTCTTCAAGGACCCGGATTACGTTCCGAGACTTCTTGATGAATTGAAGAACATGGCCCTGTTCGTTCCGGGCACCTTGATCTTCAGTTTCTTCATGGCGATTCTTTTGAATCAGGAATTTAAAGGAAGAGCTCTTGTAAGAGCGGTGTATTTCCTTCCGGTTATCCTTTCTTCCGGTATTATGCTTGGTCTTGAGACGAACAACTCGCTCCTTGCAAGCATGAGTGATTCCATCAAGCAGGATGATTCGATGACGACGATTACGAAGACGCTCGAAAACATCCTGTTAACCGGAGAACAGGCAAGTAAGTTCTTTGAATACGTTATTAACCTTGTTAACCAGGTTTATAACATAGCTATTTCATCCGGTATTCAGATTATCATCTTCCTTTCCGGTTTGCAGACCATCTCGCCGAGCATGTATGAGGCGGCGCAGATTGAGGGATGTACCGCTTGGGAAAGCTTCTGGAAGATTACGCTTCCGATGATCAGCTCGCTGATTCTTGTAAACGTTATTTATTCCATTGTAGATTTCTGTACGAAATCAGACAGCCAGTTAATGACATTGATTTCGGATACTTTGTATGCGAAGTTCGATTACGGTCTTACTACGGCGATGTCATGGGTTTACTTCGCTATCATAATGGTAATACTCGGCATATTATCATTTATCATTTCAAGGTGGGTATACTATTATGACTAGAAAAGAAAGATTCGAGAACTTCAAAGAGAGAAACCGCAAATCCGGCGGATATCTGTTACGAAAGAAGATTGGTTCCGTTATCTATCGTTTATGCCGAGCGATATTGATCTTCGGATTGTGTTTCCTCATTTTGCAGCCTTTGCTTCATAAGATTTCCCTTAGTTTTATGACTAAGGAAGACCTGTTCGACCGTACGGTTATCAGTGTGCCGAGACATTTCTCGACATCGGCTATCCGGGACTCCTGGATGCTTCTGTATAAGTTCAAACCGTTCTGGACCTCGCTTTCCATCGGTTTGGTTGTTGCCTTACTTCAGGTTCTGTCCGCCACATTGGTCGGTTATGGTTTTGCCAGATTCAAGTTCCCGCTTAAGAACTTCTGGTTTGCGTGCGTAATCCTTATGATTGTTGTTCCGCCGCAGACGCTGGTAACTCCGATGTACCTGAACTTCTCGCACTTTGATATCTTCGGTATATTTAAAGCGCTGACCGGTAAAGAGTTAAAACTTCTCGGTTCCGTCTGGGCATACATCGCGGTTTGCGCGGGCTGTGCCGGATATAAGAGCGGTCTCTACATCTACATGATGAGACAGCACTTCAGAAACGAACCGAAAGAACTTGAGGAAGCAGCATGGGTAGACGGTTGCGGCAAGCTCCGCACGTTCTGGTCGATTCTTCTTCCCGGCGCACGGCCGATGATGGTTTCCTGTTTCCTGTTCGCGTTTGTTTGGTGGTGGACTGATGGTGTTTATTCCCGTCTTTTCTTCGCAAAAGGATATGGCTGGTACACCGTTTCGAACTGTCTTTCCAACGTAGCAAACCGTCTGAATACGGAATACAAGAAGATGATCGGTGCAACGGACCAGGGTGGTACGTTCGTTCCGATCGCATACGCAAACCAGATTACCGCAGCAAGTACGTTGATTTGTCTGGTACCTTTGATCGTCATCTACCTCGTTGCTCAGAAGAGCTTCGTAGAGAGTATCAGCCAAAGCGGTATCAAGGGTTAATTGTTAACCCGGTTGGTTACATTCGAATTAAAGTCGTGACGACGGCTTTAAGATAATCGGTCTCCAAGGCGCGGGGGCGCCCTTCATACTTCAACACGGATTCGTGTTGAGTTGGCCTTGGTGAATCGAATCAATTATTTAAAGGAGGATCCTTAAATGAAAAACGCAAAGAAAGTCATTCTTTCTCTTTCCGTTGTAGCATGCATGTTCGCTGCTATCGCTTGCGGTAAGAAGGATGAGAAGAAGACTGAAGCTACCCCTACTCCCACCCAGGCTGCTACGCAGCAGGTTACGGAGCAGGTAACGCCCACTGAGGCTCCCAGAGACCTCAAGGGATTGGAAGTAACTATCTATGACTGGTGGACTGCAGAAGGTTGGGATGATGAGACCAATGCTTATCAGACTGCATTCTTTGATATGCTTCATCAGGCTGAGAAAGATCACAACTTCAAGTTTTCGCGTGTCATCGCCGAGTTCGGCTGGGGCAATGAGTATCAGGAAGCTGTAGCTCTTTCCATCACGGATAACAATCCTAAGGGTTCCATCATCACTCTTGACAACCGTTGGGTTGCTGCTCTTCTGAGCAATGGTCAGTTCCTCGATGTTTCCAAGTGCCCGTCTGTAGACTGGAACGATTCCAAGTGGAACTACGAAGTAAAGAAGATCATGACCGTTAACGGCGGCATTTATGGTTTCGCAGTTGGTTGCGAGGCTAGAACCGGTGTCTTCTTCAACAAGGACATCTTCAAGACTCTCGGTGTTGATGCAAACACTCCTTATGACCTTCAGAAGGAAGGCAAGTGGAGCTGGGATGAGTTCAAGAAACTCTGCGCTAAGCTTACGAAGGATACGGATAACGATGGTGTTACCGATATCTACGCTGTAGCTGGTCAGGACTACCTTGTAACTTATGGTGCTCTTCAGTCCAACGGAACGTTCGTAATCGACAAGGATGCCAATGGTTTCCTTAAGGTTAACGCTGACGATCCTAACGTTCTTGCTGCTCTTAACTTCGTAAGAGAACTTCATGATGACGGTTACTTTATGCCTACCCCTGGCGAAGATGTATGGCAGTGGGATTGGTTCAAGACCGCTTTCAATGGTGGTTTCAACGGTGTTAAGACTGCAATGCGTATTGAGGAAGAGTGGGTTGATACTGCTGAGTTAGCTCCGGCTGGTATTGACTTCGGTTATGTTTGCTATCCTTACGGCCCCGCTGTAGGAAAGCAGGTTTCTATCTGTCGTGAGAACATCCTCTTCGTTCCTAGCTGTGAGAAGACCAAGAGCGTTGCTGATGATATTATGTACGCTTACAACTGGTACACCACAGTTCCGGAAGGTTTCGAGGATGATGACGCTAGATGGAAGGCAGCATACCAGAGCAAGTTCGAAGATCAGAGAGCTGTAGATGAGACGATTAGACTTATGTGCCATGATCTTCCGTACTACATGTACGCTGCAACCGTTATCCCGAATTTCTCGGATGGTTGGACCGGCGAACTTGAGAGAGGTTCTACCGCACAGCAGGTTCTGGAAGCTCATATTTCTGAGTGGCAGACCCAGTGTGACGAGTTCAACGCTGCATACAAGTAAACCGATGTAGTTTTTTTAGACTCTTTTCCCTTTGGGAGGGGAATTCCTTCGGGAATTCCCCTCTTATCACAGAGGGCAGTAAATGCCCTTTGTGATAAGAGACCCCAAAGGGTTTCTTTATAAAAGAATAAAGCGCGTAAGGCAAAACGGAGGGAAAATGAACACACCCGCATACCAGGATGAAACGAAATCGTTCAAGGAAAGAGCAGCCGCCCTTGTTTCGGAGATGACGCTAGAGGAAAAAGTATTTCAGACACTGTTTAATGCCCCGGCGATTGAGCGGCTCGGCGTGAAGGCATACAATTACTGGAACGAAGCTCTGCACGGCGTTGCAAGAGCGGGTGTCGCGACGGTATTTCCGCAGGCAATCGGCCTTGCCGCTGCATTTGACGAGGATATGATGGAGGAAATCGGCGATACGATTTCCACTGAGGCGCGCGCCAAATTCAACATGCAGGCAAAATACGGCGACCGCGATATCTATAAGGGTCTGACCTTCTGGTCCCCCAACGTGAACATGTTCCGCGACCCGAGATGGGGGCGCGGCCATGAGACGTACGGTGAGGATCCGTATCTGAGCAGCCGTCTCGGTGTCAGATTTATCAAAGGACTTCAGGGACACGATAAGAAGTACATGAAGGTAGCCGCGTGCGCGAAGCATTTTGCGGTGCACAGCGGTCCGGAGGACCTACGGCATGAGTTCAACGCAAAGGTATCCGAGCAGGACCTTTATGAGACCTACCTGCCGGCTTTCGAGGCGTGCGTCCGAGAAGCGAAAGTGGAAGCTGTTATGGGCGCTTACAACCGCACCAACGACGAGCCGTGCTGCGGAAGCAAAAAGCTCCTTGTCGATATCCTGCGCGGCAAATGGGACTTCGACGGCCACGTTACCTCCGACTGCTGGGCTTTGAAGGACTTCCATGAATTCCATATGGTAACGAAGAACGAAGAGGAGACCGTAGCGCTTGCGATGAACAACGGCTGCGACCTAAACTGCGGCAATATGTACATACATCTTCTGCAGGCCGTAAAGGACGGACTTGTTGAGGAGAAGACGATTGACCGTGCGTTAACCCGCCTGTTCACCACCCGCATGAAGCTCGGACTGTTTGATAAGCCCGAGGAGGTTCCGTTCAATAAGATCGGATACGATCAAGTGGACACAAAGGAAAATCGCGCCCTCAATCTGAAGGCCTCGAAGAAGACGATTGTTCTTCTGAAAAATGAGAAGAATACCCTTCCGCTTTGCCTTGATAAGATTCAGACAATCGGTGTGATCGGACCGAATGCGGACAACCGGAAAGCGCTTGTCGGAAACTACGAGGGCACCGCATCCGAATATATTACTGTTCTCGAAGGCATCCGCGAGTATGTCGGAGACCGCGCGCGCATATTCTATTCGGAGGGTTGCCATCTCTTTAAAGACCGCGTACAGGGGCTCGGACAGCCGAATGACCGTCTGGCCGAGGCAAAAGCCGTTGCGGATATGAGCGATGTGGTTATCGCGGTAATGGGACTCGATCCGGGACTTGAAGGCGAAGAAGGCGACCAGGGCAACGAGTTTGCCTCGGGAGACAAGCCGAATCTGAACCTTCCGGGACTTCAGGAAGAGCTTCTTAAGGTGCTTAAGGAAAGCGGAAAGCCGGTCATCCTTGTGCTTCTTTCGGGAAGCGCGCTTGCAGTCGGCTGGGCGGATGAGAACCTGCCGGCAGTCGTACAGGCCTGGTATCCGGGCGCTCAGGGCGGCCGCGCCGTTGCGCAGATGCTGTTCGGCGAGTACAGCCCCGAAGGCAAGCTTCCGGTAACGTTCTACCGGACGAACGAGGAACTCCCCGCATTTACCGATTATGCGATGAAGGGCAGAACCTACCGTTATATGACGAATGAGGCGCTGTATCCGTTCGGGTACGGACTTAGCTATACAGCCTTCACATTTTCCGGGGCAAATGTGACCGGAACGCCTGAGACCGGCGCAGAGGTCAGCGTGACCGTGACGAACACCGGTAAGATGGCCGGCGCGGAAACCGTGCAGGTATATGTGAAATCCCCCATGGCGGGAGCCCCGAACGCACAGCTGAAGGCGCTTAAGAAGGTGTCCCTTGCGCCCGGAGAGTGCAAAACCGTAAAGCTGCATCTTTCCGAAAAGAGCTTCGGCGTGTATAATGAGAAGGCGGAGCGCGTGATCGTGCCCGGCGGATACGAGGTATATGTCGGAGCGTCGGCGCCGGATAAGAGAAGCGTCGCGCTTACCGGAAAAGCACCGGAAAAATTCATGCTTACTGCGGCAAATGCCAAAGTTATTTCGGAATAAGGGGAATTTGGGAGAATTTATGAGCGAAGAGATACTTGAAAAGGAAGTTTCGGCGGTGAATTCCGAGGAGATAGTTGAAGAGAAAGTCACGGCCGAGGACCCCGAAGAGAAGAAGTGGAAGAGGCGGAAGGCATTTATCGGCGACGTCGTGTTCTTTGTCGTAAGCTTTATCGTGATTTATATTCTGTTCACTATCTTCCCGCCTTACTATGTCGACGGAAATTCGATGAATCAGACGCTTAAGAACCGCGCCTTCGGCTTCGGAACGATTGTATTCAAACCGGATTACGGTGACATTGTCGTGCTTCACGGGGACAGCGGGAAGACAAATGACAACGATTTCATCAAGCGTGTTGTAGGTAAGCCGGGAGATGTCCTTGAGATTACGGACGGCGTTTTGGTGCGAAACGGCGAGGAAGTGAAAGAGGACTACGCCTACTATGATCCGGATTACACCTACCGGAGCGGTGTCACGCAGCGAATCGAGCTCGGCGAAGGTCAGTATTTCGTCATGGGGGACAACCGTTTTCATTCGATGGACAGCCGGTCCTTCGGCCCGATTACCAAAGAAGAGATGAAATGCAAGATGATGTTTTTCCTGTGGGGAAAAAAGCGCTGAGCCAACCACCCGGTTGTATGCGGCTAACCTTATTGCGCGGAGTGCGGATTTTCTGTTGCACTCCGAGGTGGATTCTGCTATAATGACAGCGGTCATTTAAGCGTACGGCTAAACCGTACAGAATATATACATGAAAGGATGATATAGACATGGCTTTAGTTACCACAAAAGAAATGTTTGCAAAGGCATATGATGGCGGATACGCAATCGGTGCCTTCAACGTAAACAACATGGAAATCGTACAGGGTATCACCGAAGCTGCCGGCGAGCTGAACAGCCCGGTTATTCTTCAGGTATCCAAGGGTGCCCGCGCATACGCGAACCACACCTATCTTGTTAAGCTTGTTGAGGCTGCAGTAATCGAGAATCCTCAGATCCCGATCGCTCTTCACCTGGATCACGGTGACAGCTTTGAGCTTTGTAAGTCCTGCATCGACGGCGGTTTCACTTCCGTTATGATCGATGCTTCCAGCAAGTCTTTCGATGACAACGTAGCTCTCACGAAGCAGGTTGTTGAGTATGCACATGCTCACGGCGTTGTAGTTGAGGCTGAGCTCGGTACCCTCGCAGGTATTGAGGATGAGGTTAAGGTTGAGCACGGTAAGGAAAGCTACACCCGTCCGGAAGAGGTTGAGGAATTCGTAGCAAGAACCGGATGTGACTCCCTTGCAATCGCTATCGGAACCTCTCACGGCGCATACAAGTTCACCGCTGCGCAGTGCACGAGAAATGCAGACGGCATCCTTGTTCCCCCGCCGCTCCGTTTCGACGTTCTCGA
>DBWJ01000024.1 GCA_002308955.1 Lachnoclostridium sp. UBA1241 | reverse complement strand
ATTGCCCGCGATATGATCCGTGAAGGCGGTTACGGCGACTGCTTCGGACACGGCCTCGGCCACAGCGTCGGCCTTAAGATTCACGAGGATCCGAACTGCAATATGCGGGATACGAGAGTGCTTCGGGCGGGCATGCTGATGACCGTTGAACCGGGCATCTACGTAAAGGATTTCGGCGGCGTCCGCATCGAGGATATGGTCGTAATCACGGAGGACGGATGCGAGAATCTGGCGCATTCGGAGAAAAAGTTACTGGAACTGTAAAAAAATGGTTGAAAAATGCCACAAGTTACGATAAACTATGTAGCGGTTATCTAGAAGGATATATTAGGAGGATGATTTATGATTTCAGCAGGCGATTTCAGAAACGGCATTACGCTTGAGATTGACGGCAAAGTTTTGCAGGTAATTGAATTCCAGCATGTTAAGCCCGGTAAGGGCGCGGCTTTCGTACGCACCAAGATGAAGGATATCAAGAACGGCGGCGTTGTTGAAACGACGTTCCGTCCTACCGATAAGTATCCGCAGGCTCACATCGAGAGAGCAGACATGCAGTATCTTTATAAAGACGGTGACATGTACAACTTCATGAACACCGAGACCTTCGATCAGATTTCCCTGACCGAGGATCAGTGCGGCGACGCAATGAAGTTCGTTAAGGAGAACGAGATGGTTAAGACCCTTTCCCATCAGGGACAGATTTTCTCCATCGAGCCTCCGCTTTTCGTAGAGCTTCAGATTACGGCTACCGAGCCCGGCTTCAAGGGCGATACCGCTACCGGCGCTACGAAGCCCGCAACCGTTGAGACCGGTGCAACCGTTATGGTTCCGCTTTTCGTAAACGAAGGCGAGACGATTCAGATCGACACCCGTACCGGCGAGTACATGAAGAGAGTTTAATCCGGATTTCCGGCCCTCTCCGCATTATGCGGAGGGGGCTTTTTTTGTTGTCTGAAAAAAGTATCACTTTTGTATCGGAAAATGTGACCGTTCCCCGTTCCGAAGCATTTAAGAAGTATCAAAAAGAAAAACGAAACAAAGGTTTCGTGAAAGGGTTGGAGAATTATGATGAAGAAAATTATCTCGGGATTACTTATTATGATCCTGCTTTTAAGCCTTACGGCTTGCGGCGCTGATGAGTCCGATAAGAAGAAGGGCTCGAAGCGGAACGGCTCGGAGGTCGCGGCACAGGAACTGACCGCCGGATCGGCGTCCGAAACACCGGAGGTTCACGTTCCGGGGGCTGATTTCTCGGAGGGCTTTAATGCTTTCTCCGTGAATCTGCTTCTTCAGTGCTATAAGAAGGGACAGAACATTCTGATTTCCCCGTATTCCGTATACGCTGCCGTCAGCATGCTGAATAACGGCGCAAGCGGTGAAACGAAGAAGCAGATCGAAGAGATGTTCGGCGTTAGCGACGATGTCAGCAACAACGCTGTTGCGTATCTGATGCAGTACGGCGACAAAAAGGATATCGTCCGGACCGCCAATTCCATCTGGCTGAATGAAAACCTTAAGATGAGCGTGAAGGATGCCTTCCTTAAGACATGCGGAAACTACTACCGAAGCGCCGTCATGCGCGCACCGTTCTCCGATTCGGAAACGCTTGAAGCCATCAACAACTGGGTGGATGAGAATACGAAGCATCGCATCAAAAAGGTTCTCGATTCGCTTACCGACGATCAGGCGATGGTACTGATTAACGCGATGACATTTGACGGCATATGGCGGGAACCGTTCTATGAGGATGATACCGCTAAGAAACCGTTCTACCATGCGGACGGAAGCGAAGAAGAAATCAATATGATGTTCGGCAGCGCGGATCGTTATTTTGAGAACGATTATATGACCGGAATGGATAAGAAATACGAGAACGGTTACTCCTTCCGCGCGATTCTTCCGAAGGACGGCCATACGCTTGAGGACGTACTTGCCGCGTTCGATTTTACGAACGTACCGTACAGACCGAGCTCGGGCATTACGGTAAGTATGCCGAAGTTTGAGGACAGGAGCGAAGTGACGCTTAATAATATGCTCAAAAGACTCGGCATGGAGGATGCGTTCACCTCGAAAGCGGATTTCTCCGCGATTACCGAGGACGAGAAGCTCATGGTTAGCCAGGTTATCCATAAGACCTTCATCAAGGTCGACGAGAAGGGAACGGAAGCCGCTGCGGTTACCGCAATTACCATGGAGGCTGCCTGTGTGATGGAGCCGGAGCCGTATTACTATGTCAATCTGGACCATCCGTTCCTGTACATGATCATGGACGATATTAGCAACATTCCGCTCTTCATCGGAGTATTTCAGTAAGAGGCGCAAAATGAGAAAGTTATCTCTGCAAAGAACAATTGCATTTCTGTTAATCGTGATTCTGTCCGCAGCGCTGTTCGGATGCGCCGCAGAGGACAGAGTCAAAGCGGGGGATTCACGCATCGTCCCGGAGACGGCGGGGGCAGATAAGAAAACGCCCGGTTATGCCGTTTCCGGGGAGATGACCGGAGGCGCGTCCGCTGTGGGAATCGAAGCGGAACCGATGGATGAGACACTTGCGGATGCCTATAACGAGTATGCGTTCCGATTCTTCCGGGAAGTGCTCGCGGAAGAGGACGGCACGATGATGGTTTCGCCGTATTCGCTCTGGTTTGCCCTCGGCATGTTAAGTAACGGCGCAACCGATACGACGCTTGCGGAAATCGAACAGGTAACCGGCATGAGCACGGAGCAGATGAACCGCCTTGCCGCCTGGTTTATGAGCAGGCAGGAAGACGACGGCGTGTTCACGATTGCCGATTCCGTATGGATTACCGGGAAGTTTGCCGAAGAGATTTATCCGGAATATCTGCAGATTATCGGAAATGCCTACCGCGCAGCTGTGTTCCGCACGGATTTCGAAAAGCCGGAGGCGGTAGAAGACATTAACCTTTGGGTTTCGGAGCATACCAAGGGCATGATTCCGAAGATGAACGACAGCATCGATCCGAAGACGGTCATGATGCTCATAAACGCCATAGCATTTGACGCAAAATGGGACGACCCTTTTGAAGAAGAAAACTGTAACGAGGAAACCTTCACCCATGAGGACGGGACGACGGAGCAGCGGAAGCTGATGTACGGAGGCGCGGACGGAACCTATTATGAGAACGATTTCTGCACCGGTTTTCGGAAGTCCTATAAGGACAGACGGTATTCCTATGTGGCGCTTCTTCCGAAGGAGGGCGTAACCGTATCCGAACTGGCTGCTTCCCTTACCGCGGAAAGCTACCGCGAGCTTATTCTAAACGCACGGGGCGGCGATGTATATGTGAAGATTCCCGAGTACAAGGAAGAATACGGCGCCTCTTTGGTGGATGTTCTTGAGCGCATGGGTATTCGTGAGGCGTTCACGAATTACGCCAAATTCGGGAAGCTTTCGAACCGTGAAACCAAGGTTTCGGGGGTCATCCAGAAGACATTTATCGAGGTTAACAGAGAGGGGACAAAGGCGGCTGCGGCGACCGAGACACTTCAGGTTTACTGTGATTCGGTTGACTTCCGAGATATCTATCGTGTATACTTGAACCGTTCTTTTGTATACATGATCATCGATAATCTCACCGGCTGTCCAATCTTCATCGGAACCGTCCGGTGACGGAAACGGAGCGTCTTTGTGAGTTATAACCGGTTACAACAGGAGGAGCATATCGCTCATATCCTAGACACATACGGGGATCTTTTATACCGCATGAGTCTTTCCATCGTCGGAAACCGTGCCGACGCGGAGGACATGGTCCAGGATACCTTTGTAACCTACGCGGAGCAGGCGCCGGAGTTTCCGGATGAGGCGCATGAAAAGCAGTGGCTTGTCAAGGTTGTCCGTAATAACAGCCTGATGCTTGTTCGGAAGAATAAAAACCGGGAACGGATTCTTTCGGAACAGGCGGAGATTTCCGTCGGACGCGACGCAGACTACGGAATTCTCGAGGTGCTGGATTCGATTCCCGAAAAGTACCGGACCGTCTTGATGCTCCATTATGTGGAAGAGTACCGTGTGGAGGAGATCGCGAAGGTACTTAAAAAGTCCGTTTCGGCCGTTAAGATGCGGTTATCGCGCGGACGGGACATGCTTGCCGAACGATATAAGGAGAAGATGCAATGAAAGCAGAAGAACAATTGAAACAGACAATGCAGCAGGAAAAGCTTTCCGACGACGCGAAGAAGCGCATCCTCGAAGCATCTCTTCGCGCGGCACAGGCATCCCGCGCAGCTAACGCGGAGAGCATGGCGGCAAATGCCAAGCCGGAGCGTACGAAACCGTTCTATATGCGTCCGCTTTTTATCCGGATTTCCTCGTGTGTGGCAGCCTGCGCGGTGATTCTTCTGATCGTCCTTGCCGTTAAGAACGCGAACAGCGTACAGAAGGACGCGGACGACCGGGCCGGCCAGGCAAGAGAAGCGGCGACGGAACGATATGACCCGGCGCAAACCGTACAGCAGAATGTTCCGACCATTGCAGCCTCTGCGCCGGACAGCTCCGTCAACACGGGCGTAGAGAACTATCTCGATTCGGACGTTGCGCATGACGGGGAACTTTCACCGGATGATGAGCCCCTATACATTACGATTCAAAGCGGTGCAGGCCTGAACGCTTTCGCGCCGACCTATAAAAAGGATTCGAAAGCAAAGTTCATATGTGTCTTCCCTACGGATTATGAGAAACAACGGGAGCTGTTCCAATTGATCGCGATTCCGTTGATAGCCGATCTGTATGTGGAGGAACCCGTTTACTTCGTGACGAACTCCGTAACGGAAGAGGACGGAATCATCACGGTATCCGGGTATCGCACGAACAGCCTCGGGTATACGATGGAGGCTGACGGCGCGGGGGAAACCGCTTCGGGTACGGAGCACGAAGGGGTTGCTTCCGAAGACCGGGCATCGAACGGAGACACGTTCGAGGGAACCGCGTTTGTAAGGCGCTTTCAGAAGGATCCCGTAACCGGGGAATATGTCCTCATCGAAGAATGATAATCAAAGCAGTTACATTTGCCGTACCGGCCATCCGGTACGGCATTTTTATTCATCTTTTATTCATCAAAACATTGATATTTTCCCCCGAATTTGTTATAATCCGATTATGATAGCGAAAGAATGCCGTCCCGATGGGGCGAGCGGGAAGGAACGAAATTATGAGCAAGGATAATGAACCGATTTACGGTGTAAAAATGGACCTCGAGGGAATGGACGGAAATGTCAAGATTGCGAATGACGTAATCGCCTCCATTGCCGGGCTTGCGGCCACGGAAGCAGAGGGCGTCGCCTATATGTCAGGCAATCTTACGAAAGAGATTATCGGTAAGCTCGGGATCAAGAATCTCAGCAAGGGCGCGGTAATCGACGTGACGAACGGAGAGGTCAGCGCAGAGCTGTCGCTGGTGGTCCGGTACGGATACAGCATCCCGAAGGTCAGCAAGGCGGTTCAGGAGAAGGTAAGAACCGCGATCGAGGGAATGACAGGGCTTCCGGTTGTGTGCGTGAACGTGCACATCGTCGGAGTGGACATTGAAAAGGCGTAAATAACGGAACGGACGGTAAGGGAAGTGAAGGTTTGCGCCATGCACTTCCCTTTATTTTTGGTTATGAGGCAGCCGGCTGCTAGGCAACCGAAGTTTTAATAACCATAGAAGGAGAATAGCTTTGAGTGACGAAATCATTACCAAAGAAATCGAACGGCTGAGCCGGACGGAGCTTCGTGAGCAGGTTTTCGTATCGCTGTTCCTTGCAGGCTTCTACGAGGAGCCCGAGCGCGAGGAAGCGCTTCGGACCTACTATGACATGCAGCATTTTGCGAAGGAGCTCACGGAAGAGTTATACACGCGCTATAAGAAGGTTCAGGAGCATATCGGAACGATTGACGCATTGCTTTCCCGGTACGCGATCGGATGGGACCTGAACCGGATGGGCAAGGCGGAAATCAACATTCTGCGGCTTGCCGTGTTTGAGATTCTGTTTGATGAGGATATTCCCGAGAAGGTTGCGGCCAACGAGGCCGTAGAGCTTTCGAAGAAGTACGGAACGAACGATTCCTACGGCTTTGTCAACGGAATCCTCGGAAAGGTAATCGAAAAGAAGAATGAATCCGGTATATAGTGTCGGTAAGATCACCTTATACATCAAAACCATGTTCATGCGGGACGGCGTTCTGCCGCGGGTCACGGTGGAAGGAGAGGTATCCAACCTCAAATACCATTCCTCCGGGCATATCTACTTCACCCTGAAGGATGCCGACGCGGCGCTTCGCTGCACGATGTTTAAGGATTCCCGCAGAAACGGCCTTACCTTTCAGATGCAGGAAGGGGATAAGGTACAGGTGCTCGGCCGGATTGGCGTATATGAGCGGGACGGAGTCTATCAGCTGTATTCGGACCGGATTGTCCGCTCGGGTCTCGGCGAGCTTTATGAGCGCTTTGAGCAGCTGAAGAAGAAGCTGTACGCGGAGGGGCTTTTCGACGAGAGCCATAAGAAACCGCTTCCGCTTTATCCGAAGCGTGTCGGAATCGTAACATCGAGGACCGGTGCCGCATTGCAGGATATCGTTTCCATCCTGCACCGCAGAAATCCGTATGTGCAGCCGATTCTCGTGCCTGCGCAGGTGCAGGGAGAAGGCGCTTCGATGACGGTTGTCAGGGCCATCAAAAGACTGGTCCGGGAGAACGTGGACGTCATCATTGTGGGACGCGGCGGAGGCTCCATCGAAGACCTCTGGGCGTTCAATGAAGAGAATGTCGCGAGAGCCGTTTATGACTGCCCGGTGCCGGTAATATCCTGCGTCGGACATGAAACCGATACGACGATCATCGATTACGTGGCGGACTTAAGAGCCCCGACGCCTTCAGCGGCAGCGGAGCTTAGCGTAAGGGAAGCGGATGAGTTACTGACGAGGCTTGCGGACTATCACAGCGAATTCACATTTGCCGTAATGGACCGGATTTCGAAGCTTCGGGATAAACTTTCCGCCCTCGGCAGGATGATGGCGTTACAGAAGCCTACAGTGCGTCTTATGAGGCGCAGGGAGCGTCTCGAGGTGATCGAGAAGAACATTCGGACGGCTATGGACACGCGTTTAGAGCGTGAGAAGCACCGCCTTTCGATGTATGCAGCAAGACTGGAAGGCGTTTCGCCTGCAAAGAAGCTTGCGGGCGGATACGGATATGTTTCCGACGCGGACGGAAAGGCGGTAACTACGGCTTCCGGAAGGAAGGCCGGCGACGAGATCCGGGTTTTCCTTAAGGACGGCGAGCTTTTGACCGAAGTGAAGGAAGTAAAGCTTTTACAGGATAACGAACGGAGGTAGACGGACATGGCAGAAGAGAAGAAGGTTTCGTTAGAGAACCGCATGCAGCAGATGGAAGAGATTCTCCGTAAGATGGAAAGCATGGAACTGACGCTTGACGAGTCTTTCCGTCTGTACCGTGAGGGGATGGAACAGCTGAAGAAATGCAGCGAAATGATTGATACCGTGGAGAAAGAACTTCAGATTATCGAGGAGGACGGAACGGCCGATGAATGACCTTACGTTTCAGGAAGTATTGAAAGAAAAAACCACGCAGATAACGGATCGCATCCGGATGCTTCTTCCGAAGGAGGAAGGGCGCCAGCGCATTCTGTTTGAAGCGATGAATTACAGTGTATTGGCAGGCGGCAAGAGAGTCCGCCCGATGCTGATGCAGGAGACCTACCGCTGCCTGGGCGGCGCGCGCGAACGCGAGGAGGACATTCTCGTTCCCTTTATGGGAGCTATCGAGATGATTCATTCCTATTCGCTTGTGCATGACGATTTGCCGGCGATGGACAACGACATGTACCGCCGCGGCAAGCTGACAACCCATGCGGCCTACGGACATGCCATGGGCATTCTTGCCGGAGACGGACTTTTGAATTTCGCATTTGAAACCGCCCTTGCAGCGAACGGGCAGGGCAATGAGGGAAAGCTCCTTCAGAAAGCGCTCCGCGTGCTTGCCGGGAAATCCGGAGCCCGCGGAATGGTCGGCGGACAGACCGTCGACGTAATCGGCACCGGTAAGAGTTTCAGCGAAGAGGAACTGCTGTTTATCTATAAACTGAAGACAGGAGCGCTTCTCGAGGCCTCGATGATGGTAGGTGCGATTCTTGCGGGTGCGGACGACGAAACCGTCCGTGCCATGGAAGAGGTGGCTGCCGATGTCGGACTTGCCTTCCAGATTCAGGATGATGTGCTCGATGTGACAAGCACCGTCGAGGAACTCGGGAAAGCCGTATTCAGCGACGAGAAGAATAAGAAGACGACGTATGTTTCGCTGTTCGGAATCGAAGCCGCGAAGAAGATGGTGGAGAAGCTTACGGACCGCGCGCTTGTGAAGCTTAACATGTATGTCGGGAATAACGAAGACGGGGAATTCCTTCGGGCACTTCTGATGTCCTTAGTGAAACGGACCAAATAACGATGAGTAACCTTTTAGATAAAATAGAAGAGCCGAATGATGTGCGGAAGATTCCCTTTGAGTCGCTGCCGCGTCTTTGTAAGGAAATCCGCAGTTATATCATCCGCACCGTAAGCCGTAACGGCGGCCACCTGGCGTCCAATCTGGGCACGGTGGAGCTGACGGTAGCGCTGCATCGGTTTCTTCATTTTCCGGAGGATCAGCTCGTGTGGGATGTGGGGCACCAGTCCTATAC
>DBWJ01000077.1:257-9664 GCA_002308955.1 Lachnoclostridium sp. UBA1241 | reverse complement strand
CCCCCCTCAAGATAAGATATCCCATACGCAAGTAGTAAGACCCCTTGAAGACTACGAGGTTGATAGGTCGGGAGTGGAAGTGCGGCAACGTACGCAGCTGACCGATACTAATAGGTCGAGGGCTTAACCTGATTTCTTACAAAAGGTTTTTCAGTATGATTTTTTGAAGGCACAATGAATAGTAAGACAAAACAAAGGACGAAAGTCCTTTATTTTGCTACAAAGGGAGCTTTCAGTCTTCCTCCTTAGCTCAGTCGGTAGAGCATGCGGCTGTTAACCGCAGTGTCGTTGGTTCGAGTCCAACAGGGGGAGTACATGTCATAAGAAAACAGCAGTATTCTTCACGAATACTGCTGTTCTTTTTGTGTCTCATTTTTCGGAGCCTATTCAATCACACTTCTTAATCCGCCGTCACTTTCCACAAAATAATACTGCTTTCCGATAAGTGTCAGCAGTTTTCTTATGTCTTCAATTTCAAAGGCATCGAATTCCAGGTAGCATGTCACTTCACTGTTTTTGTTGAGGTCTTCATAGAAATCGGAAACTGACACATAAAAATGGTCAAGAAGATCTTCAAGAGGACAGTCATCCGGCATGTAGCTCGGGCAGGCTTCTTCCTCTCCGAGACGGGAATTGTCCATTTCAAATGTAAGCGAGGTAACATAAGTACCGTTATTCTTATATATTCCCTCCTCAACCTTTTCGTATTCATCGGTGTTTTGGTATTTGGCGGCATTGTAGAGCTGGAAGTTTTTCATCGTAAATACCCCTTGTTTTTATGTTTTTGAATCCGTTATTCGGAACCGGATAGTTTATTATATCATAAATCTTTTCCTGATGCAAAAAAAAGCGCTTGACATCATAATATCAAAATGATAATATCAAAACATAAATAAGATTTGTACGGAGGGAAGACTTATGAGAGACGATGATGACAAAACCTTATTGACCGTTGCAACACTGGCGGTTGGTGCACTGACAGCCTTCGGCGCATTTATGGCACTTACCGACCGGGTGGAAAAGAGCCGCGAGTCCGATAAGAAGGACGTACATGGGGCCGGTAAGAATGTGTCTAAACTTCCGAAAATCTATTCCTTTATTAAGTTGGGAGGGAAGGATTATACCGTGCATGTAGATCCGTATGATCTCGAGAATACAACGCTTACGGAACATGTCAGCGAGGAGCATTATTACAGACAAGGGCCTCCGGAGCCCCGTAAGTGCACGAACGCCGAGTTCAAAGAAGTCTATAAATGTCTGTGGTGCAACGAATGGCGTGCGGAAGGTGGACAAACTCTCGACCCGCAGACAAGGGGCAAGATTCTTACGATGATAGATGAGTACATTAAGTACAGATAGTTCGCGGGGTTACTATATGACAGACGAAGAACGCAAAGAATTCGAAGACAGATGCACGATTAAGTCTAAGGAGATGTTTATTGAAACCTGCCGGAAGAACGGTATTCCGGAGCGTTCCGACGAAACCCTGGAGGTTCTTTCCATATCCGTTGAATGCGAGCCTGTTACTGCAAGGGTAGCCAGACCATATCCGTTCATTGAAATAGCAGAGGGCTGGATTTATGAGAGAGATAAGAAGCTTTATGCCGGGGACTTTGTACGCGGCGGATATGACCAATATATGGGAGAGTACATTTATCACAAAGTGACAGATATCCGCCGGTTGATTACGGCGGTTAAGGTGGAATTCCGAAAACGCAAGGATAGAAGGGATTGTACGACGGGCGGATCTACGAAGACATCCACAACAGGGGAATTTGTTTACCCGATCCCTTCGGAACTGCGCGATGAAATCGGACGGGACATTTACGGAAAGCTTTCCTACGGAAAACCTCCGGAAAGAAAACGTTTCAAAGAGCTTAAGGGTATGGAATTGTCGAGTTCCGTCCAAAAGAAAATGATACCGTTTCTGATGGAGCAACTAATCGAGGAATGAGTGCAAGATTGCTTCCCATCGTGTTGGGTGTATGACCCGAAAAGACGGAAGGTATATTGAATAGAGGGGGTACACATATGACAGAAGAATATATGACCGACGAAGAACGCAAGAAATTTGAAGACAGATGCACGATTAAGTCCAAGGAGATGTTTATCGAAACCTGCCGGATGAATGGAATTCCGGATGATTGGTATGCATTTCACAAAGATCCGTCGAAGCCGGTTTATTGCGAAGGTTTGCATGTCGGAGTTACCACATGTCTCATTCCGATGCAGGTCTGGGATTTGATGTTTGAGCGGCTGATATCGTATAAGGAGTTATTTGACTGGGAGCATTCCGGCGAAAGAATGAAGATTCTTTCCATATCCGTTGTCAGCGAAAATGCCACGGTAGCGTTAATCGAAGACCAACCGTTTCCGTTCGTGAAACTAACGATAAGTTCCGCCAATCCGAACAGCAGGTCGGATGGTTGGGAATACTGCGGGTATAACCATTACGAGGGATTAGACTATTATTCTAAAGTGGATGATCTCCGCGCCCATATTCCGGAGATTGAGGTAAAATTCCGAAAACTGACGGACAGCAGAGACCGTATGACGTTCGGCTTTTCGGAAACATCCATGATAGGGTATTACAAATACCCGACCCCTTCGGAACGACTCGATGAAATCGGACGGGATATCTACGAAATATTATCGGAAAGAAAGTATATTGCATGCCTCAATCGTATGGAATTATCGAACTCCGTCAAGAAGAAAATGATGCCGTTTCTGACAGAGCACCTGTTGGAGGATGAGTACAAAGTATTGTGCGAAATACAACGGAATCCGCAGTTAAAGGATCCGCGGAGGAGAGACAAGGATATCCCGATACGCACAAATGTATCTCTGAGCAGAGGAGATTGTGTAGGGTGGTATGACCCGGGAAGGCGAAGAAAGTTATGAACAAAGACCAATTGATGCAGATAATCACGAAGATTATTCAGAAGAATCCCTTCCCGAAGGGAGTGGAAGCGATGGCACAGTTTGAGGCGATCCTTAAGGAGCAGGGAGCCCCGAAAGAGTTTTTGGACATTGTCGAGACCTGTCGGGTATGCTTCTGGGAATCGCAGGAGATTGTTAGAGATGAGGATTATCTTACGGCAGACGACGTCCGGCGGATTGCGAAGCGCGAGGCAGAAAGAATTCGAGACCGGGAGCAGGGCAGGTGCTGACGGAAGCGCGTGGCAGTTTTTGATCAAACCGCGCGGCATATACGTATGCTGATGATGGAAGATAAAAGGATAACGACAAGAGGATATAAACATGGACAAAGAAACATTACTCCGTTTTATTAACACCCTAATTGACAGGCATTCGTCCGACTCCGTGTCGGTTCACCAGCTGCGGGATATTCTCGCCGAACAGCAGGCGCCTTCCGAGCTTATCGCACTGGTGGATCAGGTGCTTCACGCGAGCACTGAAATATGGCAGACGAAGCAGAAAAACATCACGCTCACGGAGGAGGACATCCGGGAAGCCGAGCGCCTGCACAGGAAACACGTAGAAGAGCGCGCCGGAAGATGCTAGTACATCGGAAAGGAATTAACGGAAAATGGCAGAGTATATCGACAACAAAGCAGTAGTTCTTGACGGCTGCCTTTTAAGTTATGAAACGGACGGGGACGGCGAGTGTGTGATTGTCCCGACCGAAGCAGGCGGCATCCCGATTCACACAATCGGTTCGGGTTCCTTTTCTTTCCGTGACATGCAGGGCATTGTCATTCCGGATGGAATCCGGGCGGTCAACCGCAACGCGTTTATGGACTGCATGGAGATGGAGTATGCTACGGTATTTCCTTCCGTGAAGAAGATCGGCGAATACGCCTTTGACGCATCTCATAAGCTGAAGACGGTCTATCAGATTCTCATTTATACGGACGAGGAGTACATAAGGATTAAATCGGAATGCGCATGCAATGGAGGGACCCGGTACATGGCTTACGAAGTGCCGCAGATCGGAGACAATTACTATATCCCCGACAAGGCTTTCGGCATCCAAAAGACGAACCGGCTTCCGAAGGGAATCTCCCGGCTTTTCGTATCAACCAATGACACCTGGGGGTTCCCGGTGTCGTACAAATTCCCGATGGGAAAGGTTCCCGGAACGAGGAACATATTCTTCCCGGCCGGCTCGGAAGCAGTCGAAGACGAGCGGGATGCGGTGAAATTTCTTTTAAAGGAAGGCTATCCGGAACCGGACTGTGAGGTGGAACGAAAGATAAAAGAAGTCGAGACGAGGAAAGCCAGGTACGGCACCTACATTCAATCCCACCGGACCCGCGTATTCCTGTTCGATGACAAAAACACCCGTCACGCGGGCGGAAAGCATTATGTCATCGGGGAACACAGTATCGGGTACCATTTTTGGCAGTCGCTGCTTCCCGTCACCTCGGGCGGCAGGACCTTTTACAAGTACGGGCGCTGCATGCTCGGTGTATCGGGACCGGGCATAGATTACGATTTGGAGTATATCCGTTATAACGTCGGATTTGTCGACGAAAACGGATACATTGAGACGGAGTAGTACCATGGATAGATGCGACACCTGCGAAAACCGGACCAAGGTCATTGATATCCTCGGAAAGCCGGTTCGCGTCAAGAATTACATCTGCTCGACGGACGGCATAAACTACCGCCCGAAGCCGGACAATGTGCAGCTGCAGCTTTCCGTGTGTCCCGTATCCTATTGCCCGGCAAGTTGTCCGTTCTGCTGCGCCAAAGGGACGAAGACGGAGCAAAGAATTGATACGGAGCATTTTGCGTCGGTCATGCGGAGGCTCAGGGCAGAGGACCGCGTGCGCGGCGTGAAGATTACCGGCGGCGAGCCCTTCACGGATGTCGGGCTTTTAAATGAGGTCATCAGTATTCTGTTTGAAATCTTCGGATATGATCTGGAGCTTGCGATTTCGACGAACGGCATCGGGCTTTGCCGCGTGCACGAGATCAAAGACCTTGTTCACCTCGAGACGATTCATATCAGCAGACATCATTATAACGACGCGGTGAACCGGCAGCTGTTCAAAAACGCGGATATCCCGGGAACGGAGGAATTGAAGGAAATCGTGAATTCGGTTTCCTATAAGGACCTTTGGGTGTTCAATACGATGCTTCTTAAGAACGCGATTAATTCGGCGGAAGAGGCACATAAGTTTCTTGATTACGCGATAGAAGTCGGCGTCCCGAAGGTCGGATTTATGGTCTGTTCGCCGGTCAATGCCTATGCGGCGGAGCAGTCGATCCCTTACGAGTCGGTAATTCGTGAGGATGATCCGGATTTACTCTCCACAAGAGGCTATTATGACTACGAATTCTGCCACTGCAGCGATGGGGTTTATGTATCGCAAGAAGGCAAAATCATTCAGTTCTACGGCCGTAGTACGAAAATGGTTGACTATGGTTATTCAAGGGGGCTCGTTTACGACGCCGATAACCGGCTCAGGGACGGCTTCGGCGGGGAAATCATCGCGTAATATGCTACGAAAAGGCAGTTGGGGAGAAAGGAATCTGTTATGGAGAGATTGAAAAAGTATATTAAGAGCGAGCTGACCGGCTGGAAACTTTGGGAGATAGCGTGGCTCTTACTTGCAACGGGAGTGATTCTCGGACTCTCCATCTACTGGGGAGAGAACGCAATCGGACTGATCATGGCACTTACGGGAGTTTGGTGCGTCATTCTGACCGGCAAAGGAAAACGCTCGTCCTTCCTGTTCGGAACCGTGAATTCCGCGCTGTACGCGTTTGTGGCATTTGGCGCAAAATACTACGGCGAGGTTATGCTGAACGTTGCATACTATCTGCCGATGAACGTGGTGGGGTGGCTTGTATGGAAAAAGCATATGAATGATGACACCGGAGAGGTTGTGAAGAAGCGGCTCAACCGGAAGAAGGGGTTATTGATTTATGCGGCGACGGGACTTCTGATCTTCCTTTACGGCCTTGTGCTCGCAGCCCTCGGAGGAAACCTTCCGTATGTGGACAGCATGAGCACGGTCGTTTCGGTCGTCGCGCAGATTCTTTCCGTCTGGCGGCTGATGGAGCAGTGGGTGCTCTGGGTTGTCGTCGATATCGTTACGGTCATCATGTGGGCCGTGGATTTTGCGAAGGGCGGCGAAACGATTGCAACTCTCGCGATGTGGGCCATCTACCTGGTGAACGCGATTATCATGTTTGTGCGGTGGTACCGTGAGGCGAACCGGAACGAGAAGGCTTCCGGCGCGGAGCAGCACACGGAAGAGGCCGTGTAACGGCAGAACGGAGGCATATATGTATCAGGTCGGAATGTACGGCGGATCGTTCAATCCGCTTCATATGGGGCACGTGGACTGCATCCTGAAGGCTGCAGCGATGTGCAAGGAACTCTATATCGTATTAAGCATCGGATATAAGCGGGACGAAATTGACGTGAGAATCCGTTACCGCTGGATTTATCAGCTGACAAAGCATATCGGAAATGTCACAATCCTGACCATCACCGACGATGCCGAAACGAAGGCCGGCTATGCGCGGGAGCAATGGATGAAGGACGCGGAAGACGTCAAGAGACAGGTCGGAAAGAGAATCGATGTTGTCTTCTGCGGAAGCGACTATGACGAGAGCAGCTTCTGGAACGTGTGTTACCCGGAGAGCGAGCTGGTGATATTCCCACGGAACGGAATCAGTTCCACGGAGATCCGGAAGAATCCTTACGCGCACTGGGACTGGATACCGCAGGTGGCGCGCCCGTACTATACGAAGAAGGTGCTTCTGATGGGCATCGAGAGCACCGGAAAGAGCACGCTGACGATCAACCTGGCGCACGCGTTCAACGCGGAGTACATCGATGAGGCCGGCCGGGACATCTCCGAGCGGAGCGGGACGGATACGATGATGCTGCCGGAGGATTATACGGAGATTCTTCTGCAGCATAAGCTGAATGAGATGAAAGCGTTAGAGAAGGGAAACCGCCTTCTGTTCATCGATACGGATGCGCTCGTTACAAGATTCTTTATGGATTTCTTAGATGGGGACGACCCGCGGATTGAGGCAAACCGCGTGCTTGCGGATGCCATCGATGCGCTGAACCGTTACGACCTGATCCTTTACCTGGAGCCGGATGTCGAGTTCTTTTTGGAAGGCGGACGAAGCGCGGAAATCCGCGACAACCGTGAGCAATACAACAATCAGATCAAGGACCTGCTTCGTTCCCACGGACGCGCGTTCGTAAGCATCAGCGGCGCGTACGCCGAGCGGTACGAAAAGGCCGTCCGCGAAGTGAAGAAGCTGATTGGAGAGGATAAGGTATGAAAAAGCAGCAGAGCGAGCAGGAATATCTCTCAAAATACGATATCAGTAAGTACCCAAGACCGTCCGTGACGGCGGACATCGCAGCCTTTATGATTCGCTCGGAGGAAAGTAACAACTACAAGATGGACTCCGAAAACAGGCTGTCCATCCTCCTTGTAAAGCGCGCAGTGCATCCCTTCAAGGATTGCTGGGCGCTTCCCGGCGGTTTTCTGAAACCCGACGAAACCGTTGAAGAATGCGCTTTCCGCGAGGTGACTGAGGAGGCAAATGTGACACCCGTCTCCCTCATGCCCGTGGGCGTCTTCAGCGAGCCCGGACGGGATCCGAGAGGCTGGGTGATTTCGCATGCATTTGCCTCGATTATCAGCGAGGACTCGGTGCGCCAGGCAGGCGGTGACGACGCTTCCGACGCGCAGTGGTTCGATATCCGGTTTGATCAGGAGGACGGGGCGAGCATTCTGACGCTCGAGTACGGGGACACGAAGCTTCGTGCCGTGCTTCGGGAAGAGGCGACACGATTCGGAAAGACAACGTTTCAGATTGTCGAAAGCGGCGGTGTCGCATTTGACCACGCAAGAATTATCGCGACTGCGCTCACCGCGCTTCGGGAGGGCGCACGGAATTATGAGACGCTGTTCGATTTCCTGCCGGAGCGCTTCACGCTGACGGCGCTTCAGAAGGTGCAGGAGACCGTCATGAACATCCAGATTCTTCCGGCCAACTTCCGCCGGAAGGTCAGCGACTACGTTGTCGAAACCGACGAGTATACGCAGGGCGCGGGACACCGGCCGGCGAAGCTGTACCGAAGAAAATAAGACGCTGCCCGGCGCAAAATCCCATTTTGCGAAAATTCCTCTTCCCACCCGGCGGGCAACTATGCTATAATCATTTGCATAACAGGTTTCGCAGTTTGAAACCGAGAAGGAGGTATGATTTATGGATATCGCTGCTATGGTGAAAGACGCGGTAGAGAAGATTACGAAAGACGGTGACCTTACGAAGGCTTTTCAGAAGGATCCCGCTGCGACCGTTAAGAAGGTTGCGGGCGATAAGGTGCCTGCTGAGGCAATCGACAAGATTGTTGACGGCGTAAAGGCCAAGATCAAGGTTGACAGCGCAGCGGGTGCGCTTGGTTCCATTAAAAAACTCTTTTAGGCGGATAATTGGGGAATCCCATGCGTGGGATTCCCCGTTTCAGTAGAGAGGGAACGGGTTCATGAGCAATTTCAATCATGCCATTCAATTCGCGGTTGACGCGCACAGCGGATATACAAGAAAAGGGACCGGCTCGCCGTACATCGTGCATCCGATGGAGGTGGCGGCCATTGTATCCACGATGACGCTTGACGATGACATTCTTGCGGCAGCGGCGCTTCATGACGTCGTGGAGGACGCGCAGGTTTCCATAGAGACTATACGGAATTTCTTCGGTCCGCGCGTTGCGGAACTGGTAGCGTGCGAGTCGGAGGACAAGCGGCCGGACCTTCCGAAATCGGAGACCTGGAAGATCCGAAAAGAGGAGACCATCAACCATCTTAAGGCGACCAAGGACATGGCCGTGAAGATAATCACCCTCGGCGACAAACTCTCCAATCTGCGCGCCACGTACCAGTCCTATCTGCGCATCGGAGACGCGGTGTGGAACCAGTTTAACATGAAGGACAAGCAGCTCCACGGCTGGTATTATACCGAGATTCTTGAGGCGATTTCGGAGCTTTCTGATTATCCGGTGTGGAAAGAATACAAATGGTATGTGGAAACGCTTTTCGGATAACCACGGAACCGAAAGGAAAGTGAAGCGGGTGAAAAGTTCTTGTTGACTTTTCGCGAGTTTCCGTATATAATCAATCAGTGTTCGGCTCCATGGTCAAGCGGTTAAGACATCGCCCTTTCACGGCGGTAACAGGGGTTCAAATCCCCTTGGAGTCATAGATGAGGGTTGTCCTGGTTATTGTTTTACTTAGGTGCAATTGACGGGATGCACACACCATTAAAAATCGCTTCGCGATGTGGGTGTGCGCAGAGCAGACAGGTTCTCCCCGCTAAAGCGGGTCCCCCCTATCTACATGTGCCGATGTGGCTCAATTGGCAGAGCAGCTGACTTGTAATCAGCAGGTTATCGGTTC
>DBWJ01000077.1:0-164 GCA_002308955.1 Lachnoclostridium sp. UBA1241 | reverse complement strand
GGTTCGAGCCCCATTCGGGTCGCTATACGTCAACCATTTGCGAAGCAAATCGTTGACCTGCGCGCGGCGCACCGACGAAGTCGGTTTCTAATGCGCCGTGCTACTTCCACATAGTCTTGTGGGATAACAGTATATTTTTCTACGGGGTCTTAGCTCAGCTGGGA
>DBWJ01000036.1:5776-7255 GCA_002308955.1 Lachnoclostridium sp. UBA1241 | reverse complement strand
TTTACACCATTATACGGACATTACTATTTAAAAGATAAATGAGATGACTCATAATGAGAAATATGCTTTTGCAGTCAAATAGAACAGGCAAAAGATATGACTCAATTATAGAATTCTTGATTTGAAGTCATACCGTCCCGCAAAACTTATGACTTCAGATAGGAAAAGTTTCATTTGCAGTCAAACAAAATAACGAATATTGTGTAACAACCCATTGTTATATGGAAAATGTGAAAGGCAGGTCTTTCGTTTTGAGAGACCTGTCTTTTTGTGTGCGGAAAATGTAAGAAAATATTTCACATTATACGCAAAAAACACTTGACGAGTTAGCATAGAGTAACTATAATGATGCCGAAGGTTAGCATTAGGTAACCGAAGGAGGTGCACAATGATGCCGATAGCACTTGCAAATGTCGGGGAACCGATGATCGTGAAAAGGATCGGCGGAAGTCCCGAAGTGAAGAAACACTTGGAGAACCTGGGCTTCGTAGTAGGCGGGAACGTAACGGTTATTACCTCGCTCGGAGGGAATATCATCGTGAACGTCAAGGAGTCCAGGGTAGCCATCAGCGAAGAGATGGCAAGGAAGATCATGGTCTGATGTAAGAAAGGAGAGCCAAAGCATGAAAACACTGAGAGAAGCGAAGATCGGCGACAGCGTTAAGGTCGTCAAGCTTCACGGAGAAGGAGCCGTCAAGCGGCGCATTATGGACATGGGGATTACCAGAGGGGTTGAGGTGTATATCCGTAAGGTTGCGCCTCTCGGAGATCCGGTGGAGGTAACCGTTCGCGGATATGAGCTGTCCCTGCGAAAGGCCGATGCCGAGATGATTGAGATAGAGTGATTTTTTATGGGCAGCGGTTGTCATCCGCTAACTCGATGGCACCGTGACATATCAAAAGAGCACTAAATTGAAAAGTGAGACAATCAGTAGAAAGGAAAGAAACCATGGAACTGCGAATTGCCCTTGCGGGTAACCCCAACAGCGGTAAAACAACCCTGTTCAACGCGCTCACGGGATCCAATCAGTTTGTCGGAAACTGGCCCGGAGTTACGGTAGAGAAGAAAGAAGGAAAACTGAAGAAGCGGAAAGACGTTACGATTACCGACCTTCCCGGCATCTATTCCCTGTCACCTTACACTCTTGAGGAAGTGGTGGCAAGAAATTATCTGATCGGGGAGCGCCCGAATGCTATCCTGAATATCGTGGACGGTACGAACCTCGAGCGTAACCTTTATCTGACGACACAGCTTACCGAGCTCGGAATCCCGGTGGTTGTTGCCATCAACATGATGGACGTTGTCCGTAAGAACGGCGACAAGATTAATACGAAGGAACTGTCCCGCCAGCTCGGCTGCCCGATCGTCGAGATTTCCGCGCTGAAGGGCACGGGCATTACGGAAGCCGCGGAGGAAGCGATCAAGGCGGCGCAGGGCACGAAGACCGTTCCGCAGCATTCGTTCTCCGGTCCGGTCGA
>DBWJ01000036.1:4534-5760 GCA_002308955.1 Lachnoclostridium sp. UBA1241 | reverse complement strand
CAGCAGCGCTGGTACGCGATCAAGATTTTCGAGCGTGACGAGAAGGTTATCGAGCAGCTGAAGATTCAGCCCTCCGTTCTCGAGCATATTGAAAGCGATATCAAAGCAGCCGAGAAGGAACTCGATGATGACGCGGAGTCCATTATCACGAACGAGCGTTACATCTACATCGCGAACATCCTGAAATCCTGCTATAAAAAGGCAAATGCCGGTTCGCTTACCCGTTCCGACAGGATTGATAAGATTGTTACGAACCGCTGGCTCGGTCTTCCGATTTTCGCGGTTATTATGTTCCTCGTTTACTGGATTGCCATGGTCGGTGTCGGCGCCCCCGCAACCGACTGGGCGAACGACGGATTGTTCGGCGACGGTTGGCATCTCCTCGGAATCGGCTCCGGTGACACGGCAGACGCGGAAGACGAGTACGGTGACACCGATGCCATTCTCGAAGGCCTTCTTGCTAAGGCGGCGGACGACGGCTACGGCACCGAAGCAATCGAAGAAGCAATGGATTCGGAAGCCGAAGATTTCGATGCTGCCGCTGCAGTGGCTCTGCTTCGTGAAGTAGCTTCGAAGTATAGCGCAGGCGCGGAGATTCCTTACACCCTCGTTGATGAGGAAACCCTCGTGGAGAGCGAGGAGACCGCTTCCCTTGATGACGTAAACGAAGCCATCGGCCTTTACGAGACATACGAAGGCGGCGTGGATCCCGCAAACTACGGTGTATGGGTACCCGGTATCCCCGGACTTGTGGAGTCGCTTCTTGACAAGATCGGTTGTGCTGACTGGCTCAAGAGCCTGATCCTCGACGGTATTATCGCCGGTGTCGGCGCGGTACTCGGATTTGTTCCTCAGATGCTTGTACTGTTCCTGATGCTTGCATTCCTTGAGGCCTGCGGTTATATGGCGCGTATCGCATTTGTCCTTGACCGTATATTCCGTAAGTTCGGTCTCTCCGGCAAATCCTTCATTCCGATGCTGATCGGTGTCGGCTGCGGCGTGCCCGGTATCATGGCATCCCGTACCATCGAGAACGAGCGTGACCGCCGTATGACGATCATGACAACGACATTCATCCCGTGCAGCGCGAAGATCCCGTTCATCGGCATGGTTGCCGGCGCAATCTTCGGCGGCAGCGCATGGGTTTCCACCTCCGCATACTTCATCGGTATGGCGTCGATCATCGTATCCGGTATCATTCTGAAGAAGACGAAGATGTTCGCGGG
>DBWJ01000036.1:0-4485 GCA_002308955.1 Lachnoclostridium sp. UBA1241 | reverse complement strand
ATGTGGGAGCGCGGCTGGTCCTTCATTAAGAAAGCCGGCACAATCATCCTTCTTTCTACAATAGTAGTATGGTTCACTTCAAGGTTTGGCTGGCTTGACGGCAAGTTCGGAATGCTCGAAGAGGAAGAGATTGATTCTTCGATTCTCGCGGCAATCGGAAGCGGTATCGCCTGGATCTTCAAGCCGCTCGGATTCGGTAACTGGCAGGCAGCCGTTGCCTCCATCACAGGTCTTGTGGCGAAGGAGAACATCGTAGGTACGATGGGCATCCTGTACGGTGACATCGCCGGAATCGCAGCTGCCTTCACGGCAATCAGCGGTTTCGCGTTCCTCGTATTCAACCTTCTGTGCGCACCCTGCTTCGCGGCAATCGGCGCTATCCGAAGAGAGATGAACAATGCCAAGTGGACATGGTTTGCGATCCTTTACCAGTGCGGCTTCGCGTATGTCATCGCTTTGATGGTGAACCAGTTCGGCGGCGCCTTCACGGGCGAGGCGAATCCCTTCGGCATCGCCGTTGCGGCATTGCTTCTCGGCGGCATGATTTACATGCTGTTCCGTCCTTATAAGGAAGCCACCAAGCTTACGAAGAAAGTGAACGTGTAGGAGCGTATCATGTTTACCTGGATTGCGGCGAATGCCGGAACAATTGTAATTTCACTCGTCCTTCTTACGGTAGTGACGCTGATTGTGCGGAAAATGCTACGGGACCGCCGCGCGGGAAGACATTCCTGCGGGTGCGGCTGCGAGCATTGCGCGATGAGCGGGAGATGCCATAGAGGATGATGGACATAGCTTAGGGTTCTCACTTTCTTTTCTTACGGCGGCGCTGTTCCCGGCAACGGGGCGGCGCCGCTATTAATTTACCCGGATTCGGAGATGGGAAATCACATTTACTACGACTATTTGTGTTAAATGGTATTGACATCCGGTACGAAAAATGCTACACTAATTCCAATAAGCGGCTTTCCGTTGAAAGTCAGGGTTTACATTTTATTACGGGAGGGTTAGTATGAGAACGCGATGTTTACGCAGTTTGTTGGGGATGATGATACTTTGTGTGGCATTTGCCGTAATGGGATGCGGCAAGGAGGAGAAAAAGGAAGAGGCGGCGCCTTCGCCGTCGGTTTTTGTGCCCGACGAGAATGAACCTACCGTCGAACCGGAGGAGGATGACCCGGAAGAAACGCCGACGCCGAGCGAATATCCGAAGCGCGAGGACGTTTTGTATGGGTCAGATGAAAAGCTTTATTCGGTGTACGAGCAGGCTGCCGATATCGGCGCCAAATACCATGTGAGAATCTATATCGCGGATTTGGTTCCGGATGAAGTTCTTGAATTCATCCGGGCGGAGCGGCAGATGAATTCCTACCGGATTTTTAAGGCGTTGCAGGCGATTGACACCACGCTTAAATACTACCCGGAGAATTTCTTCGGAACGGAAGACTATGCTGAAAATGAGGATTGCTTTAGCATCTACCTCGTTTCCAACTCACCGAATTTTTATTCCGCAATCATGTGCTATGATTACGATGAAGAAGGAAACGGCTGGGCAGGCATGGTTATGCAGGGAGAGGATCAGGATGAGTGGGATGATTACTCCTGGCGTTTCCCATTCTGCCTGATGTATGATTTTTGTCAGGGTTTTGATTATTTTTCGGTGGCAGATCCCTCAATGACCATCTATCGGGAAGACACATGGATGAGCCTTCAGCCGGAAGGTTTCAAGTATCTCGGCGGTGGCGTTGACGATCAGCAATGCGCGGAGTGCGCAGAGAAATACCCGGATTACTTCTATTATGACTGGGAGGTTTCGGATTCCTATAACGACAGGTGCTATGTTTTTGCGGATTTGATGTGGCGTCTGCAGAACACAAGGGTTACGGAACTTCCGGGGCCGTATCTGCGCAAAATGGGATACATGATTGAATGTATCCGGGATTTTCATTTGCGTTCTGAGAGCTGGCCGGAGCTGACGTCATGGGAGACATTCTATCAGAAACTCTGTAATGTGTCCGGTGTACAGCCCGGATGGAAATAAAAGAATTCAGTAAAGGATTATAACAATGAACGTAACTTGGGCGGATGTGCAAAAGGAACAGGGCGGTCTTCGGCTTACGATACTCGGCATAGCGGGTCTTTTCGTAGTCGGAATCATCACCATGTTCTATCAGGCGGCTCATTTCGGTAATCCCGCGATCGCATTTATCTTCTTCGTCTTAGCCGTTGTTTTCCTGCTTCTCTCTACGAAGCGGATCAAGCGCTTCAAGCAGATGTACAAGGAGATTGTTGTCGATAAGGCGGCCGACGGATTGTTCGACAGGTACTTCTACGAGCCGGAGGTGGGCTTCACATTTGACGAGATTCAGAAGACCGGAATCATGTCGATGGGTAACCGCTTCAAGAGCGAGGACACGGTGCGGGGCACCTACAAGGACGTTCCGTTCCGCCGCTCCGACATCTACATCGCGCAGCACACCTCGAACGGCAAGAGCAGCCATACGACGATCTACATTCAGGGGACGTGGATCTGCTTCGATTACAACAAATCGTTCAACGCAGACCTGCAGATTCTTTCGAAGGATTTCTCCTTCTCCAATAAGAAATCGAGCCGTCTGTTTACCCGCGCTGCGGAGCGCCGGCACGCGATTCAGACGGAGAGTGAAGAGTTCAATCAGCTCTTCACCTGTACCTGCCAGGATGAAAGCGAAGCGTTCTATCTGCTGACGCCCCGGCTTATGCAGATGCTGATCCTTCTGAAGACCGAGATCGGGAAGCCCTTTATGCTCGGCTTCATCGATAACAACCTGCATTTTGTCATCAGCTCCCACGAGGACCATATGGAGCCTTCCATCTTCGGTGACTGCAACCTCGCGGTTGAGGTGGAGCAGGTCAGAAGAGAACTGATGATCATAAGAAATGTAATCGATTCGCTTGCCATGGACCGCAAGCTGTTTGAGTAAGGCGGTGCGGCGTGCGTTTTCAGATCGATAAGAAACGGATCATACAATGTTTTCTTGCGGTGCTCGGGATGGGCTTTTTCCTGTCCTTCCTGATCCTCTGCAACCTCGGGACAGACCCGTATACCTTCATGAATCTTTCGGTGGCGAACCGCATCGGGCTCACCTTCGGTACCTGGCAGCTGATCATCAACATCGTCATGCTTGGAATCGTGTTTTATTACAAGCGGTCACTGATCGGGTTCGGAACCATCTTCAACATGGTTCTTGTCGGGTACTACGCGGACTTCTTCGACTGGCTCTGGGGGAAGTGGATTCCCGCGAAAGCATTTTCCGCTCCGGTAAGCCTCTGGTGCATCTTCCTGGCGGCGCTGATCGGGTTTATCCTCAGCGTAGCCATATACATCAACGTGGACATGGGTGTGTCGCCCTACGACGGGCTTCCGGTTATCATTACCGAGAAGGTCGCGAAGAAATTCCCGAAGGTTCCGCCGATGATAATCCGAATCGCCTGGGACGGCGCGGCAATCCTTGTCGGTATCCTCGCGGGTGGCATCCCTATCATCGGAATTATTCTGATGGCGCTTTTCCTGGGACCTGCCATCACACTTGTTCGAAAGCTTATGTATCCTGAGAAAAAGAGATAGCCGAAGGAGAACCCTATGGAAGAGAATACGATTAAGAAACTGACGATACTACACTCGAACGACCTGCACGGCGATTTTCTGCCGAAGGAAACGGACGGAAAGGAGACCGGCGGACTCTCCCGCCTTGCGGGCTATGTCAACAAAGTCCGTTCGGAGCGCGAGAACGTCATCTACGCGATTGCGGGAGACATGTTCCGCGGCTCCGTCATCGACTCGGAGTATCAGGGCCTGTCGACTATCGATTTGATGAACAACCTGAATCCGGACGTGGCAACCATCGGTAACCACGAGGTGGATTACGGCTTCGCGCACCTTCTCTTCCTCGAAAAATGCGCCAAGTTCCCGATCGTCAACGCGAACCTCTTCATCACGATGAACAACGCCCGCGTCTTCACCCCATACATCAACGTGGAAGTCGGTGGCATGCGGATTATGTTTATCGGAATCCTCACCGAAGAGGTGCTTGCCTCTACGAAAAATGAGAAGATTATCGGCACATTTATCGACCTCGAGTCGGCTGCAAAGGAGGTCGGAATCATCTGCGATAATTACCGTACGGTGAGGACCGATATGACGATCCTTCTGACGCACATCGGCTATGAGAACGACCTCAAGCTCGCGGAGATGTTAGATCCCGACTGGGGCGTTAACGTGATCATCGGCGGCCATTCCCATACGTTCATGGACAAGCCGGAATACGTGAATAACATTCCGATTGTGCAGGCCGGCACCGGGACGGGGGTCATCGGCCGGTTCGACATTCAGTACGACACCGAGAAGAAGGAGATTGCGGACCTTAAGTGGAAATGCGTGGAGATTAACGAGGATACCGCCCCGAAGGACGAGATCATGGAGGAGCTGATCGACAGCTACCGCAC
>DBWJ01000071.1:9025-9267 GCA_002308955.1 Lachnoclostridium sp. UBA1241 | reverse complement strand
ATGCGCGGTATTCCGGTTCGTATCGAAATCGGTCCGAAGGACCTTGCTGCGGGCCAGGCAGTTCTGGTTCGCCGCGATACCCGCGAGAAGATCGTTGTATCCCTTGACGAGATCGAGACGAAGCTTGCAGAGCTTCTGAAGACGATCCAGTCCGATATGCTTGAGCGCGCCCGCGCGCATCGAGACGCACACACCTACGAGGCTACCGCGCTCGAGGAAATGAAGGACATCGCCGACAACAA
>DBWJ01000071.1:6406-8993 GCA_002308955.1 Lachnoclostridium sp. UBA1241 | reverse complement strand
ACCTCCCGCTGCATGCCTTTCAAGCAGGAGCACCTTAGTGACACCTGCGTATGCTGTGGTAAGAAAGCCAAGACCCTTGTATACTGGGGCAAGGCGTACTAAAAGCGTAAGGATTTCCGTGAAAACGGCCCCCCCTACAAGCTTTTTCGGCTTGCAGGGGGGCCTTACTTGCTTAATAGAGAGTAGTGGCTCCGCGCAGTTCGGCGTGCCTGCGGGCTGATTTCCGTCTCCGGTGGGCCGTTTTGCCCCTTCCGCCGCTTCTCCCTTCAACGAAACCGGCCCACCGGGAAGCCTTTCCGGCTTTCAGGTGGGCCATAACTAACTTCTTTACAGTTTCTCCTGGTCATACACGGCTCTTTCGCCGCCGATGAACTTCGGGCGGGTGCGGGCCGCAAGTACCGTCGCTTCGCCGATCCGGTTGTTTGTGAGGCGGAGCGGAACGGCGACCTTCTTAAGATGCATGCCGATCATCGTGAAACCGATGTCAAGACCGGCGTCCGCGCGGATTTCCTCAACTGCGACCGGCTCCTTAAAATGCTGATAAGCCTGCGTCGCAAAGGACCCGCCTGCCTTCGGCTGCGGAACGACGTTGACGATGTCCGCGCCGGGTACCGCCGCCTGCTCGATGATGATTGCTCGGTTCAGGTGTTCGCAGCACTGTGCCGCAAGATAAAGTCCGTTTGCCTTTGCGGTTTCCCAGATCGCCTCAAATACAGCCTTTGCGACCGCGGGCTGCGAATCGGTTCCGATTTTCGAGCCGAGAATCTCACTTGTGGAGCAGCCGATAACGAGAATCTGTCCCGCCTTCACGCCTGACTTCTCAATCAATTCCGCAGTTGCGGCTTTCGCCTCGGCCGCAAGCTCCTTAAGAAGACCTTCTTCAATCGGCCTTTCGTGTAATTCATGACCGCCGGGTCTTGTCATTTCATTGTCCGTAACCATATTCCCACATAGCATCCGAACATCAGGGATGTCCGGATTATCATCCTTTCCACCGGTTTCCCGGTTTTTCCATCTCTCACTGAAGCTCTGCTGCCACATAGCCGTAGCCCTGCTCTGCAGCCTTTTTTACAACGCTCTTTCCGCGCACCACGGTGATCTTGTTGCCGTCAACGCGAACCGTAACATTTCCCGGAGCAACTTCGCCGGCATGCGCCGCGAGGTCTTCTTCGGAAGGATTTCCGGAGTATCCGAGACGCTTCGGCGAGATGAACATCTGCCCCCGCTTCTCAGGGTTCTCAGAAGCGCGCGCCGTAACCTCCCGCATCAGGAGAGCCGCAATCACCTCAGGCGTCGCGTAGCTCGAGTCCAGAATCAGATTGTAATTGTTGAAATCAAAATAGTGAATGCCGTACAGCTCCTCGTAACGCGCGTCCTCATTGGCTGCACGCGCCGCCAGCTGCTCGACCGCATCCGCCTCGCTCTTATAGGTCTCCACCTCGCCGCGGCTCGCATCCGCGTACACGCGTCTTGCCGCCTCCGAAAGATCTACCGAGAGGAAAACCTTGAAGGATTTCTCGACGAAATTCCACGCAAGCCTCGAATCGAACAGAATGTTTTTGTCCGGATTCTCCCTGCTGATTGCCGCAGTCTTGTCGTCAATCATATGGTCGTATTTCGAGTCCCTGCTCATCAGCTCGTTCATCTCCAAAACCGAGATGCCGAGGTCGTCCGCGATCTGCCGGATTACCTTACCGGTCGAGAATATTTCAAATCCGTATTTCTCCGAAAGAAGCTTGCTGATTGTTGATTTGCCGCTTCCGAGATTGCCGGTCAGTGTGATATGCATGATAATCCTCCGTACTGTTTTGCTTCTATGATTATACTGACGAAGGCGCCATTCAGTCAACACCAAATTTGTACGGCAAATGCCACACGCCCGCCATACAGCCGGCATATCTCCGGCAAATGCCACACCCCCGCCATACAGCCGGCATATCTCCGGCAAATGCCACACACCCGCCATACAGCCTAAATACTCCGACACATAAAATACCGGCCGTAACCCGGCCGGTATCCCGATACTCTCCTGAAAAACTTACTTCTTCCCGCGCTCCTCGAAGTCTGCTGCCACTTCTTCGGCCCAGCACTCGTCCACGGCTCCGGCGGAACGCATGCTCGCCATGGCCTTTCCGACGCAGTGGTATACGTTCCTGGTTCCGATGCTGTCGGCCTTGTAGTTGACGGCGTTTTCTCTGGCAAATCCGAAGCTCTCACCGGTCTTTACGGCGTCGATGTTCGCGCCGAGGAACAGGAATTCCCAGCCCGCCTTGCGGCGTTCCTTGACAAGCTTACGGACGGCGTCCGCATTGTACTCGCGGCTCGAGTTTTCCATGCCGTCGGTTGTTACAACGAAGATGACATGCTCCGGAACATCCTCGGGGCGAATGTAGCGGTGAATGTCCATGACATGGTGGATGGTTCCGCCGAGGGCATCAAGAAGCGCCGTGCAGCCGCCGACGCGGTATTCCTTCTCCGTCATCGGCCCGACCTCCTGCAAATCCACGCGGTCATGCAGCGTGGTGATCTGCGTATCGAAAAGCACGGTCGTCACAAGCGCCTTGCCCTCTTCCTTCTTCTGCTTCTC
>DBWJ01000071.1:5865-6363 GCA_002308955.1 Lachnoclostridium sp. UBA1241 | reverse complement strand
CCGCTGCGGTCCAGAATGAAAACCATCTCCGTTACGCCGTTGCCGGCGGTCGCAGCCTTGCTGCCTTTCTTCTTGGTATCATTCTTCTTGATTTCGATTTCCGTCTTGCTGATGTTCACATTGTTCTTCTTCATAATCGTGTTCTCCTTTCGCATCCGCCTGCCGCGGTGTTTCTTCTTTACGATTCGGATGATACACGAAAAAATCCCCCCTTTGGTCGCCTGCGAAGCGACAAAAAGGAGGGATGGTATTACGCGCCCAGAAGCGCCTGGTCGTAGTCAAACAGGGCCTCGTTGATTTTCATAACGTCATACTCGCCGCGCTCGATGAAGTAGCGGATGATCACGTCGAAAAGCGCGCTGTTCGAGAGCGCGTAGCCGGCTTTCCGGAGCATCTCTTCCGTCTCCGCCGTCCCGAGCTTCAATGCTACGGCAAATGCGATAGCCGTCGCCTTACTCGGCCGGTACAGCCGGTCGCTCCTTATCTTTGAGAACAGCT
>DBWJ01000071.1:0-5813 GCA_002308955.1 Lachnoclostridium sp. UBA1241 | reverse complement strand
AAGCATTTCCGAAAAGCTCTCGTCAAGCATGCTCCGAAAATCCGGTGCCGCAGCAGGCGCCGCATCCATCATCGCGCAGGACATCGCAGCCGCTTCCTTCTTCGAGCTGAACAGTTTGAAGCCGCCGGACTTCTGCTCGGACTTTGCAGAGAGTTTTCGCTTCTCAGAGGCACCCTCGTCCCTGTCCGCTTTATGCGCCTTTCTTTTCGCAGAACCTTCCGAAATGCATTCGTCTGCGACTTCCTCCGCGCACTCCTCGAGATCCGCAACACACTCTTTTGCGTCTTCCGGCTCGAATGCCATCTCGCNNACCGCCGAGCCGGCATTCTTCTCCGCGCGTCCCGTCACAGCTTCCACCGCACCTGCGCCCGCCATGGCATTTCCCGCCAGCCGGTCGCGCACGTACAGGGCGAGGTCGGTGCCGGATTGGCGCCGGCCGTGCCCGAAGAAGACGAGGTAGACCGTCATGTCATGCTCTTCGAGGAACTCCCGCACCGTCGCAACGGCAATCTTCGTCGCTTCCTCCGGCGGGTAGCCGTACACGCCGGTGGATATTGCGGGAAATGCCACACTCTCGCATCCATGCTCCACAGCAAGCTTTAACGAGTTCCTGTAGCATGCGGCAAGCAGCTCCGGTTCGCCACGGTCGCCGCCCTTATAAACCGGGCCGACCGTATGAATGATATAGCGGCACGGCATCCGGTAGCCGCCTGTGATCTTCGCCTCTCCGGTCCGGCATCCGCCGAGGGTGCGGCATTCTGCGAGAAGCTCCGGCCCCGCCGCATAATGAATCGCGCCGTCCACTCCGCCACCGCCCAGAAGCGACTGGTTTGCGGCATTTACCACGGCGTCAACATGCATTGTAGTAATATCCTGTCTGACAAAAAGTAACGGCATAATCTCCTCCTCGGTAACAGACTTCTTGCACTTTTTTCAATTATATCATATTATAGAGGAAAATGAAATCAGAGAGGAGGAAGGATTTGCGATGAAAGACCGTAAGACAAGGCTGAATCTGTTTCCGTTTTATGACAAGAACGGAATTGAGCGTTACCTTGCCAAACAGGCCGCCGAAGGCTGGATGGTTGATTCGGTTTCTTCACTGACGTTCGGATTTCACCGGATAAAACCCGCCAAGATGAAATTCTCGGTCGCATTTTTCGCAAAAGCCTCCCTGTTCGATGAGGAGCCGACCGAGGAGCAGCTCGCGTTCGAGGACATCTGCCTGCAGACCGGCTGGGATTCGGCGGTGTCCAACCGGCAGATGCCGATCTACTTTAACCGAGACGAGAACGCGGAGCCGATTCCGATGGATCCGGTGCTCGAGGTGAAATCGATTCACGGCGTGGCGCAGAAGGGTTACCTCCTCAGTTACTACCTGCTTCTGATGCTCAGCATGTTTTGGCTCGCGATCTTCATCCGCGACCTGTTCGCAAACCCGGTCAAGAACCTTTTAAGCAACACGCAGCTACTGTCCTTTTTGATGTTCATCTTCATCTGGGGCGGAATCCTGTTCGGCCTGCACCGGTACTATGAATGGTATCATCTGGCGAAGAAGGCCGCCGCCGAGGAAAACCGTTTCCTGCCGGCGAAGGGCTATTCGAAGCGGTCGATCGAGGCGTTCATTATCACCTGCCTGATTCTGGTTGCCTTGCAGCTGACCTCCGCATTTGACGATTACCGGGTCGCGCTTGTTACCGCGTTTTTCATTTTCGTGCAGTTTCTTCTGATCTATTCCGCCTTCCGCGGCGCCTCCAAGATCAAGAACCTGGTTTTCGAAAAATGGCAATACTATCTTTACTATATGGGCTCCCTCGTAATTTCCTACATCGGGCTGTCCATCCTTCTGTGGGTCAGCCTCGCGGTGATCTTCATTCCCGCCATCACCGGCCGGAAGCCGCAGGGAACTTACCAAGGGGAAAATGTGACTTATCAGGTTTACCTGGACGAGCTTCCGCTTAAGGTGGAGGACATGATTCCGGTTTCCTACGAGGGCTATTCCTACCAGATTACGGACCACACGAATTCCGTATTCCTGTCCCGGCTTGATGCGGATCAGTCCCCGCAGACAGACGCGCTGTATGAGCCCGGCATCCGCTACACCGTAACGACGGTGCGGTTCGGATTTTTGTATAATATCGTAAAGCAGAATCTTTTAGAGGATTTCAAGAATTATTTCGACGATGACCTTCCGAAGGAATGCCTCCGGATCGACGAAACCGCCTGGGGCGCGAAGGAAGCCTACCGGCTCCGCTATGACGGCACGCTGATGCAGAGATTCTTCCTCTGCTACGACACCTGCTTCGTCGAGATCAGCTTCACCGGAAACTCCTTCTCATTCTCGGAGGAAGAAACCTCCGTGGTCGGTCAGAAACTCGGCCACTAGGAAAACCGAAACATCACATAAAAAAGGCTTTGACGGTTTTGTCAAAGCCTTTTATCTATTATTCAATTGATTCAGTTCACTCAACTAGTACATTGGTCTGTACCATCCGTTTCTTAATTATTTCTTGAGGTAGATCAAATTAAGTTTTTGTTGGAGTGTACCTTCCTTTCATAATATCGTTTCGGGTAGATCAGTTAGATATTTCCTTTGGAGTATACCTACCTTTCATAATATCGTTTTGGGTAGTTCAAATTAAACTGTCCTTTGGAGTGTACCTGCCTTTCATAATTTCAAATGTTATACGGACCAAGTTATGTGCCCATTGGAGTGTACCTTCCTGTTATTGATCTTTTATCTATACTGAATTGACTTATTTAAAACTGCTTTCGTTTTACACTTCGTTATCTTCAAATTATGTTTGGTGTCCCATTGGACCTTACCATCCTTTTCTTCGGTGTTAAAAGTAGATTAAACAGTCGCCTTTTCATCTCTCAAGATCTTCACCGGCTAGTACATCGGTATCACCTCTTCCGTTTCTTATTGGTCTTTTTCTTCGACCGATCCGTTTGTTCTTCCGGATGTTTTCTCTCTTGTTGTTGTCTATACTCTATCACGGAGGAATTGATTTGTCAATACAATTTTATCGAAATTGCCAAATTATTCAAAATTTGTTCAAATTCTCTAAAATATTCTGACAATTTATGTGGAAAAGGAAAATTTTTACTCTTTTTTGGTGTCTTTTTCAGAATTGTTTCTTTTTTGCGTCAAATGTGAGCGTTCTCACGTCTGAAAAAGCGCTGCGAATTTTCGTGATTTCTGACGGATTATGCGTCACAATGACAATTGCGTTGTCTTTTTTGTGTTTCGCCAGAAGGTAGATCATACGGTCTTTCTTGGCTTCGTCAAGACCGGTGAAAGGCTCATCCAGAACAAGTACTTTAGAAGGCGCGAGCAACGCGCGGCACCAGGCAACACGCCGCTTCATTCCTCCCGAGAAAGCGGAAACCGGCTTTCCTTCCGTTTCCTCAATCCCTGCTTCCTTTAAAAGCTCCGAGGCTTCCTTTTTGGATCCGGCAGCAGACGCAATCCGGACGTTCTTCGAAGCGGAAAGCTGCTCCATCAGTCGGTTTTCCTGGAATACCGCCGAAAGCGTAAGGCCATTCTCGGCTTCTCTCGTTCCTTCGTCCGCCGTCTCCAGTCCGAGAAGGATCCGAAGGAGCGTCGTCTTTCCGCATCCGGACGGACCGCTCACAACCGTAACGGTTCCGGGGATAAGCGAAAGATCAACCCCGGAAAGCACCGGCTTCGAGTCGAAAGACTTGCCGATACCGGAAAGGGTGAGCACCGGCGCTGCTACAGGGGGCTCGGTGACGGTCTCGTTGGATTCGGCAGCTGTTTCTGCAGACATCCGCGCTGCCTCTGTCCGGTTCGTTGCTGTCGCCCCCTCGACAGGTTTTGCCTCCGCCTCCCCGGCCGTCTCTTCGACAGGTTCCTCGGTCGGCTCCTCTGCTGACTCCGCGACGGCTTTCGATTTGCCGCGGATACCGAACAGATACCGGAGAAGATCGCCTTTATGCTTAAGAAGCGTCGGCGCACTCACGGCAACCGTAAGCAGGCGGAACACAATCATAAAGAACTTCTCAAAGAGGACGCTCACCAGGATGATCACAATCGTCCACGCGAATACGCTTTCCGCGTCCACATATAATTTCGAATAATAAAGCTCGTGTCCGATGGATTCGGGTGACTGTGCGATCAACTCCGCGGCGATTCCCGCCTTCCAGCAAAGCCCGAGTCCCGCAGAGCAGGCGGCCGCCGTATAAGGGACTGCGGACGGGATCAATATGTATGCCAGCTTCCGAAGGAACGGGAAGCGGAACACCTGGGCAGTCTCGAGGAGCTTCCGGTCCGCCGAAACGATTCCCTTGCGCACGTTCTCGTATACAACCGGGAATACCATCAGAAGTGAGATCACGAATCCGATTCCGGCGGGCTTTACGAAGAACAGCAGAAGGATGATGAAGGACACGACCGGAACCGTCTTTATAAGCTTCACGCCGGGCATCAGAAGGATGTCGATTACTTCGTGAAGGCTTCCGATTATGGCAAGGAGAATGCCCGCAAGGAGCGCGCACAAAAATCCTGCTGCCACGTGGACAAAGCTTCCCCGTACTATCGGAAGGAAGCCCTTGCCGGTGACCATCGTAATGAGCGCTTTAAAGACATTCTTCGGATAAGGCAGCAATACCGGCTTATTCAGCCGGTATGCTAAAAACGTCCAGAGTCCGATCCATAAAATTACGGAAAGCGCAATCCAGATTATTTTCGAACTTTTCTTCACAGGTTAACTCCGTTATTTGGCCATTGCCGCGCGAACGATCTTGATGATGATTCCGAACAGAATCAGCGCCGCGCCGCAGCAAAGTACGATAAGACCTACGGTATCAATGTCCGCAAAGAGAACCTTCTCAAGCATCTCCACGGTGCTCTTTCCGAGCTTGCCGTCAAGCGCGTCAGCAAACTTCTCCTTACCGATTTTAATTCCGCCAAATGCGAGACCGCCGGCAATTGCCGCGGTTGCGCCGATATGAATCAGGCTGCTGTCGATGAAGCGTCCGCAGGTGAGAAGAATCATCAGCGCGAAGAAACCGGTAATACCGAAAAGGATGTACATGCAGGTGTCGGAGAAGACAAAGCGTACGATCTTAAGAGCCTTGGTAAGGTCGCCGGTTTCCTGATCGGCGATTTCCTTGAGCTCATTCTCGTTGAAATCGGTGATCTGTCTGCGAACCTCATCGAAATCGCTCTTTTCCATCTTCTTGCCGGTGTATTCCTCGATCAGGTCGGAATTCTCCGTGAGGGTATCCACGATCTTGTCCGCATCAATCTCGAGCCTATCGGACTCGCCGGTGTAGTAAGCAACCAGGTCGCCGAGAGCGGAGGATGCAAGTTCCTTAACTTCCTTATTCTCAAGGAGTTTCGAGAGGTTTTCCTCGGTCAGTTCCGGGAACATCTCTTTCTGCTCATCCGGAATCTGTTCGAGAATGTAATGCGAAAGCGTTTCGTCGTCATCCACGCTCTCACCCATCAGTTTACCGATTTCCAGTTCGGTAAAGTCATCGGTTTCGGTGATTACTTCGTTCAGGTTCTTCTTACTGAGTGAATTCCGAACGGAATACAGAACCATGGAAGCCACGCCGAAGATGAAGAGGAAAATACAAAGGAAGAACACAAAGATACGGCTTCCGATGCCGAGCTTTTTCTTTTTCTTGGGTGCTTCCTGAACAATCTGCTGCACATAAACGGGCTGGCCGTATACAGGCTGCGTGTAACCGGGCTGCGGCGGATAATTCTGCTGCGTCTGTCCGCCCTGCTGATAAACCTGCTGGTAAACCGGCTGCTGCGGCTGCTGCGGCTGTTGCGGCTG
>DBWJ01000014.1:238-24619 GCA_002308955.1 Lachnoclostridium sp. UBA1241 | reverse complement strand
GGGTCGCCTTCGTCGGCGTTACAGCAGACATACTTCTGATCTGCCTTGTTGGCCTTTGCGAACATCCACTTACGGCCGGTCGGGAAACCTGCGCCGCCACGTCCGCGAAGTCCGGAATCAAGGAGAATCTGGATTACGTCGTCGGGGGTCTTCTCGGTAAGAACTTTAGCAAGAGCCTGATAGCCGCCGGTTCCGATGTACTCGTCGATGTTCTCGGGATCGATAACACCGCAGTTACGGAGAGCGACACGGTTCTGCTTCTTGTAGAAATCCGTCTCATGCATCGAAATGATGCCGTTCGGGGTAACCGTCTTCTCATAGAGATACTTGGTTACGATGTTACCGTTTTTAAGATGCTCGGTAACGATCTCCGGAACATGCTCGATTGCCATGTTGGCATAGAAAGCAGCTTCGGGATAGATAATAACGATCGGGCCGAGTGCGCAGAGACCGTGGCAACCGGTACGTACAACACATACGTCGTTCTCGAGTCCGTTTTTCTTGATCTCATCGTTAAATGCTACGATGATGTCTTCACTGTGGGAGGAAGTACAGCCGGTACCGCCGCACACAAGGACATGATGCTTGTAGTTCTTGCCCTGCGCGTTCAAATCGGCAATCTTGGCTTCGCCTTCGCGGCGCATCGCAACGATGCCTTCCTGCTCCGCCTTAATCCTGTTTAATTCCGTGATGGATATCATGTGCGTCCTCCTGTTACTCGTATTTAGCAAGAATCTCATCAAGCTTGTCTACGGTCAGCTTACCGTAAACTTCGCCGTTGATGGTCATGACGGGAGCAAGTCCGCAGGCGCCGATACAGCGGCATGCGTCCAAAGAGAACTTGCCGTCCGGCGTACACTGCCCGCCCTCAATGCCGAGCTTCTCGCAAAGTTTGTTGTAGATGTCACCGGAGCCCTTTACGTAGCAAGCGGTTCCGAGACATACGGAGATCGCATACTTCCCTTTCGGATAGAGAGAGAACTGTGCGTAGAAGGTAACAACACCGTAAATCTTTTCAAGCGGGATCCCGGTCTCATCCGAGATCATCGTCTGAACTTCGATCGGCAGATATCCGTAAATATCCTGTGCCTTCTGAAGAATCGGCATCAGTGCTCCACGCTCGTCCTTAAGCTCAGAAATAACCTGCAGCAACTGCTGCTTTTGTTCCTCAGTTCCGCGGAAAGGAACTGTCTTTTTGTCAGCGCCCATTGAGCGTCCTCCTTTACATAATTAGTTAAGTGTATTCTATCACGAAAGGGGCCGAAATTCCAGCAATTTTTCCCGAAAAAAAAGGCAAAAATCTGTGATTTTCACCTTTAATCCGTGTATACACGTATGCAATTGACGTATTATCTGACTATGTTTTTCTACCGTTTAAATTTTCAGAATATTTTCTACAATATTCCCGGAAAATGTGACTCATTTTCCGTCCGGATGAATCGTCTTCATGACGTAATCCTTCGCTTCGTCCCGCGTCATTCCGAGGGAGATTGCCAGCTCGCCGTACAGGCTGTCCTCCGCCATCTTGAAATACTTTTCATCGCTCGAGGTTGTCTTCTTGCCGGCGGCAAGACGCTGCTTTCTGCGCTCGTGAATCGTCTTCAGAATGCGGACGAGATCCGTGCATTTGCCGGTGCGGAACACGTCCTTGTATTCCTGCTCGCGCCGCTTGTCTTCAATCTCGCCGAGCCCTTCTATATCATTGATTTCCGAAATCAGGCGCTCCGCTTCGTCCTTCGTGAGAACCGGGCGCATCAGCACCTTCGGGCTGTCCACGGGCGAATAAATCGTGCTGTGGGTGTAGCATGTGGTCAGAGTATAATACTGCTTGTCTCCGGACACGCTCATGCCGGATAACGGACCGATTTTTTCAATTTTGCACGCGCCGTTGCTGCCGTGAATCACATAATCGCCGACCTTAAACATACTACCGCTCCTTTCCTGAATTCTTTCGGAAATTGCCCTATCTATAGCATAACACAAAAGAACGGCAAATGTAAGTCTTTTTTTATATTTTTCTCAAATAGTCAGAAAACTTACCCTCTTGTTGCGTTCCCGAACATGTGATAAACTGAAGGAAAATGTGAAATCTAAGGGAGAATACCGGAAAGGAGGACCGATTTATGCTTTATTTCTGCACAGCTTTATACACGGAGGCAGCTCCGGTAATCTCCCGTTTTCAGATGAAGCCCGCAGGCGGTAGGATCGGCTCCGTCTACGCCTCCGATGAAGCAATTCTCGTCCTTACGGGAATCGGCCCCGTGGCGGCCGCAGGTGCCCTTTCGGAGGCGCTTACGCTCTTTCCGCCGGCGGAGACGGACATGCTCATTAACATAGGAATCTGCGGTGCTCCCGCCGGCTTCTGCGAGGCCGGAACCTGGCTTCGCATCCATAAGATTACCGACGCGGCAACCGGACGGGATTTCTATCCGGAGATACTGTTTCCTTCCGTGTTTCGGGAGGCAGCTCTGGCTACAGTGAGCACCCCGATGAAGGCCTCTCAGGAGGCAGCTTCTGCAACGTCCGGTGCATCCGTTTCGACTTCTGCATCGGCGGCTTCTACCGTCCTTTCAGACATGGAAGCGAGCGCCCTTTATCAGACCGGCCAGGCATTCTTCTCTCCCGAGCGGATGCTGTTTTATAAGGGCGTTTCCGACTTCGGTGTTTCGGAAGGAACCCGTCTGAATCCTTCTGACGTGACCGCGCTTATTGAGAAGGCGCTTCCGGATATTCTTTCCGAGGCAGAAGGCATTCTCAGCGTGCTTCCTTCGGATCCGGTACTTTCGGAAGCGGCTGAGACCGCGGTTACCAAGCTTTGTAAGCTTCTCTCCGCCTCCGTTACGATGGAGCATGAAATCCGGCTTCTTGCAGCATACCGGACCTTCCGGTGCGGCGACGCGGCGGAGTTTTTCATGGCATTTGCCGCAGGAATCGAAGGACCCGTGGTAAGAAGGGAGGGGAAGAGGCTTCTTGAACAGCTCAGAAAAGACTGCCTTGCGTAAGCCCTACTCCCGCATCTACGTGGAGGAAGCGGCAGCGGGACACCCGCGCACGGCGCAGATTTTAGCGAAATTTCCCGAATCGGTCGTGATTCCGATCGGCGATTATAAAAACGTATTCAACCGGCCGCGTCAGCCGGTGCAGCTGCAGAAGGAGGCGCCGAGCCTGATCCTCGCCCTGCAGAAACCGCCCTATTTGTACGCGGGGCCGGCGGTCTGCCAGGACTTCGGCGAGTCGCATTTTTACTATACGTCCAATGTGATGAACTGCCCGTTCCTGTGCGACTACTGCTACCTGCGCGGCATGTATCCGTCGGGAGATATCGTGCTTTTCGTGAATACGGAGGACACGTTTTGTGAGACGGAGCGCATTCTCAAGGAGCACCCGCTCTACCTCTGCATCAGCTACGATACCGACCTGTTAGCGCTTGAGGGGATTACCGGGTTCTTCGGGGAGTGGGTCGGCTTTGCTGCGTCGCATCCTGCTCTTACGATTGAGGTACGAACCAAGAGCTCTCCGAATGTACTGAATTACCCGGTGCTTCCGAATGTCATCTATGCGGTGACGATGTCTCCTGAGGCCGTTATCGAGCGGTTCGAGCACCGGACGGCTTCCCTTACGGCAAGGCTTCGGTTCGCGAAATCGATAATTGAAAGCGGACGGCCTCTCCGGCTCTGCTTCGATCCGATGCTCTGGGTACCGGATTTTGAAACCGTCTACGGAGAATTCTTCGAACGCGTCTTCTCGGAAATTCCCGGCGAAGCGGTTAAGGACATCGGTGTCGGGACCTTTCGGATTGCCGCGGACTATCTGAAACGCATGCGGAAGAACCACCCCTGCGAGGTTACGGCTTATCCCTACACGCTTACGGACGGGGTATACGGCTATGATGCAGAGAGGCTAAGTGAGATGCTCTCGTTTGCAAAAGCGGCGCTCACAAAGTACGTGGATGAGAAGAAGCTGTTTTTCAGTTAAAACCTTTTACATTGGAGGATAATATGGCAGAGAAAAAGATTGCCCTCGTGACCGGCGCTTCCTCGGGAATCGGCCGCGCCATCGCGGAGAAGCTTGCAGGCGAAGGTTATGAGGTATATGGGATAGGGAGAACCTTTACGGACGACGCTACAACGGAGATGCCTGAGGCCACGAATGAAGCCGCCGGCGAGATTCACCGCCTCATCTATGACCTGACCGATACGAAGAAGCTTCCGGACTTTCTTAAGGAAAATGTGAAGGGAAAACTCTCCCTTCTTGTGAACTGCGCAGGCGCCGCCTACTACGGGCCGCATGAGACGCTCTCTCCCGCCGCGATTCATGAGATGGTGACCGTCAATGTGGAAGTACCGCTTCTTCTTACGAACCGCTATCTGCGGGATCTTCGTGACGGTGGGGCGATTGTGAACGTTTCCTCCGTGACGGCGAAGCAGAACAACAACTCCTTCGGCTGCGCCTACGGAGCAACCAAGGCGGCGGTGTCGCATTTTTCGGAAACGCTCTTTGAAGAAACAAGAAAGTCGGGCGTCCGTGTCATCACGGTTCATCCCGACCTGACGGATACGAATTTATACCGGAACGCGGATTTCACGCCCGCAGACGATGCGGACTGTGTCCTGACCGCTGAAGAGGTCGCTGACGCCGTCCTGACGGCCGTACAGGCACGAGACGGCCTCGTCGTAAGCGACATCACCCTCCGTCCCCAGAGGAATCGGATTGTAAGAAAATCGTTATAGACCGTAGTTCGGGGACATATCCGCAGTGTGCCTCTGCAAAAAAAGAAGGGCCGTCGCTTAGCGACAGCCCCGCTCTCAAACTTCTTAGATATCGATCTTTACGTTAACATCCTGACGCTTCTGCGCCTCTGCCTCGAAGAAAGCCTCCTGGCCGATGCCCGCAGATCCTGCTACGATGCTGGTCGGGAAGGAAATAACCTTCTGGTTCAGCGTGGACACGTTTGCGTTGTACGCGCGGCGCGCACCCTGCAGATGCTCTTCCACATCCATGATGGCAACCTGAAGCTGACGGAAGTTCTCGTTGGCGTGCAGCTGCGGATAATTTTCAGCGAGGAAGTTAATCTCTCTCTGCACATCGCTCATCATCTCGGCAGCCTGATTCTTCTCGGCAATGCTCATGCCCTTACGGAGCTTCACAGCCTCAAGAATCGTCTCCTTCTCGAACTTGGCGTAAGATTTTGCGACGTCAACCATCTTCGTCAGAACGTCGAAACGCTTGGTAAGCGCTACGTCGATTCCCGAGGATGCTTCCTGAATCTTAACCTTCGTTCTCCGAAGTCCGTTCAGCGTGGATACCCACCAGATCACTACAAAGAAGACAACTACTAAAACAATACCGATAACCCACTCCATACGTTTTCGCACAAGCCGCTCCGGCTGTGCTTCCTCCTTTCGTTTTCGGGTTTATTTAAAAATCTTTCTGTCAAGATTTACGGTTTCGACGAATGACGTAATCGCGTAGAATTCACGCTTCACTTCTTCAAAATCCTTTTCGCTAAATGCACGGAATATCGGCGGTTCCAGCGAATCCTTTCTGGAGTTCACAACCACGTGCAGGCGGTTGTCCACAAAACCGACCATGATCTTTCCGTCCGCCTCCGCAGCAAGCTTCATCAGCCCCTGCATAATGCCCGGCGTCAGCAGGTAGAATGCTTCGGATTCATTCTGACAGAGACACTGGAACTTCTTGTTGAATTCTTCGTCCTCGGTCTGGAACTCGTGCCTGCGGTCAACCTTCTTTACGAAGATGCTCTTCCGCCGGTTGGCGTATCCGAAGCCCTTCTGCACAATCTGCAGATCCGCGCTGAAGTCCTTGTTGGATTCGAAAACCATCCAGCGGCCGCGCAGGTAGGTTGTCGTCGTAGTGTTACCGTCGGAGTCGGTGGACTCGTCCTCAATCACTACGTCCGCGCGCTCAAATGCCACACCGTTATAAGTACCTTTGATGTAGTCCTCGCTGTTGTAGATGGACCCCATCAGCATAAGACCGGTGCCCCGGATGAACTCCTTGGGGAATCCGTTCTTCGGTTCGTAATCCGAACCCGGGATCATATTCTGCAACAACGACCGGACGAAAGTATCCTTGAAGTATTCCTTGTAATCTCCTTCCCTCTTCGACCGGACAAATACCAGAAGAACAATGCCGGCGAGGAAACAGACCACATACAAAAGCCCAAGCCCGATAAATACCAGCGGCAATCCGCCGACCACGAGCACCAGTGCCCATTTGAATGTTGCTGTTACTTTCTTTCGATAACCTTCCAGAGTCTGCAGCTGATCGTTCATAAAGCCCCCTGTGTTTCATTTGTACCGATTATACCATATGTAAATTGCATTTACTAGTGTTTTCTGAAAATTTTATATTTTCTTAACATTTTCCGTTAAGGCCTGCCGTGCAGAGGCCGATCAGAACCTGCACGATGGCTTCCATGGACTCCAAAACGCAATACTCGAAGCGTCCGTGGAAATTGTGTCCGCCGGTGCAGATATTCGGGCACGGAAGCCCCATAAAGGAAAGCCTTGCGCCGTCCGTGCCGCCGCGGATCGGACGCACGTCGGGACGGATCCCGCGCTTCTCCATCTCCTGCTTCACGAGATCGATCATCCACAGGTAATCCGGCTCAATCTTTTCCTTCATGTTGTAGTAGGAGTCCCGGATCTCCGTCTCCACCGTATTGCCGCCGTACAGAATGTCGAGCCGCTTTCCGATCTTCCCGGCTAGGGCTTTCTTCTGCTCGAACTTGTCGCGGTCATGGTCGCGGATGATGTACACGAGCTTTGCCTCTTCCACATCGCCCGTAAAATGCAACAGATGGAAGAATCCCTCGTAACCTTCGGTCAGCTCCGGCTTCTCCTCTGCGGGAAGCATGCAGTCATACTCCATGCCAATCCGGATGGCGTTCTTCATCTTGTTCTTCGCGTCGCCGGGATGCACGCTGATGCCGTGAATCGTCACGACAAGGGAAGCCGCGTTGAAATTCTCGTATTCGAGTTCTCCGAGCGCTCCGCCGTCCACCGTGAAGGCAACGTCGGCGCCGAACTGCTCAAGGTTAAAGAAATCCACGCCTCTTCCGACTTCTTCATCAGGGGTAAATGCGACGGCTATCGGTCCGTGCTTCACCTCCGGATGGGTAAGCAGGTACTCCGTCATCGTCATGATCTCGCTGACGCCGGCTTTGTCGTCCGCGCCGAGAAGCGTCGTACCATCCGAAGTAAGAATCGTCTTTCCGACATACTGCTTAAGTTCCGGATAGGCTTCCGGAGAAAGCACGATGCCTTTCTCCGCGTTCAGCACAATGTCGCCGCCGTCGTAATCCTTCGTCACCTGCGGCTTCACGTCCTTCCCGGACGCGTCCGGTGAGGTGTCCATATGCGCAAGGAACCCGAGCGTACGCTTCTCCGCGCCGCCGTCGGTTGCGGGAATCTTCGCGTAGACATAACCGTTCGCATCGAGAACGACATCCTGCGCGCCGAGTTCAAGCAGCTCCTTCTTAAGCAGCTCCGCAAGGTTCTTCTGCTTCTCCGTGCTCGGAAAAGCCTCCACGTCTTCCGCAGACTGCGTATCAATCTTTACATAGTTGAAAAAGCGTTCCAGAATATCCATAGAAAGCTCCTTTCTTTTATCTGTTCCAGGACCGGATCGTGAAGATGCCGCCGATTGCGGTCTCCTCACAGGAGATGGTAAGTCTGTCGCCCTTCTGAATCAGAACGAGGCTTTCGTCAAGATTCAGATAGCCCTTATAGACATTACCGTCGTCGCCGGTCAGATAAACCGTCGGCAGATCGTCAACCGTGATCAAACGGACATCCGTAATCGTTACTTCTGCCTTCTTAAGGCTTTCGTTATCGACCACCGTGATGCCGTCACGCTCCAACAGTTTCCGGTAGGCTGCCATTGCCTCCTGCTGCGTCGCGCCGGTAGCCACCATGGAGTACTTCTCCACGTTGACAAGCGCGTAGAGCTTAACGAGGCCGCCGCTGTCCTTAAGAACCATAATATAAGTTGCCTGTCCGCCGACATTGATCAGGGACGGGAAGGAAGCCTGGTAGCCCTTCTCCTGTACCTCGCCCTCGGCGGCATGCATTGCCGAATACTCCTCGGCGCCGATGACCGGATAGAATTTGTACTCGCCGGTACGCGCGTTGGTAAGGATGAAACCGATGTTACTCTCGTCCTCGTTCACGCTTGTTACGCCCGTAAAATACCACACATCGTCGTTCAAAACAATATATCCGTAGTCATTGGTGGCGCGTTTGCAGTTCTTATTACCGATGACGCTGTTCCAGAAGCCGCCTGACAAAGTACCGAACCAGTTGTATTTGTCGCTTGCGAGGTCACCGTCGAAGACGATGTCCACCCAGCTCGGAACATCCTCTAAATCGTAAAGCTTTGAAGTACCGTCCACCGGATTGAAGAGGATTACCTCATTCACGTCCATGGCGCCGAACAGACCTGCGTGCGGTGTCTTGCAGGATACGATGTAGTAAGGATTACCGTTCTCATCGATCTCGAAATAGAATTTGTGGAAAATCTTGGTCGGATAAGCGAACCGGAGGGCACGCTTCAGGTCCTTTCCGAAGTATGCGCTCTCGGCGTACTTCATGGACTTTGAAAGTTCCACATACTCTGCCGTGTTGTTAAGAGGGTCGACCATAACGAAGCCCGGGATTCCGTTCGAACGGTTCTGGAACCATTTGAAGAAATCCGCGTACTCGAGGTTTGCGACCTTCTTAGGGGTATTGTGATAGTTAATCTGGGAATAGGTCGGACTGATCACGTACTGCGATACGACCTGCGAAAGGGAACCGAGGGTACGGTTACCGATAATGGATGCCGATGCGGTATCCATCAGCGCGATGTTGTTGACGTTGGTCGTCTCGGGCATGTCATCCTTGAAATCCGCCGTGCTGACGTCGATCAGACCGGCATAGCGCTTCGCGTTGAAGATCTTCGCGGACGAAATCGAACCGATAACAAGTACCGCAATGATCGCGAGGATCAGATAGAACGGGTAACGGATGCCCTTTCCGGCGTTTCTGGAATCGAACTTGCCGTTCTCCATTCCGCAGGTGATCGCGGAGATAATGTAGACACCGGCAAGGCACAGAAGCCAGCCCCAGAATCCCGAATTATAGATATTGATTGCGGGCAGCACCAGATAAAAGGATATCAGCCCGAAAACAACGGTTACGGCTACCGGAATAATTACCTTCTTCGCATCGGAAGGCTCCTTGTAGCGAACTGCTTTTACTTCTTCACTCATTCGTAATTTCCTCCTTGGCCCGGACATCCGGACTTTCCATTATCCTACCACAACACGCGTAAAAAGTCAATATGATTTACTCCCATTTTACGAAAAGGACTGACGCTGCCGGAAGTCTCCCGGGATGGCGTCAGTCCGGATTTTTATTACATTGCGTTCTCTTTGATATACTTCACAAGCTCGTCAACCCGGGTAAACGCCATGGCTACGACGGTGTCCGCAGCGCCGTAATAGATTGCGATGCGGCCGGTTGCGGCGTCCGAAAGCGTTGCGCACGGGAAGCATACATTCGGTACGTCTCCGACGCACTCGTAAAGCGTTTCGGGATGCAGAATGAAGTTCTTGCAGCGGTACTTCACCTTCCACGGCTCGTCCTTGTCAAGAATAGCGGCGCCGATGGAATACATCATGCCGTTACAGGTCGTGCCTACGCCGTGGTAGATGAGAAGCCAGCCCTCGTCAAGCTCAATCGGGATCGGGCCTGCGCCGACCTTCGTCCATGCCCAGCCGGTGGCGTTCATTACGAAATGATGCTGTCCCCAGTGAACAAGGTCCGGGCTCTCCGACAGGAACATATCGCCGAAGGGTGTATGGCCGTTATCGGAAGGACGTGAGAACATCACATACTTGCCGTTGATCTTTCTGGGGAACATAACGCCGTTTCGGTTAAACGGAAGGAATGCGTTCGGAAGACGGATAAACTTCTTGAAATCGTAGGAATACGCCACGCCGATCGTGGGAGCGCCGGTTACCTCAAAGGGCGCGCACCAGGTTACGACATAGCGGTCTTCAATCTTGCACACGCGCGGGTCATAGCCCTTTGCGGTGCCGACAAACTCTCCCGCTTCGTTGTAGAAAGGAAGCGGATCGGGCTCAATGTCCCAGTGAATTGCGTCATTGCTCTTTCCGAGGAAGAGCTGCTGCTCCATGGCACGGCTGTCGCTTCGAAAGATTCCGACAAATGCGCCGTCTTTCGCAATTACCGCGCTGTTAAACACACTGTTGGCCGACGGAATTGCGTGCCGTTCGATGATGGGGTTTTCGGAATACCGCCAAACCACATCGGTACATCCCGCAGGTCTGTCCTGCCAGGGGATGTTCGGAAGATTAGCTCCGATAATCATACTTGTACTCTCCTTACAAAAAATGTATCCTCTAAAGCCCGTTACGCGTTCGGGCAATAGCACATGTTACTGCCCGCCGCATACCTGGTTCTTGCCGTTATGCTTCGCCTTATACAAAAGCTTATCGGTAATCGAGAAGAACTCCTCGGCGTTCATGCGGTAAGGGCTGCACTGGAACACACCGCAGCTGAAGCTAATCATTCCGCTGTGCCAGTCGTAATGGATGTTCCGGAATTCCTCAAGCGTGTTCTCCATAATCTGTCTCGCTTCACGCTCTCTCGAGTTCGGGAAGATTACGGCGAATTCCTCGCCGCCGTACCGGCATACGTAGTTCTCGCTTCCGCAGTGGTCCTGAAGAACCTTTGCGAGCGTCAGGATGACTTCGTCGCCGTTATCGTGTCCGTAGGTGTCGTTCACCTTCTTAAAGTCGTCAATATCCACAACCGCAAGCGTCAGCGGCTCGTCGCCCTTCATCTTTACGCAGCGGTCCAGAAATTCATAGAATGCGGTATGATTGTAAAGACCTGTCATCTGGTCGCGGAGCAGCTGTTTTTCAAGCGCCATGTTATCCTTCTCATGGGTCTGCAGGATCGTATCCTTCTTCTTCAGCTGTACAAGCATCAGATACGCGAACAGACGGGAAATTGCCACAAGGATAATGGCGAGAATGATGTTCAGCCAAAGCACGTTAACCTTGGCATTTTCACTGATTTTCAGAAGTTCTTCCGCGGAAATGCTTCCCTTCCTCGGCGACTGATAATAGTTTGACAGCTGGCGCGCCAGTTCATTTGCCTCGATTTCAATCGTCGTGTCTTTCGTCATGATCGATGATGTGACGGTCAGCTGCAGGATGCCGATCTGACATAAGATATGCGTCACGCTGCACAAGAGCTTATCCTCGAAAACCACGCACCAGATTACCGGCACCGTAAAAACCGCAAGCAGCGCCGGAAACTCATAATGGCTTGTCACAAGAACAACGCACATGATGACAAATGCAACGGAGCACGCATAATTCTTAACCATCGGATGTACGTTCGGACTGTTGACAAGGATAACCAGAGCAATCAGAACGGTCAGATTGATGGCAAGCGGAATCAGAAAGCCATGCAGACCGAATTCGCTCCACTCTACGCCGTTTGGGCTCTTGACGTAAGCATACAGTCCGAGCTCCGTCAGTGCCACGATCAGCACGCAGAAGCTTAGCGCAAGCAGATATTGTTTCCGTGCCGAAACAAATTTGTCTTCCACAAATCTTACCTCCCCAAAGGTATTACATCGGTAGCAGCATTACGGCAAATGCGAAGAATACAAGCAAGGATACCGCATCCACGATCGTTGTGATGAACGGACTCGCCATAACCGCAGGGTCGAATCCGAGCTTCGCGACAATCATCGGGAGCGTACATCCGAGGAACTTCGCGCAAAGTACGGTAATGCATAAGGTCAGACAGACGACGATGGCAACCGGGACCGTAATCTCCCGATGCATCAGCATCTTGTCGACCAGGAAAATCTTTCCGAATGTCACCACCCCAAGTGACACGCCGCACAGAAGCGCGACACGGATTTCTTTCCAGATAACTTTCATAATATCCGAGAATTCCACCTCGCCGAGGGAGATAGCACGGATAATCGTAACGGATGCCTGGGAACCGGAATTACCGCCGGTATCCATCAGCATCGGAATAAACGCGGTCAGCACAACCTGGGCCGTAAGCGCCTTCTCAAAGGACGAAATGATGATTCCGGTAAAGGTTGCCGATACCATCAACAGAAGAAGCCAGATAATGCGGCTTCGCCACAGAGAAATCGGAGAAGTACGCAGATACGGCGTTTCTACGGGCGCCATAGCGTTCATCTTTGCGAAGTCCTCTTCCGCCTCATCCTGCATGACGTCGATAGCGTCATCGACGGTTACGATACCGACGAGACGGTTTTCTTCGTCCACAACCGGAAGCGCGAGCACGTCGTATTTACTGATGGTGGCAGCCACGTCTTCTTTATCGTCCAATGTCTTCACGCTGATGACATTGTCCTGCATGATGTCCTTTATCTTCGCTTCATAATCGGACAACAGCAGGTATTTCACCGTTACCATGCCGATCAGGTGGCTTTGGTTATCGGTTACGTAGCAGGTGTAAATCGTTTCCTTGTCAATGGCGACCTTTCTGATAAGGGCAAATGCGTCGCGGACCGTCATATCCTCCTTAAGGCGGACAAACTCGGTCGTCATAATGCTTCCGGCGCTGTCCTCGGGATACTTCAGAAGTTCGTTCACGGTCTTTCGGTCTTCGGCCGAGGAGTTCGCGAGGATACGCTTTACGACGTTCGCCGGCATTTCCTCAATCAGGTCAACCGTATCATCCATATACAGTTCATCCAGAACTTCACGAAGTTCCTTATCACTGAAGGCTTCGATCAGAATCTTCTGGAAGTCGGGATCCAGCTCGACGAATACGTCTGCCGCAAGCTCCTTCGGAAGAATGCGGTACAGGATCGCAAACTGGTTCTTCGGGATCTCCTCGAACATCTCCGCTATATCGGCCGCAGGCATGTCCATCAGCATCTTACGAAGATCCGCATATTTCTTTTCATCCAATAACGTCTTGGCATTTTCCAGGGAAAAAACATCCGTTTCCATGCTCTAACCTCCTATTTCCGAGATTTTTAGGCAGAGCCAAAGGAGTTCACTCCTTTGTAAAGGCAAATGCAATAATGGAATAGCGTTTGTCCGGGCTCTTCGGAACCACCTGTATCGTGTGTTCCGCAGGTTCCCCGTAAGGCACGGCAAGCATTGCTTTGCTGTGTGTCCAGCCGATGGCCAACGGGTTGTATTCGTATTTCACTTCACCGTCAACGACGACGTCGCACGGACCGAAGGCCGGGTCACCGGTGTCCTTGAAGATGAAGAAGAAACTCGAGCATTTCATTGTTACGGTGAAGGGCTCCTGCGATTTAAGCGCACGGCTCCAGGAACCGTCAAAGGTGTAGGAACCATTATGGTCAAGGTCCTTCTCCGCAAACTGCAGATCCCTGTCATTGTCGGTGAAATCACCGAAATCCACCTGAATTCCGGTGTATTCCGAAAGGGTTTTCGGATAGACGGTAACCGTCTTCTCGTAATACCGGCCGAGGCAGCTCTCCTCGGGGTAGGAAACCTCGTCGCTGACATGGGCAAGGGACTGCTCAATCAGGTAGTTTACGCAATCCGCCATGACTCTGTGTCCGTCATTGGTCGGATGATAGATATCATAAAAATACTGGCGCTTTGAGATCACATGGTCTTCCGCGTCGGCGGGGAACTGCGGCGAAACGCCGTTCAGCACGCTCACCATCGGATAATCGTAATGTCTTCCGATCGGCTCCAAGCGGTCCTGCAGGTTCCAGTCGTTCATGAATACCGAGAACAGAAGGATCACGGCCGGGCCGTTATCCCGGTGGAACGCCTTCGAGCAGAGACTTTCAAAGCAGATGCCGTTCGTCTCGTCGCCGGCATCGTTGACGGCAAATTCAATGATCAGAATGTCGGGACTTACCGTGCCGTCACGAAGCACGTCCTTCTCGTAACGGAGCACACCGAGCTCACTGCTCGTTCCGCCGATTCCGGCCTTCACGAGATGCACTTTCTCCGGGTCCTCCGCGTAGGTATTCCGGAAATAATCGAAAATCCGGTATGCGTAGCTCTTCGACTCAATCGGCTTGGCACCTGCGCCCTGGGTGATCGAACCTCCGATAAATGCGATGGTTACGTCCTCTCCTTCCGACGCCTTCTCGATGGCGCGGCGGAGTCTCGTCGTGTTGCCCATAGACATCAGGGAGCGTTCCAGAATCTTCTGATAATATTCGCTCTCCCAGTCAATCGGCGGGTCTAAAACCGGCTCGGGAACCGTAAAGCCGTCATTCAGATAAAACGTAATGGTACCCTTAACCTGCAGCTGCTCATTCTCGGAGAAGAAAAACAGCGTGCCGAGAATATCATCCTCGTCCGTGCACGGAAAATCCGACACTGGAAAGACTCTTTCCGCGCCGTCACTGAGTACCGCCATCTCCATACGGGTGCCGGAATTGTAACGGTCGGTCTTCCCGTAATGCTGCAATACAACGGTCATCGGGTTGTCCCGGTCTTCTTCTCTTACCGGATCCATAACGACACCGATGCTGTGTACGATTTCCATGAAATCAGCGCTCTTCTGCAGTCTTCCCGCAATCTCGTCGGGAAGGTCCGGGCAGATCAGTTTGATGTTGCCGGCAACACGGTTTTCAAGAAACCTGAGTTCCTTCGGACGGCCGTCCTCCGCATGGGAAGTGGCAATCAGGTCGTCTAGCATAAAGTAAATCTTAGGTCGTTGTATCGTAGGGTCTTTGGGGGCCACGGGGCCCTTCACATTCGCTGTGTCCAATTCCGTCTCCTTTGTTTTGTTCGTGCCAATTTATTCCAAATCCGCATACACTTCTATCATACAGGATTTATCCTGTATTTTCAACCCAAACATCGCAATCAGTCGCCGTATCCGAAGGCCATGATTGTGAAGTCGCTCTGCTCGCTTCCGGGGGCCATCCGGACCTCGACTTTATGGGTCGAAACCGTGGAGGAATTCAGAATTACGGCCGTGTACGGATTGTTCCAGCCGCCCGAATCGTGTCCGTCGATCGTCATCACTTTTTCGCCGTCGAGATAGACGTCCACTTTGCCGTAGGAGTCGCTCTTGCTCTTCTTGTAGGTTAGAAGAATGCTCTTCGCGTCTACGGTAAATGTGAGCGGGGCGCTTCCGGTATCCTTCGTATGCTTCCAGTTATCAGGAAACGTCTTCTCGTTATCGTAACGCGTCGTTCCGACTGCCGTATCGGTCTCCGAGAAACCTCCGGCATTCACCTTTACATCCGTGCTCTTCGAAGTGATCATCGTCACATGGTCAAAGGCATCCGAACGGAACTTGGCCTTTGCTTCGGTATCGGAAGCGGCGGGAGTTTCCTCCATCACCGTCTTAAAGAGGTGCCTGAGGCAGTCCGCCATAATCGTATGGCCGTACAGCTTCGGATGGTAGATGTCATTGAAAAACTGGGCGTTCGTGATGGTTCCGTCATTCAGACACGGCACAACCGCGTCCTTGATGCTGACCATCGGAAGCTCGTAATACTTTCCCATCGGCTTAAAGCGGTCCTGCAGGTTCCATTTGGACTGGAACACGCTGAACAACAAAACGACAGCGGGCTTGTTCTCCGCGTTAAGCGCGCGGCGGATCAGTCCCTCGTAGGTGTCGCCGTTCGTCGGGTCATCCCCGTCATTTACCGCGAATTCAATAATCAAAAGGTCCGGAAGATGTCCGTCATTCTTCTCGATAAGGTCCCGCTCGTAACGGATTACCCCGAGAGTCGAAGGGGTTCCGGATACGCCGGCATTGATGATGTGCACGTTGTTCTCCGTCCCATAATCCTTCTGGAAATTCCGGAAGGTCTGCATCGCGTAGCAGTTCTGGTATGTGCAGCCCTCGCCTTCGGTGATCGAACCGCCGATAAATCCGATGTAAACGTCCTCTCCCGCCTGCGCCTTCTCGATGACCTTTCTCAGGCGGTAATTGTTGCCGGTCGAAATCAGCGAGGACGCGATCACGCCGTCATACCACACCTTCTTCTCATCCACCTCGGGCGTCGGGGAAGGGCTCGGCGTAGCGGTGTCGGTCGGCGCTAAGGTGGGCGCCTCGGTGGGTGTTACATCTGCCGTCGTGTCCTTCTTACCGCCGCAGGCCGTAAAGGAAACCGCCAGAACCGTTACCAGTAACAGGGCAATTAATTTCTTCATAAAGACTCCTTTTCACTTGTAAAAATACAGGATCAGATTGGCCGCAAGCGCCGCGCCGCAGGCCGAAAGCGATACGGTGACAAGGCCTCTTCCGCGGTAGGCGAGGAAAAGCGCAACGAGGGTTCCGAGAACGGCCGGAACCGGTGAAGCGGTCACATAGAAAATCGCGGGAAATGTCATCGCCGCAAGCACCGTATAAGGGATATAATACAAAAACGATTTCACATAACGGTTCGTCACCTTTCTCCGGAAAGCGACGAACGGAACGGCGCGGATCAGATACGTGACAAGCGCCATGGTAAGAAGATACCGCCAAAAGCTCATGCCGCACCTCCCTCTTCCGAAGCCGGAACCGGAAACAGCAAAGCGCCGGCAAGCGATGCGAGCACCGCGCATATAATGACGGCAAATCCCACGGATATCTTAGAAAGCACCGGGATGTACCGGAGCGCGCAGCTAATGGCAACCGCCAAGAGTACGATGAGAAGCGTCTTCCGCTCCTCCTTCACTTTCGGAACGACGATAGCGATGAACATGCCGTAGATGGCGATTCCCATTGCCTCCGAGATGACCGGCGGAAGGACGTTTCCGAGGACGGCTCCCGCAAGGGTTCCCGTCGTCCAGCCGATGTACGGAAGGATCAGAAGCCCGAGCATGTAAATCTTCGAAACCGGAACGGGACGGTTGACCGCCACCGCGTAGATTTCATCGGTAATGCCGAAGCCGAGCGTCGCCCTTCCGGCTGTTCCGAAGTTCTCGTCGGTGTTCTGCGAAAGGGAAATTCCCATCAAAGCGTACCGCAGGTTAATGATCAGCTGCGACAGCGCAAGTTCCGTTACGGAGCCCGCCGCGGCAATGATCTTCACTCCGGCGAACTGTCCGGCGCTTGTCAGGTTGGTCATCGAGATCAGTACCGTCTCCCACCATAAAAGCCCGCTCTGCGAGCCCATGATTCCGAAGGTAAATGACACGAAAAAATAACCGAGGGCTATCGGAATCCCGTTCCGAAAGCCCTCCCGAAAATCCTTCTTACGATTCATCAGAGCAACTGTACTCCTCTTTCCTCCGCGTATGCGCGGACACCCTCCGGCCATACCGATGACTGAACCTCGCCGATATGCACCTTTCTCAGGTAGAACATGCAGATACGCGACTGTCCGATTCCGCCGCCGATGGTGTACGGAAGCTTCTTCTCAATAAGCGCCTTCTGGAACGGAAGCTCCGCTCTCTCCGGGCAGCCTGCCTTCTTTAGCTGCGAAACAAGCGAATCCTCGTCGACGCGGATGCCCATGCTGGAAAGCTCCAAAGGCATATCAAGCGCCGGATAATAAACGATGATGTCGCCGTTTAATTCCCAGTCATCATAGTCCGGGGCACGTCCGTCGTGCTTCTCACCGTTACTCAACAAATCTCCGATCTTCATCAAAAAAACTGCGCCGTATTCCTTTGCGGCCATATACTCACGCTCTTTCGCGGTCTTATCCGGATAGCGGTCAAGAAGCTCCTGCGCCGTAATAAACGTAATTTCTTCCGGCAGGATGCACTTTACATACTCATACTGGTTCGCAACGTACTTCTCGGTTACGCGAAGCGCTTCATATACCGACTTTACAACGGAACGGAGCGTTTCAACGTTTCGGTCCTTCTTCTCGATGATCTTCTCCCAGTCCCACTGGTCAACGAAAACGGAATGGATGTTATCGGTATCCTCGTCACGGCGGATTGCGTTCATGTCGGTATACAGGCCTTCTCCGGTGTGGAAGCCGTACTTACCTAAAGCCATACGTTTCCATTTGGCGAGGGAATGCACGATTTCCATAACGCCGTCGCTGTCTCTCATGTCAAATGCGACGGGGCGCTCCACGCCGTTCAGATTGTCATTGAGACCCGAGTCCTTCGGTACGAAAAGCGGCGCCGAAACACGGTACAGATTCAGCTGCGTCGCAAGCTCCCGCTGGAAGAAGTCTTTGATTTTTTTGATGGCAATCTGTGTCTCCTTCATGCAAAGCGGAGAACGGTAGCCCTCGGGAATCACAATACGGTCGTTCATAGGGACCTCCAACTATTTATGATATAATTTCTTCGTTTCGTAAACCGGCTCACAGGTCAGGTGCATGCCGAGCTTACGGAATACGCCTTCATCCACGCCGGAAAGGATAACGCTCGAATGTACCTCGCAGCACTTGAGGTTTTCAAGCTGCTTCATCGCTTCTTCGGCAAGATCCATCTTGCTTGCTACAATCGAAAGTGCAAGAAGCGTTTCATCGGTATGAAGACGCGGATTATGGTTACCGAGATGATTCACCTTAAGGTCCTGAATCGGCTCCAGAATCTCAGGAGAAAGCAGTCTCGTGTCATCGTCGATGCCGGCCAGATACTTGAGCGCGTTAAGGAGCGCCGCGGAGCTTGCGCCGAGAAGCGGCGAAGTTTTACCGGTAATGATCGTTCCGTCATTCAGCTCGATGGCAACAGCCGGGGCACCGGTTTCCTGTGCCTTCTGAAGGGCTGCCGGTACGGGCTTTCTGTCTTCCTTACGGATGCCCGCCTGCTCCATCAGAAGTTCAATCTTATAAACCGCTTCCTCGTCCGCGCGGTTCTTGCGGCACTCGCAAAGCGTATTGTAATAACGGCGGATGATTTCCTGTCTCGATGCGATGCAGGTTGCCTCATCGTCAATGATGCAGTTACCTGCCATATTAACACCCATGTCGGTAGGCGACTTATACGGCGAAGAACCGAAGATGCGCTCGAACATCGCATTTAACACGGGGAAGATCTCCACGTCACGGTTGTAGTTAACCGTCGTAACACCGTAGGCTTCGAGATGGAACGGATCGATCATGTTCACATCCTTCAGATCGGCGGTGGCTGCCTCATATGCGAGGTTCACCGGATGCTTCAGCGGAAGGTTCCAGATCGGGAAGGTCTCGAACTTCGCGTAACCGGCCTGAATGCCTCTTTTATGCTCATGATACAGCTGGGAAAGGCAGGTAGCCATCTTTCCGCTTCCGGGACCGGGTGCCGTAACAACGACCAGGGACCGGGTTGTCTCGATATAATCGTTCTTGCCGTAGCCCTCATCGCTTACAATCTTGCTGATATTGGACGGATAGCCCTCAATCTTGTAGGCGCGGTATACGCGAAGACCGAGGTCCTCCAGTTTCTTCTGGTAGTTTAATACGTTCTCGTGCTCGACAAACTGCGTCAGTACTACGCTTCCGACATACAGGCCGTACTCACGGAAGGCGTCGATCAGACGGAGCACATCCACATCGTAGGTGATACTCAGATCGCCGCGGACCTTCTTCTTGATGATGTCATTTGCATTGATCGCGATAACAATCTCCGCCTCATCCTTCAACTGACGAAGCATCCGGATCTTACTGTCCGGCTCAAAGCCCGGAAGCACGCGCGAAGCATGAAAATCGTCGAAAAGCTTGCCGCCNNGCCAGCATACGCAGCTTGCTGTCGGGCTTGAAGCCGGGGAGCACCCTTGAAGCGTGATAGTCGTCGAAGAGCTTTCCGCCGAATTCCAGATACAGCTTACCGCCGAACTGTCCGATTCTCTCCTTGATCCTTGCGGACTGCATCTCCAGATACTTATTATTGTCAAATCCGATACGATTCATATCAATCCTCCAAATGCCACTAGCTTAATTCTTCGGTGTCGCCGCCGCTCATATTCTTCATCTTGATGCTCTCACGCTCAACGTAGCGCTTGATCTCACCCTGCAGGTTCAAAACCGCAATGGCTATGCAGGGCTCGAAGTGCGTGCCCTTTTCGTTCCGGAACACGTCCATAACCTGACTGATATCCATGCTCGGCTTGTAGCTCCGCTGACTGAGAAGCGCATCCAGCGTATCGGCCGCCGCCACGATACGGGCCGAAAGCGGAATCGCTTCGCCGTGATAGCCGTGCGGATAACCGGTACCGTTCCACCACTCGTGATGGCAGAGCGCCACGTCCTTGATCCTTGTATAAAGTTCCCTGTCCGTCAGGTTCGAGAGGTTCATCTCGATCAGGCGTCCGCCTTCGACGGTGTGGGATTTGACAATTTCATATTCCTCTTCGGTCAGCTCGCTGTTCTTCTGTAAGATTGCGTCGGGGATGTATACTTTACCGGCGTCATGCAGCGGCGCCGCGATGATCAGGTCTTCTATAAACTTCGGCGTCAGCTCGTCCGTATGCGCTCCCTGGCGCACCAGCTCCTCGGCGATCATTCTCGCGTAATCCGCGGTTCTTCTGATGTGGAAGCCGGTATTCTCGTCCTTCGACTCAAGGAAGTTCGCGAAACCGGTAATCAGCTGGTTCTGCATCTTGCGCATCTGCCTTGTCTTCGCCTGCGTACCGAGAATCGTGTCCTCGATCTTCGAAACAAGGATTAAAAGAATGACGAACATGAAAAGATATTCGATCGTCATACGGAAGCCGTACACGCCGAACCATTCGAAGGAGGTAATCTGGTTCTTGCCCTGCGAGGCCGCCGAAGCATGCTCCGCTTCCACCGCGGAACGGAGTCCGAGCGAAACCAGCATCATACAGTAGCACACCTCACCGAGACGGATTGTGTACCATTTGCTGAAGTAGAGACATGACATGGCGGGAACAAGCGCATAGGCCATGAACATATTAATTTCAATTTTCGTACCCGCGTAACAGATACCCAGATGCAGCCCGATCAGAAGAACATACTTGACGACGATGCTCTTCGGGTCGCGGTGAAACAGAAACATCGCAAGCCCGATGATCAGAACAAGGCCGATACCGATTACAATAATGTCCGTATAATCAAGCGCCGAATACTGCAGTTTCCATCTGGCGACTGCCGCTAAAGGCGGGAAAATGAGAAGCGCCAGGCAGACCCGGATCAGAATGCGGTTCACCCTGGTCTCATTCTCGATAAAATACGTACCCCGTTTTTCCTCCATAAAGAAACCCCGTTAGCTGTTTTTCCGCGAAAAATGTTATACCGCGTTCAGCGGATCGCGAACCCATTCCTCGTCCGCGAAATAATCGATCTTCATTGCCTTCTTCACTTCCGAAAGCGTCTCCGCGGCCGCCTTCTCGGCTACGATGCTGCCCTTCTTGAGAATCTCAATGACTTCGGGAATGCGCTTTTCCCATTCCTGTCTCCGCTCACGGATCGGAGCAAGCTCCTCATCCATAATGGCATACAGGAATTTCTTGATCTTCACGTCGCCGAGACCGCCGCGCTGATAGTGCTCTTTAAGAGCGTCAAGCGACTCGTACTCCGGAAGGTATTTCGCAAAATGCTCCGGCTTGCAGAACGCGTCCAGATAGATAAATACGACGTTGCCCTCAATGTTGCCCGGATCCGTCACGCGGATGTGATTCGGGTCGGTATACATGTTCATAACCTTCTGGCGAAGCTCCTCCGCCGAGTCGGCAAGATAGATGCAGTTGCCGAGGGATTTGCTCATCTTCGCTCCGCCGTCGATACCCGGCAGACGCTTGCAGATTTCATTGTCCGGAATGACCGCCTCGGGCTCTACGAGCACCTCGGCATAGGTCTGGTTGAACTTTCTGACGATCTCTCTTGCCTGCTCAATCATCGGAAGCTGGTCCTCACCGACCGGAACCGTCGTTGCCTTGAACGCGGTAATGTCACTTGCCTGGCTGATCGGATAGGTGAAGAAGCCAACCGGAATGCTCGTCTCGAAATTCCGCATGATAATCTCGTTCTTAACGGTAGGATTCCGCTGCAGGCGGGATACCGTAACGAGATTCATGTAGTAAAACGACAGCTCCGTAAGCTCCGGAACCTGGGACTGGATGAAGATGTTCACCTTCTCGGGATCCAGTCCGGCGGCAAGATAGTCAAGTGCCACCTGCATGATGTTCTGGCGTACCTTCTCGGGATGATCCGCATTGTCGGTAAGCGCCTGCGCATCGGCGATCATAATATATATTTTGTCGAATTCGCCGGAGTTCTGAAGCTCCACGCGGCGCTTCAGGGACCCAACGTAATGTCCGATATGAAGCCGTCCGGTAGGCCGGTCTCCGGTCAAAATAATCTTCTGCATAAAAACCTCCGCCCAAAAGAAAATCAATCTCTTTCAGTATACTTTTTCACCCCCGAAAAGTCAACGAAGAATCGCAAAAAAGACAGAAAAAAAGACCTCGTCCGCAGGCTTCTGCGGGCGGGGTCTTCCGCTCGTTATTCCATTGCAATCGCCGTCTCCAAAGCGAGTTCCATCATCGCGGTGAAGGAAGTCTGCCGTTCCTCCGCTGTTGTGGCCTCTCCTGTCACCAGGCTGTCCGAAATCGTACAGATGGCTAGTGCCCTCTTGCCGGCACGTGCTGCATTCATGTAAAGGGCTGCCGCTTCCATCTCGACGGCCAAAATCCCCATCTTTCCCCATGCCCGTACGGGCTGAATCATCTCGGGAGCATCCGAAAGGTCACCGTAGAAGATGTCGCTCGAATGGATGTTGCCGACATGGTAGTTCAGTTTCTTTTTATCCGCGATTTCCACGCAGGTGCGAAGCAGTTTGAAGTCCGCAATCGCCGAGAACGTTCCCGGCAAATGAAACTGCGAAACGTAATTCGAATCGTAGCTTGCGCCTTCCGCGATGACGATGTCGCGAACATGTACGTCCTTATGGTAGGTTCCCGCGGAACCGACGCGGATGATGTTCTCCACGCCGAAGAAGTTATAAAGCTCGTAGCTGTAGATGCCGATGGACGGCATTCCCATGCCGCTGGCCATTACGCTGACGCGCTTTCCCTTGTAAGTACCGGTATATCCCTGCACGCCGCGCACGTTGTTAACCAGCTTGGCATCCGTCAGAAAATTCTCCGCGATATACTTTGCGCGGAGCGGATCGCCCGGCATCAGAACGGTTTTCGCGAAATCGCCTTTGTCGGCAGAAATATGCGGGGTCGCGCTGTTCTTACCCATAAGCCACTCCTTACTGTTCTTTCGGCGGTACGAGCCGACTGGTTCCGAGGCGGTCGGCGCCGAGGGAGAGGAATTCCCGCGCGTCGGCAAGCGTTTGGATCCCGCCCGCCGCCTTCACCTTGGTCCCGTTCGTGACGCGGGACGCAAAGAGCGCGACGTCTTCCCTTGTGGCGCCCCCTTTCGAAAAACCGGTCGAGGTCTTGATGAAATCGGCGTCAGAGCGCGAAACGAGGTCGACCAGTTTGATCTTTTCCTCTTCGGTAAGCAGGCAGGTCTCCACGATGACCTTCAGCACCCTGCCCGCGCACGCGCGTTTGACGGCGTTGATCTCGGAGAGGATCTCGCCGTATCGTTTTTCCTTCACCCACCCGAGATTGACGACCATATCGATCTCGTCGGCGCCGTTCTTCACGGCGTCTGCCGTTTCAAAGCACTTGACCGCGGTGGTGCTGTAACCGTTCGGAAAACCGATCACGGTGCAGATCGCCAGCTTGTCACCGACATATTCCTTGGCCTGTTTGACAAAAGAAGCAGGAATGCAGCAGGAAGCTGTCTGATACTTGATGCCATCGTCCAGTAAGGCACGGATCTCATCCCATGTTGAAGCCTGAGCGAGCAAAGTGTGATCGACCTTGGACAGGATTTCTTTAAGTTCCATCATGAAAACCTCGCTTTCTTATATTAATGAATTATTTTTTTACCTTTTGTACGGATCATTTCACGGTAGCATTTATAACACACACCTTCATAGCGGTCATTGCCGCCAAGAACGACCTGATCTCCTTCGGTAATGATCACGCCGTTATCGTCGAAACGGGCGTTGACCGTAGCTTTGCGTCCGCATCTGCAGACGGATTTGATCTCCGTAATAGAATCTGCGATCTCAAATAAACGTTTTGAACCGGGAAACAGTAATGTCTGGAAATCAGCGCGAAGGCCAAAGCAAAGAACGGGAATATCATCCAGATCCGCCAGATCTTTCATCTGTTCGACCTGCTCGCCGGTCAGGAACTGACACTCGTCACAAATGACGACATCCAGAGGGGACAGAGCAGTCATCCGATGGAAGAGGTCACGAATATTGACGTTGCTTTCTACGGCGATCGCCTCCTGGTATAAGCCGATCCTGGACCTGACAACAGTCTTCAGATTTCCATTCTCATCCGGAACATCATCTCTGGTATCGATGGCAGGTTTGATCAGTAATACCGTTTTGCCTTTTTCTTCGTAGTTGAATTTGGTCATCAGCGCCTGCGC
>DBWJ01000014.1:0-168 GCA_002308955.1 Lachnoclostridium sp. UBA1241 | reverse complement strand
GCTGCGGGGCAGGGCATCTTTGGAGTTTTTCCAGGGTTTATCCGCATACCGGTAATCAAATTTCAACGTGAACCATTCCAGCTCATCTTCGATCCTGGTTAATTCCTTGTCCTCCAATTGTGCCAATTTAAGGCGGAAGTCTTCGCCGTCTTTTGCGCTCAGCGCTTC
>DBWJ01000081.1 GCA_002308955.1 Lachnoclostridium sp. UBA1241 | reverse complement strand
TTGATGAAGAGCTCGAAACGCTCTACGTATTCGGGCTTGTCGGGCTTACGCTTCGTGAGCGGGCTGATCTCCACCGGATGGTCCATGATGAAGGTCGGTTGGATCAGGTGCTCTTCGACAAATTCTTCGAAGAACAGATTGATGATGTCACCCTTCTTGTGACGTGCCTCGAACTCTACGTGACGCTCCTTGGCAAGTGCCTTGGCTTCGTCATCGCTACTTACGGTATCGAAGTCGACGCCGGTATATTTCTTGATGGCTTCCACCATCGTCATGCGCTCGAAAGGCTTTCCGAGGTCAATCGTGTTCTCGCCGTAGGTGATCACGGTGGTGCCGCACACCTCTTCGGCAAGGTAGCGGAACATCGACTCGGTAAGCTCCATCATGCCGTAATAATCCGTGTACGCCTGATAAAGCTCCATCAGCGTGAACTCGGGATTATGACGTGTGTCGATTCCCTCGTTACGGAATACGCGGCCGATCTCATATACGCGCTCAAGGCCGCCTACTATAAGTCTCTTCAGGTAAAGCTCAAGGCTGATACGAAGCTTTACGTCCTCGTCAAGAGAGTTATAATGCGTCTCGAACGGTCTTGCCGCAGCGCCGCCCGCATTTGCCACAAGCATCGGGGTTTCCACTTCCATGAAGTTTCTGCCCGCAAGGAACTTACGGATGCCTGCGATCATCTTGGAACGCTTTACGAACGTATCCTTGACTTCCGGATTCATGATCAGGTCGGTATAACGCTGGCGGTAACGGAGGTCGGTGTTCGTCATGCCGTGAAATTTTTCGGGAAGAACCTGAAGGCTCTTAGAAAGAAGCGTAAGCTTCTCGGCGTGAATCGAAATCTCACCGGTTTTCGTACGGAAGGCGTAGCCTTTGACGCCGAAGATATCGCCGATATCGGACTTCTTGAAGTCCGCGTAGTCCTCTTCGCCGATGGCGTCTCTTGCGACATATACCTGGATGCTTCCCTTAAGGTCCTGAATGTTACAGAAGGAAGCCTTACCCATAACGCGCTTGAAGAGCATGCGGCCGGCTACGGAAACGTTAATCGGCTGCGCGTCCATGATGGCGCGGTTTTCGTTGTAATAGTTGTTGGTTGCCTCTCTTGCCGCCGCCTCGTCAAGTCCGGTTACGTCCGGAGCGACACGGCCCGCAAGAAGCTTCTCCTCAAGCTCAGTATAAAGCTTCTTCACATCGTCGGTATGATGTGTCTGGTCATATTTCGTAATCTTGAAAGGATCCTTGCCGGCAGCCTGAAGGTCTGAGAGTTTCTGCCTCCGAACCTTCAAAAGCTCGCTGATATCCTCAACAGGTGTCTGGTTATTCTGCTCTGCCACGATAGTTCCTCCGCGCATCCTCAGTTCGCAGCCTTGTGAATGCTCATAATCTTATAGGTAATCATTCCTGCGGGTGCTTCGATGGTGATCTTAGAGCCCTTCTTCGCACCGATCATCTCGCGGCCTACCGGAGACTCGTTACTGATCTTACCCTTCAATGCGTTCGCCTCGGTAGATCCGACCAGCTTGTAAACCACCTGCTTGCCCGTTTCCGTGTTCTGCAGCTTAACTTCGCAGCCGATGTTCACGGTGTCAAGGTCGATTTCGTCTTCATCTACAACTTCCACGTTCTTCAGAAGTTCTTTCAGCTCTTCGATACGGGCTTCGATCTCTCTCTGCTCTTCCTTGGCTGCATCGTACTCGGCGTTCTCGGAAAGGTCGCCCTGCTCACGCGCTTCTTTGATCTTGTTCGCGATCTCTTTACGGCGTACGGTGCGAAGCTCGTCAAGCTCTGCTTCCAGCTGTCTCAGTCCCTGCGAGGTAAGAATCTTCTTTTCAACAATTTTCTGTGCCATGATAGCCTCCGTGAAGTTCTTTCTGTCAGATTCGTCCGTCAGATTCGTCTGCCAAATTCATCTGCCAGATTCGTCTGCAATATGTGACCGAATCGCATATACTCCGCAAGTATAGCCCAAACGGGGAGTCTTTGTCAATCTTTTTTATTATAGAAGAGTTATGAGGCGGGAAAGCTTCACCTTGGGCACAGCGGAAGATGCGTCATAGAGGCAAGAATTTCCGAATGGTACGGACCGGCGGCAGAACTGAATACTATCAGTCCGTACCGCTTTTTTCCAAAATAGCAAGGGTCGGAAGAATTTACGGACTAACAATCAAGGAATGGATTCCAGTCCGTACCTTTCTGCCCGGATGGAGCTTGCACGGGTCGGACAGCGGACAAAAATGAGCACAAAATACGGACTATATAAAAAGTGAAAAGCTTCCGGTCCGTACGCCTTGGGAAAAGACCCTATCGGCAAGAAAAGCGCGTACGGACCAACGGTCCGGAATCAATTCATTCGTCCGTACCTTTTTGGAAAACACCGGGCAAAACCTGTCTGCCAACCATCGGAGGCACCTCAGGGCACCGCTCGGGCGTCTCGGGGCGCCGCAAACCCCATTCTCTCCCCATTCAGAAGCCAAAAGCAAAAGAAAGCAGGCGGTTTTCTCCGCCTGCTTCCGGGTATTGCAATAATTCCGATTCAATGCTATCCGATTCCCTGCACTTCAGTTGCAAGAATACCGATTCCCTGCACTCCAATCGCCATAACTTCCGCTTCTTTACAACCCCATCCCCTACATCTCAATTACGATGTCATTTTCTGCTTTGAGAATGTCGTCGCGGATCAGAATTCCGTCGATCTTCGTGCCGTTAACCGTTACGCTCTTAACGCCGTGCTCGCTGCCGTTCGGGTTATTAACGGTTACATTAAGAACCTTGCCGCGGAATACCTTCCGCATCGTGTAATTCTTCCAGGAGGACGGGATGGACGGGTCGATAACGATGCCGTCCGCCTCCGGATTCAGGCCGAGGATACCTTCGGTCGTTCCGACCATGACGGTCGACGCGGTTCCGGTGAGCCAGTGCACATGCGCGCGGCCTGCGAACGGGCTGTCCTTGCCCTCTACGAACTGGCCGAATACATAAGGCTCGAGGTTCCGGATCTCAATGCGGTCGTTGTAGTTGGCGGGTGCCGCCTCGGACCAGTACTTGAAGGCCCGGTTGCCGTGTCCGAGCTTCGCTTCCGCGAGAATCAGCCAGCCCTGCGGCTGCGAGAAGATTCCGGCATTTTCCTTTACGCACTTGTTGAAGCATACCATCAGCGCTCCGTCAAATGCGTGGTTCTCGTAAGCGGGATACATTACCATCGCGCCGTAAGGCGTGTTCAGCTCGCGCTCTACGGAATCCATCGCGAGGTTCTGCTGCTCCTTCGTGCCGAAGTCGGCAATTACCGACCAGGACTGCGGGTTCAGCCACATCGAAGCCTCGGGATCTGTGCGCTTTCCGATGACCTCGCCGTCTTCCTTGTAGCCGCGGATGTAGCGGTCCTCGTTCCAGCAATCCTTGAGGATCTCTTCCATCTTGGCATTGACGGAATCGAGGTATGCGATGTAATCCGTATCGTTCTTAAGAACAGCGTACTTTCTCAATATCTTCACGGCATACACAAGCTGGAATGCGACAAATGTGCTCTCGCCCTTCTTCCCGAGCCGCACGCAGTCGTTCCAGTCGGCGTGCAGACCTGCCGGCATTCCGTGGTTGCCGAGATTGTTCATCGAAAAATCGATCGCTCTCTTCAGGTGGTCGTAAACGGTGCCCTTCTGCATGTCGTTCGCGTAGAAGATTTCTTCATCGAGAAATGCCACATTGCCGCTTTCGGAGATGTACTTATATACGGTCGGGAACAGCCACAGCGCGTCGTCGGCGCGGTAGCTCGGGTGGCCCGTCTCCTTTACGTAGGAAGCGTCGTCCGGCGTATCCTCGTGGCCCGGATTATGCGTATACTTTACAAGCGGAAGGCCTGCGCCGTTCGTTACCTGCGCGGAGAGCATGAACCGGATCTGGTCGGCGGCCATCTCGGGAGCGAGGTGGATGATTCCCTGGATATCCTGCACGGTATCGCGGTATCCGAAGCCGTTTCTAAGACCGCAGTACTGGAAGGATGCGGCTCTGGACCAGGTAAATGTGATAAAGCAGTTGTAAGCATTCCAGACGTTTACCATGTTGTTGAACGCCTCGTCCGGCGTATGCACCTGCAGGTTATTGAGTTTTGCGTGCCAGTATGCCTTCAGCTCTTCGATTTCCTTCTCGCAGACGCCGTCCTTCTCATAGCGCGCAATGATTTCCTTCGCGGTCTTCTCGGGCTTCTGGCCGAGGATATACGTGAACCGGCGGGACTCGCCCGGAGCAAGTTCAATATCGCTCTGCAGCGCGCCGCAGGAGTTTCCGCAGTAATTGAGGTTGCCCTTCAGTCCTTCGAGGATACCGATCGGGTTCGCATAACTTCTGTAGTTGCCTACGAATTTGTCACGGTCGCCGCAGTAAGCGTCAACCTTCGAACCCGCAAGGCCGAGGAAACGCTCCTTGTTCGGGTCATGGAAGTTCTCATTTTCCCTCTGCAGAACCATGTTGCCGCAGAAATACGTATGGCTGATGAACAGCGTGTACTGCAGGTTCACCTGATCCTGCTCGTAGTTGTTGTCGTTCACGAATTCGCAGTAGCCGGTTACGGACAGCTTGCGGGGCTTGTCGCCGGTATTCGTTACAACGGCGTTCCAGACCTCGTAGGAGGCGTCCTTCGGCACATAATAAGCCGTCTTTGTGCGGATTCCCTTATACTCCGAGGAAATCACCGTATACGCAGTTCCGTGGCGGCATTCGCTTTTATAGCTTTCAAGGGGTTTGCAGACCGGGGACCAGGATGCGGACCAGAAGTCGCCGTCCTCGCGGTCACGAAGATAGATGTATCGGCCGGGCTGGTCAAGCGCCACGCCGTTGAAACGGTAACGGATTATCCGGCCGTTCGCGCCGGATTTTACGAAGCTGTATCCGCCCGCATTGTTCGAGATGATGGCTCCGTATTCCGGAGATCCGAGATAGTTAGCCCAAGCGGACGGCGTATCCGGACGGGTGATGACGTATTCTTTCGCCTTCTCATCAAAATAACCGTAGTTCATGGTTTGTATCCTTTCGATTTACGCATTTGGGTCAAAGCCCATTAAAGCAATTATAAAGGAAAGGAAAATGAGAGTCAAGCACCCATCGTGGACAGCCGTCCGCCGATTTTGTGTTATCTTATACTTTTATTTGCCGCAGATGGTTGCCCAGACGGTCTTCAGGGAAATCTTCTGACCGGTGTGCAGCATCAGGCCGCGGTAGATTCTTGCCGCAATGGCAATGATAAGCAGAGCTACAATCGTAACTTCGATGCATATAATCAATCCGCCCAGCAAACCGAGGTTACCGGTAAGCAGATCCACCGGCACGCAGAACGGCGCCGTGAACGGCACGAAACGGCATATTCTGAGCACACCCTGCGAGTTGCTGAGGGAAGCAAAGTAGGTGATCATCCAGAAGACGATCAGCGGGAATACGAACGCGCTGTTGGCCGACGCGGTCTCCTCCGGCTTCGATACAAAGCTTCCGCCGACTGCTGCCAGCGCGAAGTAGATGAAGATACCGAAGCAGAATACCACGATGCTCATGATGATCGACGCGGGCGTAAGGGCGCTGTCGCCGATGTACTGTCTGAGGAAATCAAGCACCATAGTGAGCTTGTTCGAAAAATCATCCCCGTATACGGCCTTGCCGACGATGTTACCGGCGAACAGACCGACAACTGCCGACGCAATCCAGCAGAAGAACTGGCCGAGCGCCAGCGCCGTAAGGGCAAGCGTCTTTCCGAGGATCAATGCGTTCGGGCTTACCGATACAAGCATCGTCTCCATCAGCTTCGACGTCTTCTCAACGGAAACCTCTTTACAGATGGTCTGGCCGTGAAGCAGGATCATCATATACATGACAAGTCCGAGAACCATCGGAAGGATGGTGCGGATCAGGAGACTCAGAAGGCTTACGTCCTCATTCGTGGTAATGCTGCGGCTTTCCGGCTGCATCATGACGAACTGGATCATCTCCTCGGTCATGTTAACGCTTCGGTATACGGCGGTCTTAACGGTCTCGGAAATCTGATCGCCGACTTCCATGGCCTGACCTTTTTCAATCTTCGAATCCTTAGGGATCAGGATACGTACTTTATAACAGTCATTGCCGTCCGAAAGGAGGCTCTTCTCAACGATTGCGAGGATGTGGTCGTCATGCTCGGAAACCTTGGCGAACGCGGAATCCTCGTCGCCCTCGGCCTCCGCAAAATCCCACAGGATCTCTTCTGCTTCTTCGTCCTCTTCGCCTTCCTTGGGCTCTTCCACCACGGGGATGACGTCCTTGAGTTCGGTCGTATTCAGGATCTCAACCACACCGAGCTTCTCGGTCGGTTCCTTCTCCTTCTCTTCCTTAGGTTTTCCTGTGAAGAAAGTCAAAGCGAAAGCGCCGAGCAGCAGAAGGACTGCGAATATAATCGTTGTTCTTGCAAATCCGTTTCTCTTAAGATACTGCTTAGCGGTGAAACGGAATACCGATTTCATTCCTCTTGTCTCTCTCATGCCGTTTTCCCTCCTTTCGCCTGCCGGAGGAACTTGAACAGATCCTTCGGTTTCAACGTGGAGCCGTTGTAGAGAATCAGGAGCTCATAGACGCGCGCGGAGGCGGTCAGAATTACAATATCAAGTACCAGAAGGATGGCAATCGAAAGGAGCTTCATCCACCAAGCGCCGACTCCCACGAGCATTACGCCCGGAAGCAGGAACGGGGACGAGATCGGCAGGAGTACCGCCGTATAGAACAGCGGGCTCGTCAGCGTCTTCTGCATCGACATCGAAGCGAACATCGCAAGGTAAGCGCCGATGATGGTCAGCATAACGAGCATGGAAAGGCTCTCCTGGAGCTCTTCCATTTTGCGCACCATCGCGCCGCACAGGCCTGCGATAAATCCATAGAGCATTACGCCGAGCGCAACCGTAAGAAGCGCGAGCACGACGTTCGGAATCGTAATGTTCTCGAAGATGCCGCCCGGAAGCTTCGTCTTAAGGAAGTTCTTGCCCATAAACTGCGCGGTAAGAACGTTCGAAATAAGCCCCAGCCCTAAGGAAATTCCGAGCTGCATTACCGTCGAAACCATATGCGCCACAACCTTACCGAAGACAAGCGCCATCGGACGGACAGAAGTCAGAAGGTATTCCATAACCTTTGTCGATTTGTCCTGGGCAACCGCGGTCGCAACCTGGCTCGAGGAGGAGGTTACGATCATCATGATGATGAACAGAAGGGCATATACAAACCAGTACTTGGCTTCGGAAATGTGCGCCTTCTCCGAAACGAATTCGCCGTCTTCCTGCTCCATCAGCGCCACAACCTCATATTGGCTGTTCATGGCGCGGAGCTGTTCGGCTCCCGTTCCGGTGACTTCGTATTTGAAGGTATCGAACTCTTTTACGAGAATCGAACCGATGTAATCACATTCCTTCTCGCCGACCTTGGACTCGAGGCCTCTTACGATGTCGAAGCTCGCGCCGTTCATGCCGATGGTCAGGTGAATGATGATGCTGTTCGGCTCTTCATCGATCTGCTTGGCAACCTCTTCGTATTCCTTGCCGCGGATCTTCTGAATCTTGACATTCTTGAAGACGTCCTTCCGCTGGAACACGGCGACGTCAAATCCGATGTCCGTAAACATAATATCATCGACAACGTAAGCCGTTTCGATGTTGGTCTTATCGACCTCGTATTCCTCTGTTGTACGTTTCTTGCTGTCCGTAATGAGGGCAAGAACCGGTACCGAGAAGAAGCAGATAACCCACATGATGATCATGAAGATTAAGAATGAGCGGTTCTTCCAGGTCTCAACAAGAGTGAAGCGGAATACGTCGGTCCATCCACGAAACTCACTCTTCTTCATTCTTTACACCTGCTTCCTTGGCCTCTTCAGCCTTTCTCTCCTCTTCGGTCGGGATATAGCCGCCGACCTTCTCAACGAAGATCTCATGGAGACTCGGCTCACGGAGCTCAAAACGGATAATGGTTACGTTATGGTCAATCAGCATGCGGAGGAATTCCATTGCCTGCGCCTCGCCGCTTACGCGGATGTGGTACTCACTCGGGAGCTTCTCCACGACGGAAAGACCGGCCTGCGCAATCATATCATCAACGCCGTCGTTCATGATGCCGTCGTGTTCGCATTTGACGAAAAGATTTACGCGGCCGTAGCTCTTCTTGATCTCATCCAGGTTGCCCTGAAGTACGGTCTTGCCGTGATTCAGGATCGTGATGTCCGTGCAGAATTCCTCTACGGTAGGCATCTGGTGGCTGGACATGATGACGTACTTGTCCTTCGCGATTTCCTCACGGATAACCTCCTTGAAGAGGTCGGTGTTCACCGGGTCGAGACCGCTCATCGGCTCGTCGAGGATCAGGAACTCAGGGTCAGAGATCAATGCTGCCATCAGCTGAATCTTCTGCTGGTTACCTTTACTGAGCTGGTCGGCAAGCTTCGGCTTCGGAGCTCTTCCCTTCGCGTTCTTCGGCGGGAACAGGTACTCGTCCAGTTCAAGACGGGAAGACCAGTGGCGGATCCGCTTCATGGCTTCGCTCTTCGAAACGCCCTTCAACCGCGCAAAATACAACAGCTGGTCGATTAAGGCATACTTCGGATAAAGACCTCTCTCCTCTGCAAGATAGCCGATGTTCATCGACTTCGGCTCCATCTCCTTCTCGTTGTAGAGCACCTCGCCGGAATCTCTCTGCAGCATTCCGAGAATCATACGGATAGACGTCGTCTTACCGGCGCCGTTGGTTCCGAGCAGGGCGTAAACGCCGGGCTTGTCCATTCTCAGATTCAGGTGGTCGACTACGACTTTGTCGCCGTAGGATTTCACCAGGTCACGTACTTCAAAACTCATGTCGTATCCTCTCTTTCTTTTCTATGGTTCGATATTCAACTCGGGGGAATCCAGGATAACGGTGAACGGTCCGTCATTCACTAAAGAAACCTGCATGTCCGCTCCGAACTCACCGGTTTCGACGGTCAGTCCGTAAGTCGTTCGAAGCTCCTTCACGGAATACTCGTAGAGTGCCTCTGCATGGGCGGGGTCTCCGGCATCCACGAAGGACGGGCGGTTGCCCTTTCTGCAGTCCGCGTACAGGGTAAATTGCGACACGAAAAGAACGGCACCTCCAACATCCCCAAGCGAGAGATTGGTCTTACCGTTCTCATCTTCAAATATACGAAGCTTTACGAGTTTCGCAAGCATCCTGTCGGCAACCGATTCGGTATCCTTATTGCAAACCCCCAGGAAAACCAGATACCCCTTGCCGATGGAACCGATTTCTTTCCCATCGACGGACACCGAAGCGCTCTTCACCCGCTGTACCAGCAGTTTCATGATATCCCCCCTATGTAAATTCCGTTTACCATAATACACGCCCGGGGCGCGAAAGTCAAGTAAAACTTGGTTGAGAACTGGTTATACTTGACGGTGTAGCTGGTTATACTTGACAGTGTGGGCTGCCTCGGCAGGAGGACTTCTCAGGAGCTGAATCCTTCGAAATCCTCCTACCGGGCGCGCCCACACCTGTGAAGGACAATTATTTAATCTCGAAACATCGGTCAAGGTTTTAATCCCGAAATACAATACCGCACTCCGGGCGGTTCTTTACTCCCGAAATACGATTCCACCGTCGGGAGTCATGCTCTCGATAATTGCCAGGGATTCGAGGTGGACGCCCATGGAGCGGATCTTCGCGCCGCCGGCCTGGAAGCCTTTCTCGATTGCAATGCCGCAGCCCACAAGTTCTGCGCCGGATTCCCGCACGATCCGGATGAGCCCTTCGAGAGCGCAGCCGTTCGCAAGAAAATCATCGATGATCAGTACCCGGTCCTCGGGGCCGAGGAACTTCTTCTCTACGATGACGTCGAACACGCGTCCCTTTGTAAAGGAAGTGATCTGCGTCGTGTACAGCTCGCCGTCCAGGTTCTTACCCTGCGTCTTCTTGGCGAAGACGACCTTGCAGCCGAACTCCTCCGCCGCAATGCACGCGATTCCGATGCCGGACGCTTCGATGGTGAGGATCTTATTCACCCCGGCGTCTGCGAAAAGTTTCTTCCATTCCTTTGCCATTTGCCGGAACAGAAATACATCCATCTGGTGGTTTAAGAACATATCTACCTTAAGGACATTGCCCTCTTTTACAACGCCCTCTTCACGGATCCGGTCTTCTAAGAGTTTCATCGCTTATCCTCCGGTGCGCGGTTGCCCGCTTATTAAACACAGTATAGCACCGTGAAGTGCGTTTCACAAGCGAAACTGTAGTGTTTCGGAGAGGGTTTGACAGAAGATATTATTGCGCTGCGGAATTCGTTTGACAAATGATATCGCGTGTGCTAGAGTACATACGACATAACGCTGACGGGAAGGGTTTCCGACCCGGAAGTGATGCTCGAAGAAACGGTTCCGACGGGAAGGATTCCGACCCGGAAGGCGGTTTATTCTTTATGCCCGAAACCGAATCCCCGACACTGTTAATTCATATATGATAGGAGAATTGTCATGAAGAAACTGTTATCCATGATCCTTCTTCTCACGCTCTCCGCAATGCTTCTTGCGGGCTGCGGCGACAAGAAGGCTGCTGACCCTACGCCGGCTCCGACCGAGGCGGCTACACCCACGACGGCTCCGACGGACGCCCCTACGGACGCTCCGACCGAGACGCCTACTCCCGAGCCCTACAAACCCGTTGACATCAACGCTGCGGTTCTGAAGGGGCCCACCGCGATCGGCATGGTAAAGCTGATGTCCGAGGCGGAGGCCGGCACTGCGAAGAACAATTATACGTTCACCGTAGCCGGTACTGCTGACGAGATTACCGCTTCCATCATCAAGGGCGACATCCCGGTTGCCGCGGTTCCCTGCAACCTTGCCGCAACGCTTTACAACAAGACGAACGGCGGCGTTACCGTATGTGCCGTGAACACGCTCGGCGTGCTCTACATCGTAGACACCGGCGACAGCGTGCAGACGGTTGCCGACCTCAAGGGCAAGACCATCTACGCCACCGGCGCAGGCACGACTCCGGAGTACACGCTCCGCTACCTGCTGACCTCTGCCGGAATTGATCCCGATAAAGACGTAACCATCACATTTCTCTCTGAAGCAAGCGAGGCGGCTGCGCGTATTGCCGCTGCAGGCGACGAGGAAATCATTGCGATGCTTCCGCAGCCTTATGTGACCACCGTGCAGATGAAGATGCCCGAGCTGCGCGTTGCCCTCGACGTGACTGCCGAGTGGAACAAGCTCAACGAATCCACCGTCGTTACCGGCGTTATCGTTGCCAACACCGCTTGGCTCAACGCAAACCGCGAGGCATTCAACGTCTTCCTTGACGAGTACCGCGCAAGCACGTCTTTCGCCGTGGAATCCGTTGACGCAGCGGCCGATCTCGTGGAGCACTTCGACATCTTCAAGGCAGCCGTTGCCAAGAAGGCTATTCCGCAGTGCAACATCGTCTGCTACACCGGCGAAGACATGAAGAAGGCGGTTTCCGCTTACCTGCAGATCCTCTTCGACGCCAACCCGAAGGCTGTCGGCGGCGCGATGCCGGGTGAGGATTTCTACTATATTCCGTAGGAAATCCGGATTTTGTTGAATTCGGCCCCCCTATGAGCTGTTTTGGCTTGTAGGGGGGCCGCTTTTTCTTCTGCTAAACCGGGAGTTTGCTGAATTCGGCCCCCCTATGAGCTGCTTTGGCTTGTAGGGGGGCCGCTATTTCTTCTGCTAAACCGGGAGTTTGTTGAATTCGGCCCCCCTGGTGGTCGTTTTGACTTCCCGGTGGGCCGCGCTTGCTTAATAGCAAGTAGTGGCTCCGCGAAGTTCGGCCCACCTACAGGCAGATTCCCGTCCCCGGTGGGCCAAGCACGGAAACAGAAGCCAGGAATGGTAACAGACGCAAAGAAAGCAGAAGCAAGAAAAGAGAAGAAAAAAGGACCAAAAAGCATTTCCGCTTTTTGGTCCTTTTCATCTAAAACTCTATCTCTAGTTGATGGAAATTCCTATGCTGCTGTCCTCAGCGCGACGGCAGTTGATGGTCAGAAGACCGTCCTTGAAGGATGCCTTGATCGAAGCGGCGTCCACTTTGCCGACGATAAATGTGCGCTCGAAGGTGCCGTACTTACGGTCATCCATGTGAAGCGTCGGCCTGCCTTCCGGCTCCGGTTTCCGCTTGGTTGCGCGGATCACCAGCTGGTCCTTCGAATAATCCAGCTTGAGGTCGCCCTTCGTGCAACCTGGGAGCTCGCAGACAATCGTTATATAGTCCGTGTAATCGATGCGTGTCGCGGGAATCGTGCTCTTCTCCCCGCGGAACGGTGCCGGCCCTTCGGCCTTGCGCGATGCCGCCTCTTCCGCTCTCTTCAGGAAGTCTGTCCCGAACGGCGTTCCTCCGAACACGCCCGATCCAACCGAACCGGCCTCCTTCTGCAGATCCTTAATGCCCTTTTCAATGGAATCAATCAACCCGTTCAATACTTCCGAGGTCTTTCCCAGGAAATCATCGTTATTCATAATTTTCTCCTCCTTACGGTAAATGTGAATTACCTTTTGCTATTGTTATACACGAATTATAACAATTTGTCAATCCCCAATCCGAAAAATGCCACGCCTTCGTCCGGGCGATGCCTGCCCGGCAGCCGAACACAACTCAGTTCTTCATCCGGAGCACTGCCTTTGTTCAATCCTTCATGCTGAGCACCGACAGCAGCAGCTCCCACGTGCGCTGCACGGATGCGATGTCCAGGCGTTCCTTGGTGGTGTGGATGTGGTAGATGTTCGGGCCCATGCTGATGGCGTCGAGGTCCGGAAGCTTGGCAAGAAGAAGCCCGCACTCAAGTCCCGCGTGAATCGTCATCACCAAAGGATCCTTGCCGTACTGCTTGCGGTACGCCTCCACCGAGCGCTCGCGAACCGGTGACTCCGCGCGGTACTGCCAGCCCGGATACTCACTGTTTCTTGTTACGGTCGCTCCCATCAGCTCTGCAATCGCGATAATCTTCTCGCAAAGCGTTTCCTTCTCGGCTTCGAACAGGCTTCTTACCGATACGGCTATCTCTGCCTCAGCGCCGCTTGACCGGATGATTCCGACGTTGTCGGAGGTCTCTACAAGCCCCTGAAGCGCGCTCATGGCCTGCACGCCGAAGGGAAGCAACGAAAGAAGCTTGAGAAGCGCTTCTTCGGAGGCAGAAGTGAGGGCTTCCGTAGCTGTGCCAGCTGTGGTCGTCGTGGCTGCGGTCGCTCCGGAACCCCCGCCCTCGGAACCTGCTCCAACTACTTCCGTAACCGTAATCGTAAGCCCGTCTTCTTTCCCGGCGAGCGATGCTTTCAGCTGCTTCTCAATCGCCGTAGTGTCCGGGGCTGCCTCGGCCGCCACAAGGGCCGTTGCTTCCGGAGGAATAACGTTATCCTTGGTGCCGCCGGTAATCGAAATGAGGCGGATATTCTGCGTTTTCTTGAGTTCGCGCACCACGCGCGCGAGGAGCAGAATCGCATTCGAGCGGTTCTTCTCGATCTCCGTCCCGGAATGTCCGCCCTGAAGGCCGGAGACGGAGATGGCGTAGCACCGGCCGGAGACGCGCTCACGGCTTAACGGCAGATGGAGGCGAAGCGTTGCGCCGCCAGCGCAGCCGACAATGAAGATGCCTTCCTCTTCCGAATCGAGGTTTAATAGGCGGCGTCCGCGGATGTGCGCCGGGTCGATTGCGTGGGCGCCGTCCATGCCGGTTTCCTCATCAATCGTGGCGATGAAATCAAGCTGCGGGTGCGGAATCTGCGGGTCGGAGAGGACCGCCATCGCGTAGGCAAGGGCGATGCCGTCGTCGCCGCCGAGGCTGGTGCCTCTAGCGCCCACAAGCGTGCCGTCCGTGAAGAGGTCAAGCCCCTCGGTGGCCATATCCTTCTCGCAGTCACTGTCCTTCACGGCAACCATGTCCATGTGGCCCTGGATGACGATGCCGGGCTCGTTCTCGTAGCCGGGCGTCGCGTCCGCGTACATGATCACGTTGCCGCAGGGCTCCTGCACATAACGGAGTCCGTGCTCCGCGGCAAATGCCACGAGATAATCGCTGATTGCCTTCGTGTTGCCCGATCCGCGCGGAATCCGGCTGATCTCCTCAAAATACCGGAAGACCGGCTCGGGCGTAAGCCCGGAAAGAATCTTTGAATTCATAAAACAACCTCCGTTTTTAACGAAGAACAGCGGGCCCAATGCCCGCCGCTCTGAATCTTTTATCTGATCTGGAATTCCTCATCGGCCAGCCGGAACCGGTCGCCGACCTCAAGGGGCACTTCCTTGCCGGCGGGAATCCGCTCGCCGTTTACGTAGGTGCCGTTGGTCGCGTTCAAATCCACGATGTACAATTTGTTGCCGCGGCGAATCATCTTCGCGTGCGTGCGGCTGACAGCGGGGTTACTCGTGATGCAGTAATCTACGCGAACCCGCTCCTTGCCCATCAGGAACTCGTCCTTGTCAATCAGGAACTCCTCTTCGGTGCGCATCCGCATGATTACGAGCCCGTGCGGGTTCGTGATGCCGAGGAGCATCGTCTTTTCGCTGCCCTCGTTCATATCCTCAGGATACTCGCTGTGGAACGGCTTCAGAAGGGAAGTGGTTCCGAAATGCGGCTGTCCGTCCTGGAACTCCGGCGGCACCGTACCGTACCGCTCGCCGGGTACATCCGCGAGAAGCCCGGTGTGGCCGCGTTTTTTCTGTTTCTTGCTGCCGATGACCAGCATCACGATGACGCCGATCATACAGATTACCAAAGTCGTTACAACGATTGAGAGTAGTGTTACAATTCCGTCCGAAGCGCTTGTTAAGAGAAATGCTTCAACTCTGCCGGTCATAAAATATCCTCCGTCGATGGTTTCATGTGGGACAAGTATCAGGCGAGGTATTTCTTCAATACGTCAACCTTGTCAAGACGTTCCCATGTGAGGTCCAGATCGGTCCGTCCGAAATGCCCGTAGGCTGCGGTCTGCTTGTAAATCGGACGTCTGAGATCTAACATCTTGATAATTCCCGCCGGACGAAGATCGAAGTTCTCTCTTACAATCTTCACCAGCTGCTCGTCGGAAACCTTTCCGGTTCCGAACGAATCCACCATAACCGAGGTCGGCTCCGCAACGCCGATGGCGTAGGAAACCTGAATTTCAACCTGGTCGGCAAGTCCCGCAGCAACGAGGTTCTTCGCTACATAACGGGCTGCATAGCAGGCGGAGCGGTCCACCTTCGTGCAATCCTTTCCGGAAAATGCACCGCCGCCGTGACGGGCGTACCCGCCGTAGGTATCCACGATGATCTTACGTCCGGTAAGACCGGAGTCGCCGTTCGGTCCGCCGATAACGAAGCGGCCGGTCGGGTTGATGAAAATCTTCGTGGCATCCGTCATCATCTCCGCCGGGATAACGGCGTCGATGACGTACTTCTTCACGTCTTTATGAATCTGCTCCTGCGTAACCTCCGGATCGTGCTGCGTGGAAACGACGATTGCGTTCACGTGCACCGGCTTTCCGTTCTCGTCATACTCAACGGTTACCTGGGATTTGCCGTCCGGACGAAGGTACGAAAGCGTACCGTTCTTGCGGACCTCGGCAAGCTTTCTTGTAAGCTTGTGAGCGAGGCTTATCGGCATCGGCATGTATTCGGGCGTCTCATTGGTCGCATAGCCGAACATCATACCCTGGTCGCCTGCGCCGATGGCTGCGATGTCTTCCTCCGCCATCTCGCCGGTCTTCGCCTCAAGCGCCTTGTCAACGCCCATCGCGATATCCTTACTCTGCTCGTCAAGAGCTACGATTACGCCGCATGTATCGGCGTCAAATCCATACTTTGCCCGGTCATAACCGATCTCGCGGATCGTGTCTCTGACCGTCTTCTGAATGTCCACATAGCCTTCGCTCGTAACCTCACCCATGACCAGAACAAGTCCGGTGGTGATGGAGGTTTCGCAGGCCACTCGGCTCATCGGGTCCTGCTTGATCAATTCGTCCAGAATCGCGTCGCTGATCTGGTCGCAGATTTTGTCGGGATGTCCTTCCGTCACCGACTCCGAAGTAAACAACCGTTTCTCCATAACTGTCTAAAAGTCTCCTCTTGGCATTATGCCGTAGTATTTTGCGCCATCTGACAGTTTCCTTGCGCCAAATGGCACGGCTCTCCGCCGTATATTTTGGATTAAAACAGTGCCGGAAGAATTTCCGACACTGATTATCTTTCTATGCGAACTTGGTCTTGCGGCGGCCCGGTGCGGCGGTCTGCTTCTCGATCGAAGCCCCCAACGCGCGGAGCTTCTCATCGAAGTTCTCGTAGCCGCGTTCAATATACTCGATATCCCGGATTACGGTTCTGCCCTCCGTTGCGAGAGCGGCAATCGTAAGTGCCGCGCCGGCACGCAAATCCGGTGTGTTCAGGATGGCGGCAGTTGCCTTTTCGATTCCCTCGATGATGGCAACGTTGGAGCCCTCCACCTTGATATTCGCTCCCATTTTCCGAAGCTCCGCAACATACTTGAAGCGGTTCTCGAAAATCGTCTCGTTGATATAGCTGGTTCCGTCGCCGAGCATCAGAAGAGCTGCCATCTGGGGCTGCATGTCGGTCGGGAAACCGGGATATACGCGGGTCTTTACGGTGCTCGCATGCGGTCTTCTGTTGCAGCATACGCGCACGGAATCGTCGTATTCATTCACCTCTGCGCCGATTTCCACAAGCTTCGCGGAAATGGCCTCCAGGTGCTTCGGGATAACGTTCTTAAGAAGCACATCGCCCTTGGTCGCAGCGGCTACGCACATGAACGTGCCGGCTTCGATCTGGTCGGGGATGATGGAGTATGTGTTGCCGTGAAGCTTCTGCACGCCGCGGATACGGATGACATCGGTACCTGCGCCCTTTATGTTCGCGCCGAGGCTGTTTAAGAAGTTGGCCACGTCTACGATGTGGGGCTCCTTCGCTACGTTCTCGATGATCGTCTGGCCCTCGGCCATGCACGCCGCAAGCATGATGTTAATGGTTGCGCCGACGCTTACGACATCGAGGAAGATATGACTTGCGCGAAGGTGCTGCGCGGTTGCGTGAACGAATCCGTTCTCCGTCGTTACCGTTGCTCCGAGTGCCCGGAAACCTTTCAAATGCTGGTCAATCGGGCGGGATCCGATATCGCATCCGCCCGGCATTGCTACTGTCGCATTTCCGCGCTTTCCGAGAAGCGCGCCAAGCAGATAGTAGGATGCACGGATCTTTTGAATGTAGTCGTAATCCACCATCTCTGTGTGGATCGTCGCGCCGCTGATGCGGACCGTGTGCCGGTCAACCCGGTCAACTACGGCTCCGATTGCCGCGATTGCTTCCAAAAGAACATTCGTATCGCTAACATCCGGCACATTTTCAATGGTAACGAAATCGTCACACATGATCGCACCGGCAAGAATTCCGAGCGCCGCATTCTTAGCGCCGCTGATTGTTACCTCGCCGGCAAGCGACTTGCCTCCGTTGATAACGTACTGCTCCATAAGAGTCCTCCTCATGGGTATATCATTTGTCGGAAGGAATGGTAATTCCTTCCCGCTGGCTACATTTTTAACCCGGTAGTCTCAGCTTTCCGGGCGGCCTATTTATCCGAGAGAAGCCCTAAGAGCGCTTTCTCGATGGCCTCGTCGTCCTCGCGGAGCACTGCGTCAAGCGCTGCTGCCGCCAGGTCGGTGTGCACCTTGGTGGGTGCCTTGGAGACGTCGTCCGCCTCGGGGCGTCCGTTCTCCATCTCATCCTTCACCGCGTCCGCAATGCTTCCGGAAATCTCCGAAAAATCATCCTCGGTCGCGATCTTCAAATCTTCGTCGTTCAATCCGGAGAAGAACGAAATCTGACCGTCTTCCTCTTCATTGTCCGCAACGAGCTCCTGCGAGTCCGCCTTTATTTCGGCAAATGCGGCCTTCTCCTCGAAGGTGTCCTCTTCGGTCTCTTCGTCGGATTCCTCGTCAGCCTCTGCTTCGGCTTCGTCGGCTTCAGCGGTCTCCTCTACGGCTTCCTCATCGGACTCAACGTCTTCGTAGGCTTCCGCGTCGTCTTCGACTTCCTCTGCCGCGAAATCCTCAACCTCTTCGGCTTCTTCTTCGAAGAATGTATCCTCGGGCTTCGACGCCTCGCTCCGATAGCCGCTCGGGAGCGTTACCAGGGTCGGAACCGCATCCTCATTGTCCCAGGAAGAACGGCTCTTGCGCTTCTCTTCCTCCGGGAAATAATCATGGATCACGACGTCATCGTCGTCATCCTCCTGCGACTTTGCTTTCTGCAAAGCAAGCGCGATTATATCAAACTCACCGAGCGCAACATCGCCGGCAGGTTCTTCCTCAGTCTCGGCCTCTTCAGCCTCGTCCTCAGCAGCCTCTTCAACTGCTTCGTCAGCTTCTTCGGCTTCTTCTACGTCTTCTACGTCTTCTTCCTCGAAGAACGTATCGTCCGCCTCTTCAGCCTCTTCTTCGGGCTCTTCAGCTTCCTCTTCCTCGAAGAAGGTCTCATCGGCTTCCTCTGCTTCTTCAGCTTCCTCAGCTTCTTCAGCCTCTTCGGCTTCTTCCGTCTCTTCCCCGGCGGCTTCTTCCGTCTCTTCCCCGGCGGCTTCTTCCGCCTTGGCTTCTACGGCAAATGATAACTCTTCAACGGCATCTTCCGGAACTTCTTCCGATACCGGAAGCTTAATATCTTCAACAGCCTCAAGGTCGGGCTCTTCCTCGGCGGAATCCTCTATGGGATTTGCCGCGGCTTCATCCGCATCTTCTGCGGACTCTTCGGAGAGGGCCTTCTCGCGGTCCTCGGCAATTGCCTCGGAAACGGTCTCGCCGATGGCTGCCGACAGATCAAAGAAGCTTCCGTCATCTTCTACAGCCGGCGCGCTTGCGGGCTCCGCTTCTTCCTCGCGGGCCGTCGTGTCGGCAATTACGGGAACGTCCGGTGCCTCTTCGTCGTCGAAAGAATCTTCCTCGGTGGGCTTGATCTCCGGCATCTTCACCGTCACACCGTTCTCCGCGCAGGCTCCGAGAAGCACATGCGCCTTGGCCGCCGATTCCGTACCGGCAAACCAGAGAAGGACATCTTTACATTCCTGCGCACACTTCTGATAGTCTTCCATCTTGAAGTATGCCTTTGCAAGCTCGAGTCCCCATACGTCGCTGTAGTCTTCTTCCTTCAGCTTGGAAAGGCTCTTTACCAGGTACTCCGGGCCTTTGCCGAGCATCGCGTCAACGCGGTAACGGTATATAAGGCGCTCCGGATTGTCCGGTTCCAGCTTACGGAACTCACGAATATATGTTTCAGCCTCTTCCGGCGAGTTGGTCTTCAGGCAAAGCTCGATCAGACCGACCAGCACCTTATGGGTTGAGGCGTGGTTGTGCATCTCCACATAGACTTCCTTGGCGTCTTCATAACGGCGCTTCTTGAGGAATGCGTTCGCCATCGTCATCAGATCGCGAACGGAGCTGACTTTCTCGGGATTGACCTTCTCGGCAACCTGTACCGCCGAATCATAATCCCCCGCTTTCATGTACTCTTTAATCGCATTGATTTTAGACGTAGTAGTCAAAAGCATGGTCCCAACGACTCCCTTTCCGGTAATGATGAAGCAGCGTCTCCCCGTCTATCTGGGCATACCCATATCATTTTATATATTACATCTACATTATCATATCACCAAAACCGCATTCTATCAAGGTTTTTCTTCGGTTTTTCCACAATTTAAGGCATTTTTTCGGGTCTTATCCACAATATTCTGTGATTTTTCTGTGAACAACCCGGAAAATCCGCCATCTCCGTCCCTGTCGGTCCCTTCCGCCAAAAATAAACGGAAACAAAAAAAGTCAACCGAAGTTGACTGTTTCATTCAAAAAGCCGTGCGACATGTGTTGAGCTGCTTCCGGAAACGTTACCGAAACAGTTAGCTCGGCCCAGGCTTCCTCACGGCACATGAAAGATTCCGCTTAGTGCTGCTGCATTCCTGCCCTGACACGGTTCACAGATTTCCATTGCGCGAGACCCGGACGTCTACACCACTTGCTTCGGGCTGCTCCCCGTCGGCGCGCCCGCGACATGTCATCACCCCTGCTATAGCGGATTGCAGGTTCAGGGCACCGCT
>DBWJ01000002.1 GCA_002308955.1 Lachnoclostridium sp. UBA1241 | reverse complement strand
GCCGAATTGCGCGGAGCCACTACTTGCTATTTAGCAAGCGCGGCCCACCGGAGACGGGAATTTGCCCGTAGGCACGCCGAACTGCGCGGAGCCACTACTTTCTAGCGGATTCCCTCTTCAAGCTGACGGTCGTCCATGCGGTAGACAGCATCTATCAAGTAATTCCGGCAGGAAGCATTGCCGTCTTCAGAAGTCATGCGGGCAGCGGCAATCTCGCCTGCCAGCCCCATAGCGCCGACGGCTGCGACGCAAGCTTCTATCTGAAGCTCGGAAGGTATCTCAGATGAATTGACAACAGGGGAATCAAAGGAAGCAGCGCCACCGGCCGGCCCGACGGTCACTTTCGCATCCTCCTGGTTACTCGCCACAGCCGCCAGGAATGCGCCGACCAGAGCGGAAAGCATGCAGCCTGCGCCGGTAATCCGGCGAAGAATCGGATCGCCGTTCTTCACGGAGCGGGATGTCTTGCCGTTCGTGATATAATCGGTCTCGCCGGACATGATCACGATGCATTCCAGCTTTCTTGCGAGGGCGTCTGCGGCGAACTGTGCATTGTAGTCCGAGTCGGCCGAAGCATCGGAATCAATGGGAGCAGAAGCATCGGCACACCCTTTGAAACCAACAGTTCCTGTAGCATTGGGTGCTGAAGCACTGCCGGACTTGAACGAAGAAGTCCCACTCCGGTAATTGGTGACGGAGGCCGATTTCACTTTATAATTCGTGATTTGGTTCGCGGTCAGTGTCAGATTTTCCGAAAGGGTATTGAGGAACACGATCTCGCGCCGGTTGCCGCGGATTACGGTGAGCGGGAGGTCGTGCAGGATGGATGCGGCCATGTCCGTCCGGAACGCGGAGGCGCCGACGCCGACCGGGTCGAAGACGACCGGATGGGGGAGGCTTATAGCCTCGTGGCCGGCGGCGAGCATCGCCGAAAGTGACTCGAAACGGGGCGTTCCGAGGTTGATGACGAGCGCGTTGCTGCGGGACGTGATGTCCGCAGTCTCCTCGGGGGCGTCCGCCATGACCGGAATCGCTCCGCTCGCAAGCAGGAGATTGGCGCAGTCGTTGGACGTCACGTGATTGGTTATGCAATGAACCACCGGATGCTTCGTCCGGAGCGTTGAAAAGTAATCGTAACTCATAAGTCTTCCTCTGTTTCCGCAGCGTAGCGGGCCGCACACGTGCCCGTCGCTGTCAGTCGTCTTTCTGAATATCCATCATTATACACGAAACCAGACTGCTTTCATAGTGCAAAAAAAAGTGCTTCTCACTCGGGGGAGATGTGAGAAGCACGCAGTCAGGATGTTGTATTATATGTTAAGTCTCGTCGTTTTGACCGAAACGAAACTCCTTGGTTCGTGAGTGGCACCCGTGGGTGGCATTTGCCGCGGGGGCTGTTGCGCCGCTGTTTCGATACAGCTTATGCGGGGCTTTGCGCCCTCCGACGTCACGGCGCAGCCGCTTGCGTTCTGCAACCTGCAGCCAGCGTAAGCGCCATGACAATCGTCAGAAGAATCGCATCTATCACTCTCTTAAGGATCCGTAAATTACTTTTTCAGGGCCTCCGCAGCAGTTCTACGGAGGTGCGTTTCTTGCTTTGTTGAGGTCAGTATACATGACGAATTAGGCTAAAAATTGATGAAAATGTGAGGAAAATGTGTAATTCATTCGAGAAGATTGTGACCGCGGGAGAGTTGTATTCTTCGCGGTACTCGGGTATAATGCTTGAAGAGACTTCGGGGAAGGTGCCTGACGTTAGCGGCGGCACGGTAATGAAACCCGACTGAAGCAATGGAAAGTGATTTGGACGATGAAACAGGGACACCTTTACATAATCCGGCACGGCCGGACCGACTGGAACGACCGCCACAAGCTGCAGGGCCGGACGGACATTCCGTTAAATGACGAAGGCCGCCGGATGGCTTCGGCTGCTGCCGAGGAGTACGCAGGCATCGCGTTCGACATGTGCTTTTGCTCGCCGCTTTGCAGGGCGAAGGAGACGGCGGAGATACTTTTAAAGGGCCGGAATGTGCCGGTTTACTATGATGAGCGGCTGATGGAGATGGCATTTGGCGCGTATGAAGGCATCGAGGACAGCTTCAAGATTCCGGACTGCCCGGTCAATCAGTTTTTCTTCCATCCGGAGGACTACCGCGAGCCCGCCGGGGGCGGCGAGAGCACGTACGACCTGATGGCGCGGACCGGGGGATTTCTCGAGGAGGTTGCCTACCCGCTGCTCGCGCAGGGCAAGAATATCCTGATCGTCGGCCACGGCGCGATGAACATGAGCATCGTCGTGCAGGTGCGCAAGCTGCCGGTCGAGGACTTCTGGAAGACCGGAATCAAGAACTGCAAGCTGATTCAGCTGCTGTGACACAGTGGTTTTTGTGATGCCGCGCTGCAGCTGCGAAGCGCGGCTGCTGCCGAATTGATGCGGACTGATGCCCGCATGGAGGGAGCATGGTTAAACTAATACGTTATTCCAATACGAATACGTACCTGATTAAGGGGCGCGCATGCGATATTCTTTTTGATACGGGTTGGGCGGGCACATTTGCGGATTTCTGCCGCGCGCTCAAGGAGGCCGGCGGGTCAATCGACCGAATCGGCGGCATATTGATCTCGCATTTTCACCCGGACCACATGGGAATTGCGCAGCAGATTGCGGACCACGGCCCGGTCATCCTCGCGGCCGACCTGCAGCTGCCGTTTCTTCACAGCGCCGACGCGGTTTTCGCGAAGGAGGGAAAGTACCCTTTCACCGCGATCGATGACACCGCCGTCCGCGCCTTCCCCCTGACGGAAAGCCGCGCCATCCTTTCGGAGTTCGGCATCGACGGCGAGATTCTCGCAACCCCGGGCCACAGCGATGACAGCATCTCGCTGTGCCTCGACGACGGCACAATTCTTGTCGGCGACCTGAATCCGCTTTACGAACTCGAATGCCACCGCGGCACCGAAATCGAAGCGAGCTGGAACAAGCTCCTCGCAAAGAATCCGAAGAGGATACTGTACGGGCACGCAAAGGAAGCGGTGCTCGGGGCGGATGCTGACGGAGTATCTTGTACGGACGCATCCGCCGGAGCCGGCGGAGCAGCCGGGACGGACGTCGCAGCCAAAGCCGGCGCAGGAGCCGGCGGAGCAGACGCAACTGACACCGAAGCCAAGCAGTCCGCAACCCGCTCCGAGAATAAGAGTGAGCGTGAGATTTATAATCTTGTCAAAATAATCATGAAATACATCGACAAAGGCCTTCCGCTTGAGAAGATTCAGAAGAAGACCGGCGCGCCCGCCGAGTTTATCGAGCAGGTGACGCGGATGTACCTGACGCATCAAAACGTCGGCGTGCAGGGCATTCTTGATAGAATCGAGCTGCGGAAACTGTTTTGAATTACGGGGCTGTCGCACTGAATGCGGCAGCCCTTTTTCGGCGTGCCTACAGGAGGATTCCCGTTTCCGGTGGGCCGCGCTTGCCTTATAGCAAGTAGAGGCTCCGCGAAATTCGGCCCACCCACGGGCCGATTCCCGTTCCCGGTGGGCCGCGTCGTCCTTCCCACAAAGCCCGGACTTTGCAGAAACGGCCCCCCTGGAAGCTATTTTGGCTTCCAGGGGGGCCNNTACTTGCTAAAATAGAGTAGTGGAATCGGAGAACGCGGCCCACCTGCGGGCAAATTCCCGTCCCAGGGGGGCCACGCCATCTTTTTTCTGTGAAACATCCGTGAAGTTATCGAATAATGGTTGACATAGTAATGAAAACCACATATAATGTTCACATAGACCGCGACAATCAGAAATTGTTACGATATCGCGGCAATGTGAAAGGGGCTTATATAGATGTTTCAGATTCTTGTGGATTCCGGGGCGAATCTCCCCGCAGAGCTTGCGAAGAAGCACCGGATTGAGGTGTTATCCTTTATCAACCATGTCGACGGGAAGAACGTGACCTGCTACCTCCCGGACCAGACGCCCGAAGAGGAGCGTGCCCGCGGGAAGGAATTCTATGATTCCATGCGGAACGGGCTTACGGTGCAGACCGGGCTCATCAGCATCGGCGAGTTCGAGGAGGCGTTCCGCGAGGTGCTCGAACGGGGCGAGGACGTGCTTTGCCTTACGATCAGCTCGGGAATCAGCGGCACATATAACTCGGCGAGAATTGCGGCGAGAGAGGTCGCGGAGGATTTTCCGGAGCGCTCCGTTCGTATGATTGATACGAAGAACGCGTCGCTGGCAGCAGGCATCCTTGCGATTTATGCTTCCGAGATGCGCGAACAGGGGAAGGACGTGAACGAGACCGCAGATTGGCTTCTTAAGAAGTCCGGTGAGATGAACGGCGTTTTCACGGTCGGAGACCTGAAGTTTCTGTCCCGCACGGGCCGCATCACGAAGACCTCGGCGCTGATCGGTAACACATTAAACATCAAGCCGATCCTTCGCGGCGACAAGGACGGTCATATCGTTCAGTACAAGAAATGCCACGGCCGCAAATCCGCCCTCAACACGCTGATTTCGCTGCTTCTCGATAACATCGTTGATCCCGAGAACCAGATTCTCGGCATCGCGCACGCCGACGCCTACGAGGAGTCGCTTTACATCATGAACCGCATCACCGAGAAGATCAAGGTGCGCGGCTTCATCAACACGACCTACGATCTGTGTACCGGAAGCCATGTCGGACCGGACACGATTGCCATATTCTTCATGGGCAAGGACAGAGAGCTGACGGGTGCTTTGAGCGGCCTCAAGCAGTCGCTTCTTAACCGCACCGGGGAGAATCTGAGCCGGATTCTCTCCCCGGAGCATGTCGCTGCGCAGCGGAACCTACAATAACCTACAATAATTTTGCGGAGCGCCGGTGAAACCTGCTGTATTTTTGCAGCTGGCGCCTCAAAATCTCTTTACTAAAAGCCAAAGTGGTGTTATTATTTTAACAGCACGGACGAACGCAATGCGGTTTGTTGGGTTTACCAGCGAACCGCTTTTTTTAGACGAGGGGAATATGCTTCACAGAATGACGGAACAGGAGATCCTGATTCAAAAGATTAAAAATCTTCGCATGGTCTCCGTATACGAATTTACCAATGCCGTACGGAAAGAAGGCGACGACGGGACGGGTCCCGTAACCGCTTCGGGATGTACGGCTGTTACTGTTCTGTACGGAGATGGTTCGCAGATCACGCTGAGTGAAGTAGACCCGTACTTCGAAGAGCTTGTGGAGCGCATCCTGACGGTCTACTCGGAAACCGAGAACCGGTCGGCCGTCCTGATGGACGAGACGACAAGAAGCATCCTTGAAGCCGGCATCGCCGAGGTCGAGGAAGCCTATACCGACACTTACGTGAAGCTGCAGGGTTCGACCCTTCCGACCATCAGCTTCGACGCCGCCCTAAGCCGCATGTTCGTACCCATCGCCGAGTACCTTGTCACCCAGCTCGAATCGATCCTCGAGAAGAACGGTAAGATCGGCAAATGCTACTTCGGCTGGCGCGGTCGCGGAGCACTGGAACTCCGCCGGGAACGAAACGTTTCGGAGCATCCGGTGAGCGCCGTGCGGTTAGACAAAACGAATTACCGCATGGTGATCGGCAATTATCCGGAAGACGGCGAGAATATGCAGGTCGATATTGTGCTGGGACCTGAGGAGGCAGAGATCGCATTTGCCGCAGAAAGAATGAATTTCACCGGGAGGTTCCGTTTTCTGTTCCGGGTGAACAATATGGAAACGCAGATTTCCATCCTCCAGGACGGAAAGGAAATCTGCTACGAGAACGAAAAGTACGAGTCCGAGGGCGTAGAGATCGGTGAGCGCGAGGCGAAGCTGCTTCCGGAGGGCGTAACCCCGAATGTGACTTACCGGCTTCCCTTCGGCGTTGACTATCTGCTTTTTGAGAAGCAGGCCGCGGAGGGCGAAATCCTCAAGAAGGAATACCTCCGGACGCTTGCGTTTAGGGAGGCGGGCTACTCCGAGACCGTGTCATGGACGGTTGTCAAAAACCGGACCACGGGCGTGATCATCCGCAAGGAGAACGTTCGGATGGTGCGCGCGGAGATCGGCGGCGGACGTTACCAGACCTATTTTGACATCGCAGGGGCAGGCGCCTCCGGCCGTTACCGGACCGCGCTCGCCGGCAGATATTTCATCACTTAAGCGAGGGGGATCACAGCAGCATGGGTTTATTTTCCAAGAAAATTACAGATAATGAATCGGTGAAGGCCGATGAACTCTGCGCGTTTTTAAAGGAGCACGTGAACGGCAAATGTAAACGCCTCTGGCAGGATATCCGCGATTATAAGGATAACCCGTTAAAGTGCGTGATCCGGCCGTTTGAGCTCTATCTTGACGTTGTTGAGGCAACCATCAAGAACTCCGTGGATTTTTCGGAGGAGAGATGGCTTGACGCCGTGAAGTACGGCGAGGAAATCTATCCGCACATCTTCTTCATGGAGGAGCAGACGCCGGATTTCGAGGTGCTCTGTAACGTGTTCCTCGAGATGTTTGATATCGGCGGCGTAATCTCGAAGCAGATGTTCATTCCGAAGCTGTATCATCTCTTCCATAGTAAGATGAATTACATCCGCTGGACGAAGGGCCTTGACGCGAAGAAGTACGGCACGAAGGAGCGCGAGTCGATCACGGCGTACGCGACGCAGATCCGTCCGTTCTGCCAGGATGAGGACATCTTCTCCGCAGCGCTGTGGCGTTTCACCGACCGGATCATGAGTGGCGAGAAAGCCGAGAAGGTTCTTGACGAGGAATACGCGACCGTCTGCAAGATGGTCGGTATCTATAACGTAAGCGAAGAGCGGATCATGCTTGCCGAGCAGAAGATCGACGCGATGCAGGCAGCCACGAGCAGGCTTCAGGATTCGCTGGTACTTTCCGAAGAGCGGGCGAAGACCTTAGCCGAGCTGTCCCAGAACACCGTCCGTGACGTGCAGAATTTCTGCGACGGCGAGCTTACGAGGGCCAAGGTCAAGGTGGACAATCTCGTACAGACGATGAACCGGAACCACGACGAGTTCGTCGAGTCCCAGCGCCGCGCGATCATTGCCGATAAGGATGAAATCGTAAATAACGTCATAGCGGACAGCCAGAAGGAGATTTCCGAACTCCGTAAGGTCGTTGACCAGATGGTTCGGAACGCGCGGAGTGAGATCCTGCGCGCAAGCCGCGAGTCCGGCGACGTCATCAGCAAGCTGGACGCTTACTTCCAGGATAACGAGCGCATCAAGGAAATGCTTGCCGACGCGGAAATGTCGAAGCAGCTGAATGACCGGATTGACAAGCTGATGGAGCTCTCGGAGAGGGATTTTACGCCGCCTCCGGTGCCCGTAGCCCAGCCGGTTCCCGCTCCCGCACAGCCCGTATATGTACAGAGGCCTGTGCCTGCTCCGGGACAGATGCCGCCCGTCGGTATGCCCGGACAGCAGCCGCCCGTAAGCATGCCCGGACAGATGCCGGATGAACTTTCGGAGACGGCAGACATGGCCGTGACGGAACCGTTCCAGGATGTTATGGATTTTACGCCGAGCTATCTTCTCGACGAGTCGATCCCGTTCGGCGACCGCTATGCGGAAGCAATGTCACGTAAGAAACAGCTTGAAAACCAGGGAATGCATTTCCATCATATGTTCGACGACGTGATCACCGCCGTCATCGAGAACGCGAACCCGTATATGATCGGGCCTTCCGGCTGCGGCAAGACCTATATGGTGCAGCAGATCGCGCTGATCCTCGAGATGGAAAGCATCGATATCGGATACATCAACGAGGAATACGACATCCTCGGTTTCATGACCGCGGGCGGCGGCTACAGCCGGCCGAACTTCTACCGCTGCTACAAGTACGGAAAGATTGCTTTCTGCGACGAGCTGGACAACGGTAACAGCCGTGCGACCGTTAAGCTGAATTCGTTCCTTTCGAATACCTCGAACGCCGCGTACAATTTCCCGAACGGCGAGCGTGTCATGCGGCACCCGAACTTCCGTATCATTGCTGCCGGTAACACGACCGGTAACGGCGCGGATATCAACTACAATACCCGTGAGAAGATCGAGGAGTCGGTACAGCAGCGTTTCACGCCGATTTTCGTCGGCTACGATAACGAAGTCGAGCGGAGCATCCTCGGAACGTATCAGGACTGGTACGAGTTCGTTGTGGCATTTCGCGCGGCGACCAATGCATGGTCCAGGTTCACGCATTTCAGCGCGGCCGGTATCATCACGACGCGTGACGTAACGCGTATTAGAAAGTATCTCGACAACCGGAGCTTCTCGCAGGAGAAGATCATCGAGTACGAATTCATTCAGACGAAGGACGCAGAGTATCTGGCATTTCTCGCGAAGGAGATCGCCGCCGAGATCAAGAAGAGCGATTACAGCGACGGCTGCAGGAAGCTTTATTCCATCTTCGCGGACCGTGTGGCGGAGATCCGCTCCGGCAAGGATACGAAGCGGCTGATGTAACTTATTGCGGAAAATGTGAAGCAGCAGATGCAGCGCATGAGAATATATTCAGGAGGGAGACATGGCGGAGAACGGAATTGAAATCAGTCTGGACCGCTTTCTGACCGTTCGCAAGGTCGGAAAGAATTCTTCGCTGTATAACCCGGTGTTTGAGTCCCTGGGCGAGCTGGAGATGTTTTTAAGCTCGGACCCGCCGGTCAACACGAGGAGCTTCCCGATCATGATGAGCGTCCGCGCGGATGAGCAGTTTGCAGGCCCGCCTCTTGAGCAGGCAATCGCGTACTGCACCGGCGGCTACGAAGAGGGTATGGAGGAATTCATGATCCTCACGAACCAGCTCGAAGCCGTGAACCGGCAGAGCGTCAGACAGCGCTGCAGCGTTCCCGCCTTCGTCGGAAGCCGGCCGAACGTGCCTGCCTACGTCGCGGGGGCGCCCAAGAACATGTACCGACTCTCGAAGGTGGTCGAGAAGAAGCTGATCCGGATTTACATGAATGTGGCGTACAGCCGGAACACGACCGAGGCGCAGATCAAGACCCGTGGAATTCTGACGCTGAACCTGGTGCGAATTCTCGAGCAGAACAACTACATTGTGGACCTTCGGGTGTTCGAGGCGAGTATCGAATACAACGAGCTGTTCCTCTGCGAGATCATGCTGAAACGGCCCGGCCAGAAGCTCGACCCCGCCAAATGCTACTACCCGATGTGCGGGCGTTCCTTCCTTCGAAGGGTCATCTCGAGACTGAAGGAATCCATGCCGTTTAACGGAAACTGGGGCATGACCTACGGCAAGGTTGCGGACGAAGACGTGATCAAGAGAATTCTCGGTATCGACAACAATGCCATCTTCATCGGAACGCCGCAGAGCATGGGCATTGTCGGGAAGAACATCAAGCAGGACGCGGATGCGTTCCTCGCGAGGCTTCACCTAAGCGGAAAGATCAAAGTCCCGCAGTACTACGGGGAAGACGACTGATCAGCCGCCACCCGGGCGACGGCAGCCATACAACGACTGGTAATATAGCCATACAAGGAGAACAAAATGGATGACAACAAGGAAATCGGATATCTGCGGGTGATTGCAAGCAACCCCGGACTCGGGCTCAACGACAGCGATATTCCGCAGATCGAGACGAGCGTTGCGGAGCTGGACACCTCGGACATTAACAGCATCACCCGGTTCGGTCTCGATACACAGAAGAAAATGGCAGAGCTTTCGCAGGTCATGATCAACAACCTGAACGACTCCTCCATCGACGAAGTGGACGACACCCTGCGGGACACCATCAGCTATCTGTGCGATATCGAGCAGGAGGAGCCGGACAACGACCGGAAGATCCTGTTCTGGAAGCGGAAGAACAACGCGGTTGCCGTCCGGAAGAAATACGACATCGCCGCGAAGAACGTCGACGCCATCGCCGGAACCCTTGAGGACCATCAGGTGCGGCTGATCCGCGACTGCGCGTTTTTAAACCAGATGTTCAACATGAACCAGGAGTACTACCGTCAGGCCGGTGTCAAGGTTGCCGCCCTCAAGATGAAGGTCGACGAGATGCGGGCAAAGGCCCTTCAGGCGGACTTCAACCCCGTGGAAGAGTCCTGGATGAACAACATCATCGAGCGGCTTGAAAGAAAGACGGTTGAGCTGGAGCTCTCCCGTACCATTTCCGTGCAGCAGGCCGCGCAGATCCGAATGCTTCAGACGAACTTCGCAATCATGGCGGACAAGCTGCAGTCCACCCTTTACAATACGATTCCTCTCTGGAAGAACCAGATCGTTCTTGCCCTCGGCGCGGAGCACGCAAGACAGGCGGTTCGGACCGACCAGACCATCAACGAGATGACCAACAAGCTGCTGCTTCGTAACGCGGAGAACCTGAAGCTGGTTACCGCCGAAAGCCAGCGTGCTGCCGGCTCGACGGCCATCGATCCGCATACCCTTGCAGAGACCAACCGCATCCTCATCGAAAGCCTTGACGAGGTGGCGAGAATCCAGAGCGAGAACCGCATGAAACGCGAATCCGTTGAGAAGGAACTCGAGCGCATTGACCGTGAAATGCAATACGGAATTCTCACAGATGACTGAAAATCATACATTCCGAAAACCGGGCATTCAGAAACCGCTTGCACAGTCAGGCGGTTTCTTTTATAATTGAATTGTAGTAGACTGTATTACTATGCGTGTAAGGAGGGAAATTGTATGAAGAAGATAGGATTGTTGGTCGGTGCTTTGGTTGTGTGTCTCGGCGCTGGCATCTTCGCCGGCGTGAAGATCGGCAACAAGGACCGTAAGTCTTTGCTTGAGAAGGTTGCGGACGCGGTTGAGGATAAGCAGACGCTTGACGTCAGCACCGTGCAGGAGATCGTAAAGCCCGCAGGCGACCTCGTGACCCAGCGGTATTATTATACCGACGTGGATACGTTTGAGAACTACAAGGAAGTGCTCGGCGCGAAGATTCCGCTTACCACGGACCGGACCATCTTCACCTACAGGGGAATCATCAGCGCGGGAATCGTGCTGAATCAGGTCACATTTGAGGTCGATAACGAAGCGATGACGATCACGATCACGCTTCCGCCCGTATTCATTCTTTCGCACGAGGTGGACGAGGAGGGCTTCAAGGCTTACGAAGTCAAGAACTCCATCTTCACAGAGACGAAGATTGCGGATTACTCTGCTCTGATGGGCCAGCTGAAGATGAAGAAGGCGGACGAGCTTTTAAAGAACGAGGAGTTCATGACCTCCGCGAAGGAAGAGGCCAAGAAGGTCATCACGAGCTTTCTGAATGCCTCGACGCTGTCGAAGGATTACAAGATTGTCTTCAAGGAATAAAAGAGAAATTTTTCTTGACATTTTCGGGTTTTTCGGTAAGATATTGCTGTAAGTAATAAGGAGTTTCCTTCGGGTTACTCCTTATAAATCGGGGCATTAGCGCAGTTGGGAGCGCACAACACTGGCAGTGTTGGGGTCAGGGGTTCAAGTCCCCTATGCTCCATGTTATCGAAATCCGGACCGTATTCGCTGGGCCGGATTTTTGTTTTTGAATCAGTTTTCACATTTTACGGAGGAACATAAGATGAGAACAGTAAGTATTTGGGCACTGATCATGATGTTACTTTTCGGCAGCTGCAGCGCAGCAGGGGCTTCTTCCGGAAGCAGCGGGGACGGCCTTCCGATCGATGTTAAGGCGCCGCAGAATGTTGCGGTGCAATGGCTTGAGGGGAACGATTCGCCGACGACCATGCGTCTCTCGTTCAGCCTGGATCCCGAGCTTTCGAATGCCCTTATCGCCATCGATCAGGCGCGCGAGTTCGGCCTTTTAGAGTCGATGCTTGCTAAGTACGGTGCAACCGATGTATATCTTAATATACAGGTTGACTGGGCGCTTGACGATGTCAACGATCCGGTAAGCGGATGGCATTACAACAAGTACTGGGATGACCCCACCGGAAACGGTCTCGGCCTCGACGAGGATTATCACTACCGGTACAGTGATTGGGACATTGTTGAATGGGGTCTTAATAATGCGTCGGAAACCGTGCAGGAGTACTGGATCATGCGCGGCGTTCCGGACGGTGACCGCTGGAACGGAATTCCCGAGAACGGAACGCCCGGTGTTAAGGACCAGCTCCGACCGGATCAGTACGAGTATTACGATGACAACGTTCATATTGATTTTACGGAGCATACCGCGTACTTCCGCGTGCGTTTTGTAGCTACTGCCGTCATGGAGAGCGAGGACGGAATCAAGTATCTTCATAAGTTCACCGAATGGTCGGATGTCTGCGGCTACGGCAAGGATGTTGCGAAGGTGGAGCCGGTGACGGAGGCGGATCTCGCCACGGCTCCGGTCATCACGAATCTTCGCCTGACGGACGAGGAATTCAACGGCCAGCCGGTAGTTGCGTATACCCTTACCGTTCCGGAAGAACTTGCCGAGAAGGCTTCTCAGGCAGCCGCATACGGCGGAAGCATCCGCATTCAGACGGAAGCCCGCGTCAAAGGCGACGCCGAGTGGACTTCGCTCGGGCTTGACTGGGTTACGTCGGGTGAGATCAAGGGAGATCTTGTCTACCTTCTGAAGGAAGGGGAGACCATTGTTGACGGCTCGAAGGTGGAGATCCGCTGCCGTTACTTCTGCGACCAGTCCGGTATCGACGAAACCATCTACTCTCCCTGGTCCGATGTTCTGACATTTGAAACAACCGAGATTAAAGATGACCCGAAGCCGACACCTACGGCGGTTCCGGATGAGCCCGATGAGAACAAGAAGGACGACAAGAAAGAAGAGAAGAAGGACAAGTGTTCTCTCTGCGGTTTCTGCCCGCAGCCGCTCGGTCTCTGCATCTTCATCTGGATTCTGATTGCGGTTGTTATTCTTGCGGTGGTTATCGTAATCATCGTCCTTAAAAAGAAGAAAGAGAAGCAATCATAAAAGAACTGTTAGACTTTCGTAATAACTGTGTAACATATACCCGATAAAATAGTCCCTGTGGGGACTATTTTCGGTTATTGAGTGAGGATTTCATGAAGCGTGTAATCGGCCTGACAATCGTATGCCTGGTGATGCTTTTCCTTGCTGCCTGCGGCAGGAAGGAGAGCGCTGCTGCGCTCGAAGAAGCGGTGACTGTGGCGGCCGCGACCGGGACTCCGACGCCCACCGTCACCTACCAGTGCGTCTCCGGGACGGACTGGCCGGATGGGACGAATCAGGATGGCTTCCTCCTTGATAACATCTATTTCCGGGAGATCGTAGTCGGCGAGAAGGGGGCAGAAAGGTTTATGATAACCCGGTTGAACGGCGAGCAGTACGAATTAACCTATACTTCCATTACGTTAAATGGCACGTATTACCCTTACGAAATCCTTCTCGCAACAGAAAGCGGCGAACCGCTTTACCACCTGTACACCGAGGAGAAGGGGGACGAGGCCTACATCTACGAAGAGCAGCAGGGAGAGAAGCGCTTCGTCGGCGCCCGCGGAAAGTATTACTGTCCTTGGTTTTCCCTAGGCTCCGGCGAACGCCCCGAGATGCGCATGCAGGAACTTCTTGAGAGCCTGTCGAACCTGAGCGTAACGCCCGAAGCGGAGGACGTCGGCATTCTCTGCCGTTCCGCGGATCCGGTGGATTCCGAATCCGTCGGCTGTATCGGCACCGTAAGAATGCTTCTGACAAGCGAATTCAGCGTTCCCGGAACGCTTCTTTCCGATGAAGCGTTCTCCCTTTATGAGAAGAACGGTTTCACGAAGAAACTTTCCGTGAACGAAGAGGAGAACCCGATCCGCGAGATTACCACCGAGGTGGATTCCTACCGAATCTATCAGGTGGGTGACGAGGTGTTCTTAAAGGATTCCACCGGAACGACCGTACTCACGCTCGGAGCCGGCAAGGCCCGCTGGGGCACCGATGATTACTTCATCCGGGAAGGCTATGAGGAGCCGATGATCGCCGGACAGAACATGACCGACTTCTTCGACGGACATCAGGACGCGAACCCTTCTAAAGAAGAGTCCGCAATGATCTCCTGGATCCGTACAGGAACCTTTGAGGAGCTTCTCGAGAGCTCCGGCTATCTTGAGAAGATGCAGGAATATCCCGCATCGTCGCTCACATACGGCTGGAACGGCTTCAGCCTGTTCGGCTGGGCTCCCGGTGGAACGGGCGGACCTATGGACCGGCAGATGTTCGGCGATGCCTATGAGGTGCTCCTTGGACCTCTGAATGCGGGACAGCCGAGGGGCGACATCGTATTTGCCGATGACGGAATCCACTACGAATTCTCCGGAACGCGCTATGAGGAAGAATACTGCATGAAGCGCGCCAAATTCGGAAACCTGGAGATGATATCCCAGACCGTGGAGGGCGAGGAGTGTCTTGACATCACGCTTACCGGCATGTACCTCGGTTTCGAGGCGCAGTTACGGATTCTGCATTTTCCGGGATTTCCGCAGAACCTTTCGCTCGAATATGTAAAGGATTCGCAGGGACGCGTTGTTTCGGAAATCTATTACGCCGGCAGCTACGAGTTCGCCCGCGTGAATTATGTATATGACCGGGACGGGGACTACACGGTGCCCGCCGGTAAGATCTGTATGGAATACTCCTATGTCTGCGGAATTCCGGTGCGGAAGGCCGTGCATTTCTACTGTCCGGACAATCCGGACGTGTGCGTCATCTGCGATGACGTCGGGGAAGCAACCATCCTTTTCGGCGACGGACAGACAGCAAGATAAAGTCTTTACATTTGACGCAAAATGAGATACTATATACATCAAATGGGCTCTGCCCAAAATCACGAGACAAAGGAGTATGATTTATGAATCTTTCACCTCTGCAAAAAGCGAGATATGAGTATCAGCCGAAGCTTCCCGGGATGCTCAGAAACGGCATCGCAGACATCTGCGTTAAGGAAGGCAAGGCAACTAAGAGCGTAGCGGATCAGGACAAGATTAAGGCTCTGTTCCCGAACACCTACGGTAAGAAGGAAATCACGTTCGTTAAGGGTGCAAACAACGCACCTGCAAAGAAATGGGTGATTGGTGTTATCCTTTCCGGCGGACAGGCTCCGGGAGGACACAACGTTATTTCCGGTCTTTA